>NZ_JAKSDZ010000002.1 GCF_023509475.1 Aestuariirhabdus haliotis | reverse complement strand
AAAGAGGCTGGATTCGCCCGAAAGCCCCGTAGGGCGGTCCTAAAAATGGTTTTTCTCGGTGTTGAAGCCCTTGTCCAGGTCTCGACATGAACGGCCAGCTTCGCCTTGATAAAAACCATTTTTAGGACCCGCAGAGATCTCTCTGAATTAATCAGAGGTGCCTTAAAGCCTGCTGGTATTGATTTATCAATACCAGCGTCGGTTGCGGCCTTCGCTTTCCCTAAGTTGGTCGCCCATCAGTATGGCTCGACCTTTGTTGCCCTCGGCATCAACCACGATGATGGTTAGCTTTGTTGCCAGGGTGGGCACCCGGAAACGAATTACTCCTGAGCTTCCCATCGGCTCGTCAAAGACGATCTGGCGAATATCGTCAGTGATGGTGACCTGGGCTTGCTTGACGGGGCCCGTTTTGGCTGAATTTATCCGGATAGTAATACGGTTACCGATGACCTGGGTATTGACCGTTAGCGGGTAGTCCGCGTTCTGCTTCTCGATTTGAGCACACCCTGAGAGCAGACTAAGGCTTAATAGTGCAGTGCAAAAAAGTAGTCGAATCATAATGCTATCTCGGTCTATATCTTATTTGTCAGCTCAAGAGCGATGCGGTGCCCGTTGTTACTCTTTCCAGTGGAACTCATGATGGGCTTGTTCAGCTTTATCCAATTATTGCCCTGATCCAATATCGTCGTTCATCAGCTCATCACCGGTTAGCAGGCGTCTTCCCTCATTGCCTTCGTTATCAACCGCCAACACGGTCAAACGGGTCGAAAGGGAGGGGACTCTAAAGCGCAATAGACCGTTATTATTGAGCGGCGCATCGACAATGACTTGCTGTGTATCTTCGTCAATCACCTGGATTTGAGCTTGTTTTACAGGGCCTTTGGTCGGCGAATTTACCCTGACCTCGAGTCTATTGCCTGACAGGTGTGTATTGACGTTTAGAGGGTAGCGCAGGTTTTCTTGTTCAAGCTGAGTGCAACCACTGAGCAAGAGGGCTCCGGCAAATAAGGCAGTGAATAACGATCGGATCATTATGAATATACTTTTCAGTCCTGTTGTTTGTTGAGACCATCACGCAGAAGCTTGGTTCCCGGGGCCTAAGTTGACCCCGGGGCTAGGCCGGCTAAACCGTGACCACAATGTTACCGCAGGCGCCAGGCTCCAATACGGCCTCATGAGCCAGACCCATTTGCGCTAATGGGAAGCTTTTGTTGACGACCGGATTCAGTGACCCATTTTCGAGCCCGGCCACGATTGAGGCGTGGATGCGTCGCAGTTCTGCCGGGGTTGCATTGGCCAGTGCCATACCCAGAATGGCGGCATCTCGAGCCATGGTGTCGCGCGGATTGATCTCTACCGGCCCTCTGCTACCAATCACCACAACCCGTCCTTCTTTGGCCAGAGCCGACAGGTCATGGCCCAGATTAACGTTGGCCAGCATCTCCAGGATCAGATTGACCCCTTGTCCACCGGTGAGGGCGATTACCTCTTGCAGGTGTTCAGGGTCGTTGTGATCAAGCGCATGGTGTGCGCCATTGGCCAAGACCAAATCGCGACCAACATCAGTGCTGGCGGTACCAATGACCCGTAAACCCGCGGCTTTGGCCAGCTGCACGGCGGCGAGCCCAACACCGCCACTCGCACCATGAATCAGTACGGTTTCAGCCGGCATGGCGTGGGCCCGAATGAACAGTGCGCGCCAGGCGGTTGTGTAGGGCACACCAATACAGGCGCCTTGTTCGAAGCTGATATTGTCGGGTAAAGGCTGTACCTGATTTTCGTTGCAGAGCGTTTGTTCTGCACTGGCACCGGTCAGGTTGCCCGCGCAGTAGACCCGATCACCAGCCTTGACCCGAGTGACTTCTTTACCCACCTTGAGCACCGTGCCGGCGGCATCCTTACCAGGGCAGTGAGGAAACAGGGCGCTGTAGTTGTTGATACCGGCTCTAATGTAAGTATCGACAGGATTGACCCCGGCGGCTTTGATTGAGACGACCACTTGCTCGTCGCCAGGCTGCAGGTCAGAAATCTCCTCGAGTTTGAGAACATCGATATCACCATGTTCGTGAACCTGAATCGCCTTCATCTCTTTCTCCCATCAGAATATTGAATCGCAATAGCATAGACAGTTCGTTACCAAAACAACAGTGACTATATCGCCCTTCGGACTTGACCAGGATTGGTAATCAAGCAATCCTCTGGCCTGTTGTCCAAACAAGGATTGTGAACATGGAACGCTGCCCCTGGCCCACCACAGAACTGTATTGCGAGTACCACGACACCGAGTGGGGGGTTCCATTGCACGAGGATGCCCGGTTGTTCGAGTTTCTGCTATTGGAAGGGGCGCAGGCTGGCTTGTCATGGATTACCGTGTTGAATAAGCGTGAGGCCTATCGCAAACTGTTTGACGGTTTTGATGCTCAAAAAATTGCCCGGTACAGCGATGCCAAGCTGGCCAAGCTGCAAGGAAATCCGGCGATAATACGCAATCGACTGAAGATCGAATCTTTTCGGCGTAATGCTCGTGCCTATCTCGATTTATTAGAGTCCGTCGATAGTTTTAATGACTATATATGGCATTTTATGGACCACGAGGTTCGTCAGAATCATTGGCGAACTATGTCCGAGGTTCCGGTGACTACGCCGGAGTCGGATGCAATGAGTAAAGATTTGAAGAAAAAAGGGTTTAACTTTGTGGGAAGCACTATTTGCTATGCCTATATGCAGGCCACAGGAATGGTCAATGACCACCTTACCAGCTGCTACCGGCATGCGGAGCTTAAATAGCCCTCATCGCATGATGACCACTTGCGGTCGTATTTGGCTATCTGAAAATGCTTAAATTATCTACGTTTAGCAAGCGTGGTGTCACTCATGTCAGGGTATTATTACAGTTTGCCATGAGAGGGTAGTTTTTCTGCCTGCAGTATTCAGCAACTTCCAAGGGAATAAAAATGATCACTCGTAAACTGGGTGCGCTACTTCGAGGTAACACTACCCCGGCACAATTAGCCATCGGTTCCATGCTTGCTGTTGTGCTGGGTTTTCTTCCCGGCTTTTCTTCGGCGCCGGGACTGATGCTCGCGACCATTCTGTTATTGCTGGTGTTTAATGCAAACCTGACGCTTGTGGGCTTGTTGTTTGCTGTCGCCAAATTACTTTCGCTGCTACTGCAGCCGCTCAGCTTTGCTATTGGTCGCGTGTTGCTTGAGGGAGGGACGGAATCCTTTTTTGTGTTTCTGGTTAATACACCGGTGTTGGCGCTATTCGGGTTTGAGTATTACCTGACGACCGGAGCCCTGGTGCTAGGTTTGGTTTTGGGAGCGGCATGTGCGTTTGCCCTGATTGTTGTGTTGGGTGGTTTCCGGCGCAAAATGGCTTCCCTTGAGAAAAACAGTGATCTTTATGCCAACCTGTCTGCGGGGGTAACCGGGAAGTTGATCACCTGGGTGTTTCTGGGATCTGGCAGCGGCCAGCGTTACGAAGAGGTGTTGCAGGCCCGGGGTAAGCTGATTCGCTGGCCAGGGGTGCTAGTCGCCATCGCGCTTTGTCTCTTGTTATGGCTTGCCCAAAGCCTGCTTGCCAGTAGCTGGGTGATTGAGCAGCTTCGTGGCGGCCTGGAACGGGCGAATGGCGCCACTGTCGAGCTTGAAGGCGGTACTCTGGATCTGGCCGACGGGCGTCTGGTATTAGAGGGATTGGCGATGACCGATCCGAATCATCTCGACAGAAACCTGTTCAGTGCAGATCGCATTGAGGCCAATCTCAGCAGCATGGATCTGCTGCGCAAACGATTGCGCCTCGACAGAGTGGCGATTTCGGGGGGTGCCTATGGTTCTCCGCGTGCGGTGGCTGGACAGCGCCTGGTTGAACCGGTGCAGGAGGCGTCAACGGCTGCCCCTGTTACAGCAGAGAATGAGATTAACGGCAGCAGAGTGAAAGGGGATCTGGACCAGTTTATTACCACGGGACAGCTGTGGCGCCAACGTTTTCAGCAGCTTGCTCAGTGGGTTGAACGTTTACCTTTGCCTTCAGAAGGAAAAACAACGACGGCAGCAGAGTCGCTTGAAGAGCGTTTACGTCGTGAAATTGAGCGTTATGGTTACGCCAGCGTTCGAGCCAATCATCTGGTGCAACAGGTGCCTTCGCTATCCGTGGGTGAACTGTTTGCTGATAAGGTTGCTGTGACGGATTGGCCACAAGCCACCCTGGAGATCAGGGCCCGGGAGATATCCAGCCAGCCATGGCTATCCTCTCAAACGCCGCGTATTGAGATTGAATCGAGCGATCAGCGTTTGCTCTCCAGATTGACTCTGGGTCAGTTTAAGCAGGGAGGGGGTGAGAACAAAATTGGCATCCTGCTGCAAAAATGGCCCGCTGAACCTCTGTTAGAACAGCTGAAACTGGATGGCGATACGACTCTGCGAGGGGGGGAGTTGGCGCTTAAAGCGGACGGAATCCTTTCTGTGGGCTCCGAGGCTTCGATTGAGCTGCCGCTCAATGTCGTGCTTACCAATGCAACCCTTGCCATAGAAGGGGCCGGGGAAGCGCCAATCAAACGTTTAAAAACTCGAGTACAGCTGACCGGTCCGCTGGCGTCACCGGCGATATCGGTTGATCAGCAAGGCTTGAAAGACGACTTGGCCGCCGCCGCGGGTGATCTGGTGAAAGCGCGAGTTAAACAGGAGACCGATAAACACGTCGAGCAGGCCCGGGAGAAAGCCCAAAAAGAAGTGGAGTCGAAACTGGGTCAAGAGGTAGGCGGGGCGTTGAAAGGAATCTTTGACTAGCCCACATCGATATCGTATTGACGCAAGGGACCCGCTCTCGCCAAAGAGTGGGTCGTCAAAGTAGTAGGCAGATTATTAAGCCGCGTTTTTATGAGATGACTGGCTGATTTGGTGCATTTCGTGGAGCAACTCATCGCGGCAGGTGTGTGCATTGACCCCTTTATGCCAATCTTTTTGAATCACCTTGGATAGCCGACCGTCGATCTGACTACTATTGATTTCAAATAGCCCGGTCTTATTTTGTGATTGATCCGTCAGGGATCGTTTGAGCAGGTCAATGACACAGACGCGGTAGTCAGAGAAGAAGCCGTATTGTCGCTTGACCTCATTCCTATGCAGGAGGTGCTTCAAATAACCGATCATTGGTATTACCTCTAGATTTTCTGCGATAAACATAGCTCTCGGTGGCTACAGGGTAAATACGCAGTTTCCGCAAAAGAACGAAATAGTGACTTTGATCATCAAACCTCATTGAGGGGGGAGTGTATGGCGTGGTGCGAGTAGGGGTAAGCCTGTGGGCAATGATGAATTTAGGGGCCAGGCACCTGCTTGGAGCCCCAATCGCTGAGAATAGGCTGAACTGTTATAATTCAACTCAAGCTAAACTCAGTTGACTGGATGAGCGTGAAATATCTAATTAAAAAACTACTGCGATGCTATCAACTGGCCATTAGCCCGCTGTTAGGGCCGCGTTGCCGGTTTTATCCCACCTGTTCAGAATATGCGCTGGAAGCGATTGAATTGCATGGCGTCATCAAGGGCGGTTGGTTGTCATTGAAACGCCTTGGTCGCTGTCATCCTTTCAGTAGTTGCAGTGGTATAGATCCGGTGCCTGGGTCCTCTTTGGCTCAGCAACAAACCCGTTGTGATCATTCAGTCTAGCGAGATATTGGCTTTCTATCCGCGATGTTATGCATCGCTCATTTTTCACAGGTAGTTTCCGGTGAATAAGGTTTTCTTTTGGCCGGTTTACATCCGGCGCTGGCGGTCTTGAAAATAATAACAATTTATCAGCGTTACTGTCTGGTTTCTGGGGCGTTTTTGGGGAATACCATTATTCTTCCTGGTAGCCGCTAAGTTCTACGTAACCTACACCCTGGTGAGTGCCCTTTACCTGGACAGCGCCCTCCCAGTACACCACCGTAAGCCGCATTTCTTGATCAGCCACTCGTGGCGTAATTATTACATCCATCTGTTGTGAGGGTATTCGTAGCCGCCATTGCGCTGGATAATTTCTACCGCTGGGACTCTGCCAGTGTTTGGTCACCGAGGTTTCAACGTCGCTGGGTGTCAGAGGGATTTTTTGTCCGTTGGCATCGGTTAGAGTGACGGTTCGTGTATTCAATTCAGGCACTGGACTTCGGATCTCAAACAGCATCAAGGCCATGCCGTTATCCAGCTGCAGGGAGAACCAGTCCCACCCCTTTTGATCTGATTCCAGGTAGCTGCTACTCCATTCATGGTCGAACCAGGCCTGGCCTGTAACGTGCGTTTCATGCTTGTTATCGGTTGACAGGGTGCCGAAAATCTCAAGGTGAGTGTAAGAATAGTAATAGGATGCAGTGGCTGGACTCTTGGGACTGTAACCTTCAATGCCTTGCAGCACAGGGGGGATTTGGCTGGTAGCTGTTAACGCAAGCTTCAAAGGAAGCTCTGGCGCATTTGCTTCTAACATCAAGGGTAACCAGCGGTCGTTCTGTTGCGACTGGATCCGCCAGTGTTTCACCCAAACCTGAGGTGGTTGCAATGCTGTTCCCGCGAGATCTGGTCCCTTGCGGCTGAAAATTTCAGTAGCCATGTGGCGTCCGGTAGTGAAGTCTGTCAATGCCAGGTGGCCCATATAAATCTGGTTGGAAGCCCAATCGGTATCATCCGGCCGCGGAGGTGCGAGTGCGTGTCGAAATAAAGTGAATTGAAAACCATATTGATAATCATCTTGCCCAACCTCCTTCAGGTGCCCGGTAAAGTACCACCACTCGTTTTGATATTCGGGATGCTCAAGATGATCTGCGGGGAAGTCGAAGGGCCGTGGGGCGCTCACTTGAGGAAAGGGCTCTTCAGGCTCCAGGCCTCCGAGTAACGAAGTGAGAGGACTGTTTTGCTCTGTGAGATCAGGGCTTTGATCATCGTTAGGCAATCCAGACCAGAGCAACGCCGCAAGAACGGTCAAAGCAAGAGTGAGTATGAGTAACGGTTGGCGATACAAGGGTTTCATTCCGCCTCCTCGGATTGAGGGGGCGGGCCCGCTAACCGCCAGGCTGGATAGAGGGTGGCAAGAAAGGCGGCAAAGCAGGACAGCAGTATGGGGTGCAGCCAGGCCATATTGTGCTGGATAAGATCGAGGTTCCAGCCAAATGCCTTTAAGTTGATCACTTTTAGCAGAATCCAGGCCAATATTTCACCGCCGGGAATGGCCAGAACACCCGCAGCTATCCCAATGATCATTCCTTCACCCATCAATAGGCAGCCGCGCTCTAATGACGTCAGGCCAAGCTGATGGAAGACTCTCATCTGCTGTTTACGCTCCATCAGTATCGCGAGTAAGGAAGCAAAAAGCCCCATAAAGGCCACCATGATGGCCAGTAGCTGAAGTGCCGACGTGATAGCAAATGTCTGGTCGAATACGGCTAGTGAGCGCTCTTTTAACCCTTGTTGATCGATCAGTTCGATGCGGGATAGCCAGCGGTTGCCAAGCTGCTGGCGAAGCGCTTCCAGCGACATGCCGGTATAGAGGCCTAAAGCCCTGATACGACTGGTCGATGTTAAGGTTTGATAGAACGGTTTGCCAAGGAGCAGCCGCCCCTGTTCGCTACCATAATCCTGAAAAATCCCGATCACGGATAAGCTGACAGCTTCGCCGTTGATCTCGGTGGTTATGGAGTCGCCAACACTGATATTCAAATGATAGGCGAGGGGTTCACTTACCAATGTTGCTGGACCCTCGTTCAGTTGCGGCCAGGGTGGTTGGCCATTGTCTTCCAGTAACAGGTACCCCTCCCGGGAAGGGGGAGGGAAGTTATTCACCATGGCCTCAACCTGGCGATCCTGAATCCACAGCTTTTGAAAGGAGAACTCGGATACAAAATCAATGCGCTCCAGACCGCCTAGTTCGGTCAGTAATGCCGGTGCTATGTCGGGCCGTAGCTGCTGGTTCTGGCTTGCCATGCGCAGGTAGACCGGGGCATTCAGTCGTTGATCCAACCACTGTTCTACGGACCCGCGAAAGCTGTCGATCATCAGTTGCATACCAAAACTGGTTGCCACAGCAACCATCAGTGCCATTAACGCGACGCGAGTGCGCCCCAGGTTTCGCAAGGTTTCCCGAATCAGTAGCAGAGGTAACCAATGCCTCCCATTGGCTGTTTTCTGCGATCGTTCGAGTAGACTAAGCATGCTTGCCAGAATCAGCGGGGTGAGCAGGGCGAGACCGAGTAGTAACAGGCTGATGGCACCATAACTCACCATAATACTGGTGTGTGGCAGGGACAATAACAGGCCCGCTGTGCTTAATAAGCCGATGGCGGCAAGCGGTTGCCAGCGGGGGTGATGGACCTTGCTATTGCTTACATTTATCGCTGAACCAAAAGGGCGCGCGCCTGTTTTTGGCGCGCTCACAAGCGGCAGCAGGCAGGCGGCAAAGCTGGCCAGGCAGCCGATCAGGATGGCAATAATCAGGTTGTTGGCATTCAGTAAGATGGCAGAGGGGCCTCCTGCCATATGGCCTGCGCTCATCAAACTGGCCAGTTGGTGTGCTAACAGCCAGCCTAGTGGGACGGCACACAAAGAGGCACTGATCGCCAGCACGGCATATTCGAACGACAGGCAGGTGCCAATCTGGCGACTACTGACGCCCATTGAGCGTAGTTGCGCTAGCAATGGTTGACGCTGCAGAAAACCAAAGTGACTGCTGTTGTATACGAGAAACAGACCCATCAGCAACGCCATTGCGCTTAACGCATTGAGACTGAGTTCAAAGGATTGGCGCATCTTAAGCAGGCTGCCGACTCGGTTTTCCAGAGCACGTAGCCTGGCGGGAGCAACCATTCGATCTTCCACTTGTTGAAGTGTGGCGTCATCCAGCTTCAATCGTATCTGGGTGATTGCAGGAGCCTTGGTGAACAGCGACATTGCCTTGCCAATATCCATCAGAGCAATAGATTTGTTGGCCGACATGGATACGGCAATGCTGTCGAAGGTTTTCAATAACCGCAATGAACTTGATCCCAGAGGGCCTTCGAGGATCCGTTCCTGACCCGTTGCCCAGCCCATCATGCGCGCGGTTGCTTGATCAAGGTACAGGCCCTTTTTTGCCGGTATGAGTTCTTCAGGGTTGACCTGAAAGGATGACTCCTGATTGAAGTTGGGTTGTAAATCAAACAGGGTAATCGGATCGATTCCCAACAGTTCCAGTTGATGTCCTGTGTCTGGATCTGTCAGGGGAATACGGAGCAATGGCGTTGCTTTTAGACCGGGGATTTCTCGCTGAATCCTGCGGTAGGTTTGCTCAACGGCAAGTGCATCGCCTTCGATGATATGACTGGCGCCGGAGGTGAGCTGTTGTTGAGATGAAGCGATGCTACGCCGTGCACTGTCATTTAATAGCTCGACCCCGATAATGGTTGCTACGCCGACCGCGATACCGACCCACATTAACAGAAGCTGCCAGGGGTGGTTGCGATAATGGCCTACAATGGCGCGTAGCAGCAAAAGGATCGGCTGATTCATGGCAGTTGAACCAGCTTGCCGTCGTGTAATCGGTAACTTTTATCGACTTGATCACGAAGCGCTTCATTGTGACTAACAATGAGCAGAGTCTGCTTCATGGCTCGAATTTGCTCGAACATCAGTCGGGTAACGGCGCGTGCTGTGACGTTATCGAGACTCCCCGTTGGCTCATCAGCCAGAACCAGATCGGGGCGGTGGATCAGGGCGCGGCAAATGGCAACGCGCTGCTGCTCTCCGCCGGACAGAGAGCCAGGCATGCGGTGGCAGGCATTACTTAAGCCAACGGCATCGAGTAACTCGGCAGGACGGTTTTCCTGACCGGCTAAGCGGTTCAGTTGCAGGGGCAGGCGAAGGTTTTCTGCTACGGTCAGGGTAGGGATCAGATTGTAATGTTGGTAAATAAACCCGATATGCCGTCTTCTCAAAAGAGTGCGCTGGTGGTCGTTCATACGGTCCAGTTGCTGGTCAGCAATCCAGATATTGCCGTTATCGGCAAGTTGTAAACCGGCCAATAAATTGAGCAGAGTCGATTTACCAGAACCGCTTTCGCCCAACAGCAAAACCGTTTCACCCGCGGTTATTTCAAGGTCGACGGCTTGTAAAATGGGTTGGCTGAATTTTTTACTGAGTTGCCGGGTTTTGACGATCACGGGAGTGCCCTGTTCTGTTGTGACTGGCAGGCTTTGAAAATACGATAACAAAGGCCCTTGGGAGTAGATAGCCCAAGGATAATCGCCCTGTTTTTTAGTCATGTAATTAAACCGGGCACAGTGATTTTGCTGATTGCTTGAATATAGTGTAGAAATGATGCGCGCTCAGAGTTTTTGAAGGAATTCCTATGAACATAATGCGGTGGAACAGTTGCCTGCTTTTTGTGCTAATTATGATGGCGGGTTTGGCATTTGCTGACCAGGCACAACCCCTAACTCAGGGCAGTCTGTATATTGGTAAAACGGATCCCGATCATCAGGTCTGGCTTGGTAAACGTCGAGTGCAGGTTGCTGAGGACGGTACCTTTGCCATCGGTTTCGACCGGGATGCCAAGTTGCAGCAACGCTTTCAAATAACCTCTCCTGATGGCACAACCCAGAATTATGATTTGTCATTGCAGAGTCGCGATTATCGTATTCAACGCATCGATGGGATTGCCCGGCGAATCATGCAGCCTAACCAGGATGATCTGATTCGTATCCGTGCAGAAAATGCGCGAGTAAAAAAGGCTCGCAAACAAGACCTTCCTCAGCTGTTTTTTACCCAGACTTTTATCTGGCCATTAACGGGCCCAATAACCGGGGTTTATGGCAGTCAGCGTGTTTATAACGGGGAACCACGTCGACCTCATTACGGTGTCGATGTGGCAGCGCCGACCGGTACTGTTGTCGTAGCCCCTGCAGATGCGGTCATCACCTTTGCGGAGCTCGATCTGTTTTTTTCCGGGGGCACATTGATTATGGACCATGGCCATGGCGTATCATCGAGTTTTTTGCATTTGAGCAAGCTGTTGGTCAAGGCCGGTGAAACTGTTCGTCAGGGCCAACCCGTGGCAGAAGTCGGGGCGACTGGGCGCGTTACTGGCGCTCATCTGGACTGGCGTATGAACTGGTTCGAGCAAAGGATCGATCCCACTCTGTTAGTTCCTCCGATGAGCGAAGTACTGGCTCAGGAACGTGTGGATAAATAGAGGCCGGCAAAGGTTAAGATTCCTCCAATGGCATGATAGGCGAAAAGTTTTTCGCCTAGTAAAGGGATGGCCAGTAAAATGGTAAAAATGGGAATCAGGTAGCTGAACAGGGTTGGCACCGTTGAGCCCAGAACCTTAACCCCATTATTCCAGCATAAATAGGCAATGATCGAGGGCAGCAGGGCAACAAATACAAACACCCAAAGATCATCCAGAGAAGCTGAGTAGCTGGTGGATAAGGATTCCCAATAGTAAAAGGGAAAGATCACCGGAGCACCCAGCACGATTAAGATCAATAAGAGGGGGGCTGGCGGAATAGGGGGCGAGAATTTCTTCAGCAATATTGAGTACAGCGCCCAACAAACCGTGGCAATGCTCATTATCAAATCACCTTGATGAAACTCCAGTTGGGCGATTCTTTGCCAGCTGGCCTCACTGATCAAAATAAACAGACCAATAAGAGATAAGCTCACCCCAGCCAGCTGTAAAAGACGAGGCCGCTCTCCGAGTAACCAAAAAGCAAAGATAATTGCCGCAATCGGCATGGCGGTAGTGATCAGGGTGATGTTAATAGCCGTAGTGCTTTGCACTGCCAGGTAGAGGAAACTGTTGTAACAGGTGATACTCAATATCGCCAGGATTTGGATCTTCCAATAGTGGGTTTTCACCACATCGCGATAACGCCACAGTTGCAAGCCTGCAATGGGTAAGAGTATTAATAGAGCCAGGCTCCAACGACCCATTGATAACGCCATTGGAGGAATCGATCCCGCTGTGTATTTTCCTACCAACGCGTTACCGGCCCATGACAGGGCGGCTATGATCAATCCGCTGTAGGCGATCAGGCGCAAGCGTTGCTGTGAATCCATTACAGTCTCTCGTTACCGCAAAACGGTTTGGGCGGCAACTTTATCGATCGCCAGTTAAGGTGGGTCAGGCAGCATTGCAAATGCGCGTTGATTCTGTAAGATTGCCAACTTCGCTCCTATAGTTCAACCGGATAGAACAGTCGCCTCCTAAGCGATCGATCGGGGTTCGAGTCCCTGTGGGAGCGCCATCTACTCCTTCTGCTAGCCAATATTATGTCATCCAGGAGTTCTCGGAACACTCTGATGCGCCTCTCTATAATCATCCCTGTTCTTAATGAAGCTGCCTCGATAGAAACTCATCTGCGCCCGTTGCAGGATTTTCGCGCGGCAGGTCATGAGCTGATTCTGGTCGACGGAGGTAGCGAGGATGGGACTTTAGCGCTGGCAACACCCTGGGTTGATAAGGCGATCATAAGTGAACCGGGTAGGGCCAGACAAATGATGGCGGGTGCCAATCTGGCCGAGGGAGATGTCTTGCTGTTTCTGCATGCCGATACCCGGTTACCCTCTGATGCCGAAGCTTTGCTCCAGGCAGCTTCCCATGAAGGAAGCTGGGGACGGTTCGATGTCCGGCTTAGTGGTCAACACTGGATGTTTCCTATTATTGCCTGGTTTATGAATCATCGTTCCCGACTGACAGGGATAGCGACGGGTGATCAGGCGATATTTGTCCGTCGCAGTCTGTTTCTGGCGATGGGCGGCTTTGCCAATATTCCGTTAATGGAGGATGTTGAGCTCTGTAAGCGACTGAAAGTGCACAGTCCGCCGGTCTGTATTGATACACCGTTGGAAACCTCCAGCCGACGCTGGCAATCGGCGGGGGTGTTCAGAACCATCTTCTTAATGTGGAAGTTGAGGCTCCTTTATTTTTTGGGTGTCTCTACCCAGTCTCTGGCGCGTCAATATCGTAAACAGAATTAAAGGATACAAGTGAAGATGACGGATGCCTTGTTACTTTTTGCCAAACCTCCGGTGGCCGGCAAAGTGAAAACGCGATTGATCCCTCAGTTGGGGGCTGAAACTGCAACCCGAGTACATGAGGCTTTATTGCAGCATACTGCGTCGGTTTTCAACCGTTGTCAGAATGTCCAGAAGCAGCTGTGGGCGGGCTTTGATCTCCAGCATTCGGCATTTTCTGATCCTGGGTTTGATGTCTGGTCCAAACACTTGCAAACACAAGGTGATCTTGGTCGGCGCATGCAACAGGCGATCGAGTTTAACTTGCAGCGGTATGACAAGGTAGTGATTACCGGCAGCGATTGTCCGGTCATCAATCCCGAGTACATCAGTGCTGCGTTTGCGGCCTTGGAAGAGGGTGCCCCAATAGTCTTTGGACCAGCTGAAGACGGAGGCTATGTGTTGGTGGGAGCGAGTGAGAATGTTCCGGCTATTTTCGAAAATATTGACTGGGGAACAGAGGCAGTGCTGCAACAGAGTCGACAACAATTACAGCAGCAAGGCGTCGCTTGGAAAGAGTTGGAGACACTCTGGGATGTTGATCATCCGGAGGATGTTAAACGCTGGCAGTCCGATTAAGCGATGTTGGAGCGGGAAGTCGGTTATCGGTCGCGACGTGCGTCGCGCTGCAACTGATTTACAAAACGGTCTATGTGTCGCTCATTGATGCCAGAAAGGTCGGTAAATTCGAGTCCAATTTGTACTTCTTCAATCTCTTCGTGGATGAGCACATTACGTACTGTCGCAATGGTATCGATCTCTATACCGCCTGGAATTTGAAAGCGAAGGGAGTTAAAACTGATTCCGCTGGCGACTTGCATCTCCTGTAGCTCGGCCTGCCTTAAAACAACTCGGCAGCCGGTAGCGGACAGGTCAGATAAGAAACCGCTGATCTTATGAGGAAACTCCTCATGAATTAGCACGGTCTTGATTCGAATGGAATGTTGTATCTGTGCGCGAAAGGCATCTCTGCGTTGCATGTAACGCATTTCATTGGGAAAGGGGATGCAATAGCCTGGATTACCATCGGCATCTTCATTCAGCTTGTCCAGAGTGTTGTTGTTAAATCTCAGTTGTACACCGGACACGCTGCCTATAACGTCAAATGTTTCATTGGCTCGAATAAAGCGATCGCCGAGAGTCGGCACCATGGAATCGAGTTCGATTTCCAGATGTTCCGTATCTACACCAACAAAAAAAGAACGAAAGCCCTCTTTTCGTTCAGGAAAGTAAATCGTTACCGGCTCTTTTTGGTCCTTGGAGATTTTTAAATAATGGGCAATCTCGCGAGGTGTAGTAAGCCGGCGAAAGTTGTCTTTGGAATCCATATTGATGTGCAACCCTTATACGACTTCCCCGTCGTTACTTAACAATAGTATTCAGGCTTTAGTGATGCTTCGGTGTTCGTTATCACGGGTCTGGGTCCCGTCTTCTCCATACAGGCTAACAGATTTTGCTGCAGAACCTCTATAGATGGTCAGGAGTCGATCAACTACGCCTCGAGTATGTTGCAATACCCGGGCATTGATAAGGTTGTGCTCTTTGCACTCTTCCAGAGTAGTTTCCAGATTGTCCCATAGGGCAGATAGTTCGGTTCGTTCTTCCTGCGGGAGGGTGGCAATAAAGCTTTGCATTCCATCGCGGTCGTTTGGGAAGCCTAGAGCGGCGAGTAATTCGCTGCGACGACGGGCATTGTCATTGATCTGGTTCAGCTGGGAGGTTTTGTCGCTCAGCAGGGCTTCCAGTGATTCGGCATCACTGTTTTCCAAAGCCAGGCGCTCTTGCTGGAGAGTTTCTTTTAGGTTGGTGACGGTTTCTATATCTTGACGGGATAGCTTCAGGATGGCGTGCGCTGGCATGGCATCTCCGTTAGGGTTTATTTAGCTGTGTCTCCAGACTGTAGAGATTTTCAGCAAGTTTACGAGCATCCACTTGATAGGAGCCATCCGCGATGGCCTGCTTAACTCTGGCAACCTTGTCCTGATCGATATCGGGCTGGCTGGCCAGCTTTTCTTCGATTTGGCGCAAGCTTTTGCCTTCAGCGCTCAGGTTAACCGAATCTGTCCTGGTTGTTGAGGCTTGGGATGTCTGGGCTTGATCTGCTTTTGGGGGTGCTACAGCATCGCCTCGGCGCTCATTGGATTCGCTGCTGCGAGTGCCTGCGGGATTTAACAGATTGTTGTTAACGTTGATGGCCATGATGGCGCCCTCTGAACCTAGTATTTACCGTCAAACTTGTTAGCGGCGGCAGATAAAGGAACTTTAGCATTTTTTTTGCTTTTTTTGTCATTCGCTTACTGTCTCGGTGTGTTTGGCACTGTGGCTTGA
The DNA here is from genome assembly GCF_023509475.1 of Aestuariirhabdus haliotis. Lineage (NCBI taxonomy): Bacteria > Pseudomonadati > Pseudomonadota > Gammaproteobacteria > Oceanospirillales > Aestuariirhabdaceae > Aestuariirhabdus > Aestuariirhabdus haliotis. The sequence goes on along the minus strand of NZ_JAKSDZ010000002.1, from coordinate 286,365 downwards.
TAAGTTCATACCGAATTACTGTCCGTATATTAAAATATACCTTTAATAATCAATGGGTTAGTTGGTTGTTGTGTGGCGTTCACATTTGGACTTCAACCTGCTTGGGGCCGGTAACAGTGGCTTTGATGATTCTCTCTGACCGGTTGTTACGTACACGTATCTGCTGATTGATTTTTCCGTCTGAAAGGGCCGTGCCACTCATTTTAACGGATAGTTGCTGGCCCTTGGCAGTAATGGTTACAAAGTCGCCTTTTTGCACGACTTCCCTTGCTTTGACATGTGTCGGAGCCAGTGCTTGTCCGGGGCGAATCATGCGTTTTGCCACAGTGTGGGTTAAGGCATTGAAATTCGTGTAATATCCGCCTCGCAGTTCTGCGATGTTTCGCTCTTCGAGGCGAAGCACATCGTTTGTTATCGGTGCCTTCTTGTTGATCAGTTGATTGGCGATAACCACCGGTCGAAAGATTCGAATGTTGGCGGTTACATAGATCCCCCATGGATGTGAGCCGGCGCATTCAATACGCACTGTTTGTCGCCCAGGGCGATGATGGCGCTCATTTTCGATCAACTTTAGAGGAACTGAGCAGGTGGGTAAATTCAGTCGGGGATCGAGTGGGTTGGCTTCTACTTCTATACGCGTTGAAGGGGATACTTGCTGTTGTTGTGCCTTGCCCTGCAAATAGGTCTCCACCATTGCCTTGATGTCCGCTTGAGAGGACTGGGCCATGGCGACAGCGCTGAATAGCAACAGGCTGGCAGCTAATATGTTTAACAGACGAACAAATGTCATAGGATGACCAATCAATAGAACCATCGGTTGAGGCGTCGAATTTCTGGCGCTTCTTCAGTATTTGATTAAAGTCAGCAATATATATGCCGATGTTATTGTAAGTGTCTTTATCAACTCTTCGGAGTTCGCTGGTGACTTGGCTTGTTAACTGGCTTGGCGAGCAGCTATAGTCTATTAACACTGTATAAGAGTTTTTGGGTTCGGTACGGGGTTTGGTGTGCCGACGTTGCAGTCAATCCAATGGAGATGATCCATGGCGGGTGTGTTAGATAGTGTTAACCAGCGGACTCAGCTGGTTGGGGAAAATCGACTTGAGTTGCTGCTGTTTCGCCTCAAAGGCAAGCAGTTGTATGGCATCAACGTATTCAAAGTGAAGGAAGTATTGCAATGTCCGACGCTTACCATGATGCCGAAAAGCAGCCCTGTAGTAAGAGGGGTCGCCAATATTCGAGGGGGGACAATACCTATCCTTGATATGAATATGGCCACTGGCAGAGGTCCTCTGGATGATGTGACTAATGCCTTTGTCATTATCACTGAGTACAACATGAAGGTGCAGGGCTTTCTGGTGCAGATGGTAGACCGCATCGTCAATATGAATTGGGAAGAGATTCATCCACCGCCAAAGGGGACCGGTAAGGACCATTACCTGACCGCCGTGACCAAGGTTGATGATCAGTTGGTAGAGATCATCGACGTCGAAAAAATCCTGGCCGAAGTTGCACCTCAAAGTGAGGAGGTCAGCGATGGCCTTATTACGGATGAAGTGACAACGCATGCGGTGGCGCAGAAAGTATTGGTAGCCGATGATTCGGCTGTTGCTCGTAAGCAGGTTCAGCGTTGCCTTGAAAATATCGGTGTTGAGGTTGTTCTCAAAAATGATGGCCGTGAAGCACTCGACTATTTGAAGAGTCTGGTGGATTCTGGTGATAGTATTGACGAGCACCTGCTGATGATGATTTCAGATATTGAAATGCCCGAAATGGACGGTTATACACTAACCACGGAAGTTCGGGCTGATCCCCGTTTGTCGAGCCTGTACATAGTGCTTCACACGTCCCTTAGTGGTGTCTTTAACAAAGCGATGGTAGAAAAAGTAGGGGCCAATGACTTTATCGCCAAGTTCAATCCGGACGATCTAGCTGGCAGTGTTATAAAGCGTTTTCAAATCGAAACCCATTAATGCGCATTAATTCGATTTAGAGGAGTAATACGTTGGCCGAGTTTGGATCAACTCAGGGCAGAGCTGCCCCAGCGGGGGATTTTGAGGTTTTCAGTGAATTCCTTGAAAAAGCTTGCGGCATAGTACTGGGTAAAAATAAAGAGTACCTGGTGAAAAGCCGGCTTCGTAAGATACTGGCAAACAATGAAATCGATACACTGAGCGAGTTGGTCAAGCGCATTGGGGCGCAGCCCCGGGGCAAGCTTAAGGGTGAAGTTGTCGATGCGATGACGACCAATGAGACCCTCTGGTTTCGTGATAGCTATCCTTTTGAGGTCTTGAAGAAAACCATTTTGCCCGATCTGGCCAAGCGCTACCCTGGCCAGAGGCTGCGTATCTGGTCGGCGGCCTGCTCTTCCGGTCAGGAGCCCTATTCCCAGAGTATTGCTATCGATGAATTTGAAAAGAGTAATCTTGGCCTTTTGCGGGGGGGCGTGCAGATAATTGCTACGGATCTGTCCAGTAAGGTGTTAGGTGAAGCCAAACTGGGGGAGTATGACACCCTGGCGCTAGGCAGAGGATTGTCAGATGACCGCCTGCAGAAACACTTTATTCCCCTGGAGGGCAAGCGCTGGCAGGTCAAACCCAATATCAAGCAGCGAATCGATTTTCGTGCCATCAATCTTCAGGACAGTTACGTAACACTGGGTAAGTTCGATATTGTGTTTTGCCGTAATGTTTTGATCTACTTCTCCGCTGATTTTAAACGGGATATTTTGACCCGCATCCATGCCAGCCTGAAACCTGGAGGTTACCTGTTTCTTGGTGCTTCTGAGGCGCTCAATGGTTTATCTCACCTTTATGAAATGGTTCAGTGCCGCCCAGGCATAATGTATATCGCTAAATAATTAAAACCTCAAAGGCTATTCAGCCTTTGAGGTTTACAATCTTTCCATGCCCTTCATTTACCTGATTCTTGACGATCCTGGGCCTGTGCGCCTGCCTGTTTATTCCAGTTGATAGAGCTCCTTGGGCAGATAGTGCCGAGCACTGCATGGCAAGCGGCAACAAGCGAAGCCGAGTTGCCTCTTGTGAGGAAAGAGATTGCCGCTTTGGCATCCCTGATTAGTTGCTTTTATTCTAACTTGTTGAATATAAAGGAAAAAAATTTCTGGCATGTGCCTTGCTATTAACTTTCTGACGAAAATGATTTCAGAATAGAGGCATAGCATGGCGATCAGTTTTGACAGGGCATTAGGTATCCACCCTCAAGCGCTTGAGTTTCGGGCTCAAAGAGCCGAGGTGCTGGCCAATAATCTTGCCAATGCAGACACCCCGGGGTTTAAAGCTCGTGATGTTGATTTTGCCTCAGTGATGAAGCAGCAAGAGGGAGTGCAAGATACAGAAGGGCAGCAAAAGTTAAGCCGAACTCATCAACAGCATGTATCCGGCTTTATTGATGAAACGGCTGATACTGAGCTGTTATATCGGGTGCCAAGCCAACCTTCTGTTGATGGTAATACCGTCGATTCCCAGCGAGAAATCACCGAGTTCACTCAGAACAAGATCGCTTTTGAAAGCAGCTTCACTTTTCTAAATTCCAAGTTCAAAGGCTTAAGTACAGCCATAAAAGGACAATAGTCATGTCGCTTAATAATGTTTTTTCAATTGCCGGGTCGGGCATGAGTGCCCAGTCCATTCGTCTTAACGCCACATCCAGCAACATTGCTAATGCAGAGACAGTCAGTAGCAGCATTGATGAAACCTATCGAGCACGCTACCCGGTGTTTGCCCACGCCTTGAACGAAGCTCAGCAGGAAGGTTCGCTGTTCGATGATCAGCCAAAGGAAGTCGGTCAGGGTGTTCGGGTATTGGGCGTGGTCGAGAGCCAGCAAGAACTGGAAGCGCGCTATGACCCCAATCACCCTATGGCTGACGAAGATGGCTATGTATTTTACCCCAACGTGAATGTCGTGGAGCAGATGGCGGACATGATCTCGGCATCGCGATCATTTCAAACCAATGTCGATGTTTTGAATACGGCTAAAACCATGATGCAAAAGGTCCTCACCCTGGGACAGTAAGGAGAGCGCTATGACACTAAGCACGGCAGCCGCAGCCACAGGCACATCCGCTCTGGATAAGTACTCCATTGCCAATTCGCAGGAGAACCAGAAGAAGGATGATGAGCTGGGAAAAAATGAATTTCTGGAATTATTGGTTGCTCAGATGAATAACCAAAATCCGTTGGAACCCCAGGAAAATGGTGAGTTCATTGCCCAGTTGGCGCAATTCAGTACGGTCGAAGGTGTCGAACAACTGAACACCTCGATGCAGGACTTTGTCGCGGGTATGCAATCGAGCCAGGCATTACAAGCATCATCGTTGGTTGGCCGAACCGTTATGCTGGGCATGGAAAATACCCAGGTGGAAACGGGCCGGGGAACCGAAGGGCTAGTGGTGCTGCCTGCCTCCACGCCAGATTTGACCATCAATGTTTACAGCCCTCAGGGGGATCTGGTGAAGCAGATTCCGTTGGGCACAAAAGAGAAGGGTAACATCGAATTTAAATGGGATGGCAAGGATGCCGACGGCAATGTTATGCCGTCCGGTGAGTATCGATTCGAGGCTAAGGCTGCTATCGACGGAAAATCCCAACAAGTGCCTACCGTGTTACCGGCACATGTTAACAGCATTACGCTCGGTGCCGCTGGGACCGGGGACGTTATATTGAATCTGGATGGCATGGGCTCAGTGTTGCTATCTGATGTACAGATGATCAAAGAGTAATTCGCTCGCGAGCGATCAGGAGAATAAATCATGGCGTTTAATATCGGTTTGAGTGGTATCCGTGCCGCCGGCAATGAGCTGGAGGTGACTGGTAACAACATTGCCAATGCCAGCACCATCGGCTTTAAATCATCGCGGGCGGAATTTGCAGATGTGTACGCTGCATCAACCTTGGGGACAGCAGATAATGCGACCGGTAGTGGTGTGTTATTGGCTAATATTGGGCAGCAATTTACTCAGGGCAGCATTACTTTTACCAGCAACAGTCTGGATATGGCGATTAACGGAGATGGTTTTTTTGTGTTGGATAACAACGGCGAAACCACGTATACCCGTGCCGGCTATTTCGGCACTGATAAAGAAGGGTTTATCGTCAATAACTTTGGCAAAAACTTGCAGGGCTATGCGGCTGACAATACCGGCCAAATATTAACCGGTGTGTTAACCGATCTTCAGGTAGATACTACCAACCAATCCCCACAAGCCACAGGTACGGTCCTTCAGACACTGAATCTTAACTCCAGCGATGTGGTACCTGCGATCGCTCCATTTGACCCTACGGATCCTGCAACCTACAACTCGGCGACCTCGGTCAATGTTTACGATTCACTGGGTAATTCCCATATCCAGACTCAGTACTTCGTCAAAACAGGTGCTAATACCTGGGATATGCATATTCTGATTGATGGTCGGGACTTTGATGGTACTTTGCCCGATGGTACCCCACCACCGGATAACCCTGCGGCCAACGTATTTACTCCTTTCACGCAGGCTTTAACCTTTGATGCAGCCGGTCAGTTGACCGCACCTGCACCCGGCACGCCAGTGGTGCTCGCTGGCTGGGAGCCACGTGACAGTACCGGTACACAGAACGGAGCCGTTTCACCCACCGGTTATAATCTGGATTTGACTGGTAGTACCCAGTTTTCCAGTGCCTTTGCTGTGACGAGTGTTAGTCAGGATGGTTTCAGCACCGGGCAACTGGCAGGACTTGAAGTGTCTGACGAAGGCATCCTGTTTGCTCGATACACTAATGGACAAAGTCGTATTCAGGGGCAGGTGGTGTTTGCCAATTTTGCCAATACTGAGGGCTTGAGTCCGTTAGGCAAGACGGAATGGGCCGAATCGTTTGAATCTGGTAATCAGGTAATAGGCACACCACGTTCTGGTACCCTGGGTGCATTGCAGGCAGGGGCTTTGGAGGCCTCTAACGTGGAACTTTCTGACGAGTTGGTGAACCTGATTATTGCCCAGAGAAACTATCAGGCCAATGCCAAAACCATTGAAACCTCCGATGCGGTTACCCAGACCATTTTGAATATTTAAGCCTGCATCTTCGGTCAGTAGTCATTAAGCGCGACATCGTTTTGGCGGTGTCGCGTTTTTTTGTCCTATTGCTGCAGGTGGCCTGGATACTTATCACTATTGGGTGTGGCAATACCCTATAAATGTTGCGGTAAACCCTTGCCGTCCTAGGTATTAATTCAATCTTGAAACTCGATTGGTTTGGGTTTTCTGTTTATTTTAATTTAATAAAAACAATAGGTTACGTTTTATTTTGAGCTTTATGGGTAAATGGGCATAGCCTTTGCTTTTTCTATAGGTAAGACAATTTGAGCAGCAAATGATTGCCGCTCCCTACAGGGTTACAGAGCAATGGACAGAGCATTATTTATTTCCATGAGTGGCGCAAAGCAGAATATGTTGGGGCAGACTATTCATGCCAACAACCTGGCCAATGCCAACACGACGGGATTTAAGAATGATTTCGAGCAGGCGCGGTCGATGCCTGTCTGGGGGGAGACTCATCCGACCCGAGCCTATGCCATGACCGAAAACCCAGGTACCAACTTTAATCAGGGCACCATGATATCGACGGGTCGTGATTTGGATGTGGCCTTGAGGGGAGACGGCTGGATAACGGCGCAAACAGCAGAGGGTGAAACGGTCTATACCCGAACCGGTGATTTGAACATCGATCCCGATGGCATCCTGCGTAATTCGGAAAACCTGACCATTATCGGTGATGGTGGCCCGATTGTATTACCGGAATTCGATAAGATGGATATTGCTCCTGACGGCACCATTACCATTCGAGGTGCTGGAGAAAATCCAGAGGCTCTGGCGGAGGTTGATCGAATTTTATTGGTCAATCCCGATCTGAATCGCCTGGAGAAGGGTAGCGATGGCTTATTCAGAATCAAAGATGAAGACGCTGTGGTGCCCGATGTGAACGTGACTCTTGAGCCCGGATTTCTCGAGGCCAGTAACGTTAATCCGGTCTCCGAGATGATTTCGATGATGAGTTTGGCGAAGCAGTTTCAGGTGCAGGTGAAGATGATGAGCACCGCGGAAGAAAATCAGAAATCAGTGGAACGACTCTTGCAGAGCTAGGGAGTGTCTGCATAGCTGACGGATTTTTGACAATAACTGAGCAACCTAGTTTGCGGACTGAAGTGAGGCAGGGCGGAAGCCCTGTGGGGAGAAAAACATGCAACCGGCATTGTGGGTAAGTAAAACGGGACTGAGCGCACAGGATATGCAGCTCAATACCATTGCGAATAATCTGGCTAACGTCAGCACGGTAGGTTTCAAGAAGGATCGGGCGGAATTTGAAGATCTGCTCTATCAGATCCAACGACAGCCCGGTGGGCAATCGTCCCAGGACACCACCTTGCCATCCGGGTTGCAATTGGGTACGGGTGTTCGTGTAGCCGGTACTCAGAAAATATTTACTTCAGGCAGTTTGCAAACAACCGATCAGCCACTGGATATGGCAATCAACGGTCGAGGCTTTTTCCAGATTTTGACGCCCGACGGCACGATCGCCTACACCCGAAATGGCCAGTTTCACCTTAATGAGGACGGTGATGTGGTCAATGTTAACGGTCATCCGCTAGAACCCGGAATTACCGTTCCCGAAGATGCTCTCACGTACACAGTAGGTGAAGATGGCATTGTCACCGTGACCACACCGGGCGATCCGGCTCCCCAGGAACTGGGGCAAATTCAGGTCGTGGATTTTATTAATCCAGCGGGCTTGCAAGCCATTGGTAATAACCTGTTCCTCGAAACCGGGTCCAGCGGAGCGCCTCGAGAAGGTGTCCCCGGTGAAGATGGGTTAGGGCGAATTCAACAGAGTACGTTGGAAAATTCAAACGTAAACGTGGTGGAAGAGCTGGTGAATATGATCACCACCCAGCGTGCTTACGAAATGAATTCCAAAGTGATTTCGACTGCTGACAGTATGCTGCAGTTCGTGACTCAGAACCTTTAATCGAGGCTAAAGAGGCGATGTTGCTATGAAAATCAGATTGCTTTTATTGCTGAGCTTCTTTTCTTTGGGTGGTTGCATGACGCCTACGGCTTTGCCAAATGATCCGGCATTTGCGCCGACCTATCCTGCCCAGCCCATTGCCTCGGAATTTAATGGCGGTTCTCTCTACCAGGAGGGTTTTGGCTTCTCACTGTACGACGATCGCAAGGCTTACCGGGTCGGCGATATCATCACGGTACAGCTGGATGAATCGACACAGGCGAATAAGAAAGCCGATACCGACTTCAGTAAAGAAACAACGGCGTCTATTAGTGAACCAACTGCGTTTGGTAAAACCTTTAAAGATGTGTTTGGTTTTGATGTGGCTGCCACCCTGGACGCCACTCGAGAGCATGAAGGGGAATCTGAAAGTAGTCAGAGTAACAGTCTTCGCGGCAATATAACGGTCACGGTGTCGGAAGTGTTACCCAATGGCTTGCTGAAAATTCGCGGCGAAAAATGGCTCACCCTTAATCAGGGGGACGAGTACGTTCGAATATCGGGCTTGGTACGCCCCGATGATGTTGATACCGATAACATGGTGTCATCGCAAAAAATTGCAGATGCAAGAATTAGTTACGCTGGAACCGGAAGCCTGGCAGATTCGAATGAGGCGGGTTGGTTAACCAAACTCTTCAATAGTCCGGCATTTCCTTTTTAGGAAGAGTGGAGCAATGACAATGAAAGTAGTTCAGCGATATCTTCTGGTTCTGTTTCTTTTACTGATGGCGGGTTCAGTGCAGGCTGAACGAATTAAGGATCTGGCTTCGATTTCTGGTGTGCGAAGTAATCAGTTGGTGGGTTATGGTCTGGTGACAGGCTTGGATGGTAGTGGTGATAAAACCAGCCAGACACCATTTACCATTCAAACCTTTAAAAATATGTTGCAGCAATTTGGTATAAAAATGCCACCGGGCAGTAACCCAAAATTGAAAAACGTAGCCGCGGTATCTATTCATGGTGAGCTGCCACCTTTTGCCAAGCCTGGCCATAAAATTGATGTCACTGTTTCTGCACTGGGTAATGCCAAAAGCCTTAGGGGTGGGAGCTTATTGATGACCGAGCTCAAAGGAATTGATGGCAAAGTATACGCCATTGCTCAGGGCAGTCTGGTTGTTGGTGGTTTAGGCGTGGAGGGTGCGGATGGATCAAGTTTAACTATTAATGTGCCTACTGCCGGCCGAATTCCAAATGGTGCTTTGGTTGAACGTAGTGTTCATTCGTCGTTTGGGCGAGGAAACAAGCTGGTATTGAATTTAAAACAGTACGATTTTACTACTGCCAAGCGCATGAGTGATGCGATCAATCAGCTGGTCGGTCCGGGCGTGGCGAAAGCCATTGATGGTGCTTCTATCGAGGTGACCGCACCAACGGATCGGTCTCAGCGTGTCACCTATATGTCGGTATTGGAGAATCTTGAGGTAACGCCAGGTGAATCCTCAGCCAAAGTTATTATCAACTCACGTACCGGTACCATTGTGATTGGGAAAAACGTAAGGGTGTCTCCAGCGGCAGTAACCCACGGCAGCATGGTGGTTTCTATCACCGAAGAAGCCGAGGTGAGTCAGCCAAATGCTTTCGGTGCCGGAGAAACGGTAGTTACTCCGCAAAGCAATATCGATGTACAACAAGAAAACAATAAAATGTTCCTGTTTGAACCGGGTGTTACCCTGGCCGAAATTGTTCAGGCGGTGAATCAGGTAGGAGCGGCCCCCGGTGACCTGATGGCCATTTTGGAGGCCCTCAAACAGGCCGGGGCACTACGCGCAGAATTGGTGGTTATCTGATATGAGTGGAGTAGATCTGAACCTGAAACATTCGGCTGCCAGTGCCTCTGGGGTAGCCCAGGTTTATACCGATCTGAACAGCTTGCAGAATCTTAAGTACAGCTCCGATGGTGAATCGAAAGAAGCACTCGAACAAGCCGTAAAACAATTCGAGTCGTTGTTTATCAGCATGATGTTGAAAAGCATGCGCGATGCTAATGCGATCTTTGAAGAAGACAGTCTGTTCAATAGCAGTGAAAGCAATATGTATCGCGATATGCTCGATGGCCAGATGGCAATTGACCTGGCGGAAAATGGCGGGATGGGGCTGGCCGAAGTGTTAATGCGCCAGCTCAATAGCAGTATTCCCGAGGCTTCGTCGACTTATGGACGCGACCGTTTCATGGTTGATAAAGCCTCAGACGTTGCCAGCACAATGGTACAGCAGCTTATGCGTAAACCGATAGTCGGCAAGGTCGATCAATCGGCAAACGTGAATGCTAATGACTCCGATCGAAAGATCACGCTAGAGACAAATGAACCGGATGAAGTGTTGGATTCGCCGTTGGCCTTTATTCGCAAAATGATGCCCTATGCGCAGGAGATTGCCAGCAAGCTTGGCATAGAACCCAAAATACTGGTTGCCCAGTCAGCCCTGGAAACCGGCTGGGGGCAAAAGATGATTCAGCGTGAGGATGGCGGCAACAGCTTCAATCTGTTTGGTATCAAGGCCGACAGTCGCTGGTCTGGAGATACAGCAGAGGTGACCACTACCGAGTTTCGCCAAGGCGTTGCGTTAAAAGAAACGGCCGCCTTTAGGGCCTATGACTCATTTTTGACCAGTTTTGATGACTACGCGACGTTCTTGCAGCAGAACGATCGCTATCAAAATGCATTACAGCATGGTGGTGATTCCGTGAAGTTTTTACAGGGATTACAGCAAGCGGGCTACGCCACCGATCCAGAGTACGCCGAGAAAATATTGCGGATTGCCGATAGCAATATTTTTGACAACTGGCAGTAGTCGCTCAAGAGGTGAATGTGAAGCTTCGAATTACAAACGTATTAAACCATTTGGCTTTGATGCCGATAACGGGTAGATAACGGGAAGGTCGAGAAATGGCTGATCTGCTGGGAATAGGATTAAGTGGCTTACGAGTAAGCCAGACATCGTTGACGGTGACGGGTCATAACGTCGCCAATATCAACACGCCTGGATATTCTCGTCAGGAAGCCACCCAGGTAACCCAAAATCCACTCTATGTGGGGGTCGGTTTTTTGGGTTCCGGTGCAACCACCGACAGTATTCGGCGCATTACCAGTGAAATTCTGGTTAGCCAGTTACGTGAGAACACCTTTGTCAATTCGGAGCAGCAGGCATTTCGGGAGCAGATTGAACAGCTGGATTCCCTGCTGGCCAACACAACCACGGGGCTGACGCCGGCACTGACCAATTTCTTTAAGGCTATGCAGACTGGAGCCGAAGATCCGGCCAATATTCCATCCCGGCAATTGATCCTTACCGAAGCAGAGGGGATAGCGAACCGTTTTAATACCCTGAACGATCGCCTTAACCAACAAACTGATCTGGTTAATCAACAAAGCCGAACGCTTACCGAACAAATCAACCGTATTGCAGTAACGATTGGGGATTATAACGAAGCGATCGCCAAGGCCGAGGTCAACAATACCCCGGTGAATGATCTCCGGGATTCTCGGGAAGAGGCGTTGAAGAATCTTTCGGAGTTGGTGGGAGTGACCGTCATTCCTCAGGACGATAACACGATCAATGTGTTTGTCGGCACGGGCCAACCTTTGATCGTTGGCGCTCAGGTAAATACCCTGGAAGTCGTACCCAGTACTGACGACCCATTGCGCCAGGATATCGCTATTAGCGATGGTACCTCGACCCAGGTGATAACTAACCTGCTCTCTGGGGGAGAGTTGACCGGGATTATCAATTATCGAGATGAGGTGCTGGATCCTGCGTACAACGAGATTGGGCGTCTGGCCTTGGTCTTCTCCGATACGATTAACCAACAGCTGGGTGAAGGTCTTGATCTGTCGGATAATTTTGGCGTCGATCTGTTTCGTGATATTAACGATCCGATTTTAATGCAGCAGCGGGTTTTCCCCAGTACCAATCCCTCAACCAGTACTTTGGAAGTCGAAATCACCGATGCCGGGCAGCTTTCGTTAAGCGATTATCGGCTGGAATTCAGCTCACCCACGAACTATACATTGACACGAATTTCCGATGGCACCCAAACCGCCGGGGTGATACCCGGGGCTCCATCGACACCATCGATCCTGTCACCCGATGGTTTTCAGATCAATCTCAATAACAACGGTTTTGTCGCTGGCGAGCGCTTTTATATAACGCCTACCCGGGAAGGCGCCGAACATATTGAAAAAGTGCTCGAGCAACCGGAAGAGTTGGCTTTCGCAGCGCCGTTGCGTGGCACACAAAGTCTCGATAATCGTGGCACAGGCTCAATTACCCAGCCCGATGTGGTATCGCCTTTTACGCCAGCGGATGTGATTGCCAACCAACCGTTTGATATTGTTTTCACCGATACCCAGAACTATGCCTTCGTAGATAACAGTGGTAATGGTCTGACGATTACTGGTAACCCCAATCCGATTGTGCCGGGGCAAACCAATGCGGTCACCATTGATGTCACCGACGGCGGGGGTAATACCTATCAGGTCACACTGGACATTACCGGGCGGCCATTGGCGGGTGACAGTTTCACTATCGAGTTCAACCAAAATGGTAGCTCTGATAACCGTAACGCCTTGAAGCTGGTCCAGTTAGAAAATGAACCCACAACAACTTTCGGTGCCGGCGTTAACTATGCCGACGCTTACGGAGAACTGGTTGAAAAAGTGGGAACTCGTACGGCTCAATCCCGTATCGATAGCGAAGCCAGCAGTACTATCCTGACTCAATCGCAAAATGCGCGGGACAGTTTATCCGGGGTCAGTCTGGACGAAGAAGCGGCTAATTTGATTCGCTTTGAGAATGCCTACAATGCCTCCGCGCAGGTTATTTCGGTGGCTAGAAGTTTGTTTGATACATTGATTAATACCTTTCGATAAGGTATTTGAGGTCAGTTACGTGACCATTAAGAGAGCAGGTTAACTATGATGCGTATTTCATCCATCCAGGCATACAATAATGGTGTCAGTGGAATACAAAACAACTACAGCAATGTGACTCGTACCCAGGAGCAGATCTCTTCGGGTAAACGCTTGTTGACGCCCGCCGATGATCCTGTAGCTTCAACTCGCCTGTTGCAATTGTCACAAGAACGAGGCCGATTGGATGAATACCTGTCGAACCTTGATGCAGCCGAAGGCAGCTTGCAGAACGAGGAGTCCATTCTTAATAGTGTCGAGAATATCATTTTCCGGTTGCAGGAAATTGCGGTTCAGGCCGGCGATGGTGCTCAAGATGCTACCGACAAGGAAGCTCTGGCTATAGAAGTAGAAGAACGGCTGGATGAAATGCTGGATCTGCTTAATTCTCGTAACTCGCGAGGAGAATATATTTTCGGTGGTAACCAGGGTAAGCAAGAACCCTTTAGCTTTGATCCGGTAAGTAACAGCTTTGTTTATAACGGTGACGAGGGACAGCGTGAAGTGCAGATTGCCAGTTCGTCTTACTTGCCGATTACCGATAATGGCAAGGAGATTTTTGCTGATGTTCCCAATGAAACCCGAGTACTGGTCTCTCAAGGGACTCCTAACAGTGGTGTTTCGGGGGTGAACAAGGTGGAGTTGCTGGATAGCGCTCAATTTGATGCCTACTTCGATACGCTGGTTGGTCAACCGCAACAAGCGTCTTTGAGTTTTACCCCCAATCCGTTGATTCCCTCAGGTTACGATGTCTTTTTGATTGACGCTAATAACCCTGCGCCCGGTGTGGCACTGCCTGCAGGAGATGTGGTATTGAACACCGATGGTGACCTGGAGATTACCATCGCCGCTATGGGTGAAAAACTCACCGTAGCGGGTTCGCCGGCTGCTGGCGATCAGATCGACATCACCCGCCAGGAAAAAATTGGGTTGTTGGATACCACCAAAATGTTGGCCGACACACTCAGAGGTTACGGAACTTCGGTCGAGCGCCAAGCTGCAACCGACTATGGTGTTGGCCTAGCCTTGCAAAATCTGAGTAATGGTTTGGGATCGGTTTTGGAGGTGCGAACAGAAGTGGGTGCCCGTTTGAATGTGGTAGATTCCACCCGAACCTCTCATGAGGATGTAAAGCTGATCAATCAGTCGTTACAGTCCGACCTGGAAGATCTGGATTATGCCGAAGCTCTCTCCAGACTTTCGTTTCAAAGTGTGATTCTTGAAGCGGCCCAGCAGAGCTTCGTTAAGATCAGCGGACTAAACCTCTTTAGCCGATTGTAATGATCCGAGCATCGACGGTAAGGAGCCGAGCTGCATGCGGTGGGTTGCTCTTGTCGTCATTCAAAATGTTTTACCGCTTTCAAGCCCGAAAATCCGCCTGTTTGCTGTCGCTGGTAGCCCATGCTATCCAGCCTGTCAGGTGTTTGATTGTATGGGGTTGTTTTAAGGTATTGATAAATAAAGAAAAATAAAATTGATCAAAAAAGTTACACTTTTCCCTAAAGTGATCTCCCAAGGCGCCGATACAGAGATTGTATGTAGAAAAAACGCTTGCCAATTGGCAAATGGTTAACCGCGCCGTCCAGGCACGGGATTACAGGAGATAACATCATGGCTTTAACAGTACAAACCAATGTGGCGTCGCTGAACACTCAGCGTAACCTCACTAATTCTTCAGATGCCCTGGACGTGTCCTTGCAAAGACTGTCTACCGGCTTTCGTATCAACAGTGCAAAAGATGACGCAGCGGGCTTGCAGATATCTGACCGTTTGACCTCTCAGATCAATGGTCTTAATCAGGCGACTCGTAATGCGAATGACGGTATTTCCCTGTCGCAAACCGCTGAAGGTGCGTTGCAGCAGTCTACCGATATTCTGCAGCGTATGCGTGACCTCTCTATCCAGTCCGCTAACGGTTCTAACGACTCCACTGATCGTGCGGCACTGCAAAAAGAAGTGGCGGCATTGCAGGCTGAATTGACCCGTATCGCTGACACCACCACCTTCGGTGGTCGTAAGTTGCTCGATGGTAGCTTTGGTACTTCCGACTTCCAGGTGGGTGCCCAGGCTTATGAAACCATCGGTATTACCCTCAACAGTGCCTCGGCTACCGACATCGGTTCCTATCAGGTGCAGGGTGAGGGTACCGTCGCTGGTCTGGCAACCGCAGCTGGTACTTTTACTGCGGACAGCTTTGATATCAACGCTGGCGGTAAGGTATTTACCACCCAGGGTATTCTGGCTCAGGATACGGCCCGAGAAATTTCTAACAAGATCAACGCTACCGAATCTGGTGTTAAAGCAACGGCGCGTACCGATGCGAATCTGGCTTTGGCTGTTGGTGGTGCCGCTACCATCGACCTGAGTATTGGTGTTTACAAAGACGATACCACTACTTTGGCGACCGCCGGTACTCCTGGTACCGCTGATACGTTGATCGACTTGGTCGGTGTGGCCGATGCTGAGACGGTTGTTAACGCCGTAAACAACGCCGGTGGCTCTGGCTTGACGGCTACCTTACAAAACGATGGCAGCATTCGTTTAACCGCGGCTGACGGTTCCAGTGTGTCTGTTACCGGTGCTAACGCGGCCGGTGGTGCAACTGCAACGCTGGGTACTTATGACCCGACCGACGGTTCAACGGTGCTGGGTACTACTGTAGCAGTAACGGCTGCATCAGCTGTAGCTACGGGTGCCGTGCAGCTTGATTCACCTAATACCTACTCAATCGCAGCCGCAGGTGGTGGTGATCCTCTGGAATTCCTGTCTGCCGCTACAGGTGCGCTGAGCAATGCTGCTGATATCGATATCAGTACAGCGTACGGTGCTCAACAAGCCATCTTTGTTGTCGATAATGCGATCCAGCAGATCGATGGACAGCGAGCTGATCTTGGTGCGGTGCAAAACCGGTTTGAGAACACCATCTCCAACCTGCAAAGCATCTCCGAGAACGCTTCTGCGGCCCGTAGCCGGATCAAAGATACCGACTACGCCGCTGAAACCTCAGAGCTGGCAAAAAACCAGGTGCTTCAGCAGGCCGGTACCTCTGTGTTAGCTCAGGCTAACCAGTTGCCACAGGCCGTACTGTCACTGTTAGGCTAATAGAGCGCTTTGCGCTAGACTGAACGGGAAGAGGGCAACCTCTTCCCTGTTCGCATAAGACGGTGCAAAGAGGTGAGTTATGGACGTTAATAGCACAATAGGCGCGGCTTCGGTTGGCGTCGACGTAGCGGCAAGTAGCAAGATCAAAGTTGCCGATCAGGTCGTCCAGCAGCCGAAAGCTGCACCGGTTTCACAAGCGTCAGAGGCCGATGCTTTGCAGCAGGCTCGTGCAAAGAGAGAGACACAGGCTGAACGCGAACAGCAGCAAACGGACCGTGTTGACGTGGATAATGCCGTATCGGATCTCAACGATTTTGTGCAGGATATCCGTCGAGATTTGAATTTCAAAGTTGACGATGATGCTGGCAAGGTTGTGGTTCAGGTAACGGATCGAAAAACCGGGGAAATGATTCGACAGATCCCTTCTGAGGAAGCCTTAGCGCTGGCTGAACGATTAACCGAAGCCCGCAGTTTGTTATTTGAAGCCAAGGCTTGATAGAGCAGTTGTTTGAGGCCAAGGCCTTAAAATTCAGGCCATTGACTTTGCCGTGTTGCCCGAAGGTGTAGTCTTTTTCAAGACCCATCCTTGAGTAATTCTAACCAGGAGCAAAGACTTCGAACACAGGGCTGGCACAGGAATTGCCTTTTTATTGTTTGCGGTAATTATTTGACCCATTGGGGGGAAAGAGCCATTTGCTTGGCATCATTCGCATAGTAAGAGGTAGAAGATCGTGTCTATAGGTGGTGTTAACTCAGGTCTGGATATTCCAACCATCGTGAAAGCGCTCGTGGATGCCGAAAAGGCACCCAAGACGGCTCAACTTAATCGAATTGAACGTGATACCACCGAGCAGATCACTGGGTTGGGTCAATTAATGGGCGCTGTATCTGCCTTTAAAACGGCCGTCGATGGTTTGGACGATCTGAGTTCGTTTAATCAGCGTACGCCAGCATCCAGCGATACCGATATTCTGACGCTAACGGCCACGGAAGAAGCAACCGCAGGTAATTACAATATTTCCGTTGAATCGCTTGCCCAGGCGCAAAAAATTGCCACGGGTCCTTTTGCAGACGCAGAAGCCGCGATTGGTACAGGGACAATCACGATTGGGCAGGGCGCTGACAGCTTTGACATTGTGGTCGGTGCTGACAATAACACTCTGTCCGGTATAAAAGATGCCATTAACGAGGCGTCGGACAATACGGGCGTGACGGCGACCATCGTGACCGACGATAGTGGGGCCCGATTAGTACTCAGCAGTGACAAACAGGGTTTAAGCAATCAGCTCAGTTTAACCGTCAATGATGATGATGGTAATTCTGCCGCCGGTGATGCTGGGGGCGGTTTATCTGACCTGGTCTATGATCCACTGAGTGGAAACGGTTCTCTTGAGTTAACTGCAGCGACCGATGCCGTAATAAAAATCGACGGTCTTACCGTAACCCGTTCCTCCAACACCATTAGCGATGCCATCGAAGGGGTGACCCTGAACTTGAAAGCGGCGCAAAGTGCTGATGATATTGCCGCAGGGAAAACGGTCAGTGCCAAAATTGCCCTGGATAAAGCGGGGCCACAGGGCCGAATCAACGAATTTGTAGAGGCCTATAACGCCCTGATTGATGTCACCAAGGAGCTAACCGCAGTAGTGGCTGTGGGTGGTGATGAGACAGCCCCTGTGACGGGCGCTCTACTTGGCGATGCGTCGGTGCGTCAGCTGGTTAGCCAGATTCGTTCAGAGCTGATTGATCCTACAGGTGATTCAGCCATCGGGGCTTTGTCGCAGCTGGGCGTGACCTCGACCAAGGAAGGGCGCCTGGAAGTGGATTCTTCCGTTTTGACCGATCAACTGGATAATAATTATTCGGCCGTTGGTGAATTTTTGGCGGGTGAAAACGGCTTGATGGGGCGCTTAAGTGAGACCGTAGCTAGTTATGAAGGCAGCGGTGGCGTTTTGAGTAAGCGGGTTGATAGCCTGCAAAACCGCATCGAGTCGATCGATGATGATCGTCTGTCATTGAACTTGCGTGTGGCGAAGATGGAAGAGCGTTTGAACAGCCAGTTCTATGCCATGGATCAATTGGTCGGGCAGTACAACAATACTCTGGAGTATATTACCGGTGCGCTGAAAAACTTGCCGGGTGTGGTTAAGCAAAGTTCTGATTAAACTCTTTGATGATTGTAAACCCGTTCTGGTAATCGTCTAAGTGAGCGGGTTTTATCACAGTTCAAGATAGCGAGTGTCGATAATGAAATCACCGGCAGATATGTATAAGAGTGTGGAAGGTGCGCAAGAGATTCCTCCGTATCAAAGAGTGCAGAAGTTATTGCAGGGTGCCATTGTTAAGCTGGAACAGGCGCAATTAGCTCATAAAGAAGGGGATATGGCGCTGCGTGGAGAGTTGATGGGTGATGTAGTAACGATCATCGGCTTTCTTCAGGCGGCTCTGGATATGGAGAAGGGCGGCGAGATAGCCGATAACCTGGATGCTCTTTACGACTATATGACGCGACGGTTGGGGCAGTTTTATCTTGATCAAAGCCTGGATTCGTTGGTTGAGGTAAGCAAGCTGTTGGGTGATATGCGTGATGCCTGGGATGGTGTGGCGGAACAAATGAAATCGGCTTAACTCCTGTATATAGTAAAAGCGAACATTGCTGGAGTTTTTACTTCGAAAATGATTTTTTAAAAAGAGCCTCAAGGCTCTTTTTTACGTCTGGAATCATTAAAGTCGATCTGCTGGCAGCCGATACATTGAGTATTGAGCGATTCATTAAGGTAATTGAGCGAACTATGAACAGTGCAGCGGCCATTAAAAGTTATCAGAATGTACGTACCCAGACCGGTGTGACTGACGCTTCTCCTCACCGATTGATCCAGATGCTGATGGAAGGTGGCTTGGAGCGAATGGCTCAGGCCAAGGGAGCGATTTCTCTCAATGACGATGCCTTGCGCAGTCAGTTCTTGAGTAAAAGCATTGCCATTATTGGTGGCTTACAGATGGCTCTGGATTTTGACAAGGGGGGGGATGTTGCCATTACCCTGAACGACCTCTACGATTATATGGTGCGCCGCTTGTACGAGGCCAACCGCACCGCAGACGTTGAAATTATCAATGAAGTTGCTCAATTGTTAGGCAATGTGAAACAGGGATGGGATGGAATAGCCGATCAGGTTGATTGAGCGTTTTCAGTGAAATCTCATAAGGGTACTCGTAATAGTGAGCCGATCTCACTATACTGCGGTCCGCAACGGACTCTGTAACTGTGAATAATCGGTACCCTTTTGGAGCGTTATTATGTCAGTGACCACATCGCCCCAGTCTTTTCAAAGGCTTTGCAGCCAGATTGACCAGGCTTTAGCCCAGGAGAACTGGGAGGCTTTGACGTCACTTGATGCCCAGTGTCGTCAGGCTTTGAAGGCGGCTGGGGAAGGGCAAGCACTGTCCGAACGCTTGCAGAGCGATCCTGCGCTCGGCCAGGCTTTGATTGAGCTTCAACACAGCTATCAAGCCTTGGTTAATCGATGTCAGCAGCACCGAGATGATCTGCGGGAGGAGTTGGTTCGGACTCGTCAAGCCGGCAAGGCTGCCCGAGCCTATAGCCAAACTTGATGCTTGTGGGGATAGGATTTTTCTCACCTGATATCCTTGGTGGCTCTCCCTCACTCTACCAATAGCCGGAAAAGTACTTATATATCGAACCCTATGATCCTGATATAAAAGTCAGATTTCTGACGGGGCTACGTGATTGGCTTTGGTGTGTGTTGGCTTTTGACTGTCAAAAAATTGTTTTTTTTATTATGTTTCCTGACAATCTCACTCTAACTGACTAATCTTCATAGTAATTGCTGTTGAAACTTTTTCATTCGAGCGCTTGGTTTGCCCTGTTTTGTGCAATCAGAGCTCTATTAGGTAAGCCGTTGAGCAGCTCAATGGATACCTTGTTAACCTGCTTAAGGAGTGCGCCAGGGCTATGTGGCGAGATATAAAACTGCTCTTGATCGATGATAACGATGAGCGACGCCAGAATCTAAAAGTGATTTTCGACTTCCTTGGCGAGGAGGCTCTCGCTTGTAGTGGTCAGGAGTGGTTAGAGAGTTGGAACGAGTTGGAGGAAAAGCCGGATTTGACAGCGGTTGTTCTGGGTGAAGTCAAAGAGGGCTTGAAAGGGATCCTGCCCAAGCTCAAAGACTGGAACGAAGCGGTACCGGTATTGATGCTAGGTGAGCGTTCTCTGCTTGATGGTGTCGATGACGGTCTGAGGCAACAGGTGATTGCCGTCGTTGAAGTGCCTCCAAGCTATAACAAGTTGCAAGATAGTCTACATCGCGCCCAGGTCTACCGTGAGCAATACGATCTAAGCCGAGGGCGGGGTGTACAGCGTGAAGTCCAGTTATTTCGTTCACTGGTAGGTACCAGCCGTCATGTACAAACCGTTCGCGAGATGATGACGCAGGTTGCTGACAAGGACGTCACGGTATTGATTACTGGAGAATCGGGCACAGGTAAAGAGGTGGTTGCTCGAAACTTGCACTTCAGTTCCCATCGACGCAATGGCCCATTTGTACCGGTGAACTGTGGCGCTATTCCCGCCGAATTGCTGGAGTCTGAACTTTTTGGGCACGAAAAAGGCGCGTTTACCGGAGCCATTGCGGCGCGTGCGGGTCGCTTTGAGTTGGCCCAGGGAGGAACGCTGTTTCTGGATGAAATTGGTGATATGCCGCTGAATATGCAGGTAAAAATCCTGCGGGTTCTGCAAGAGAAAAATTTCGAGAGGGTCGGCGGTAGTAAGGCTATTTCCAGTGATGTCCGGATCATTACAGCGACGCATCGTAATCTGGAGCAGATGATCGAAGAGGGCACTTTTCGGGAAGATCTCTATTACCGTCTGAACGTTTTTCCCATCGAGATGCCTGCCTTGCGTGAGCGTGTAGAAGATATTCCCTTGTTACTTAACGAACTGATTTCCCGCATGGAGATCGAAAAGCGAGGTTCAATTCGCTTTAACTCGGCCGCTATTATGTCCCTGTGTCGGCACGATTGGCCGGGAAATGTACGGGAGCTGGCAAATCTTGTGGAGCGTTTGGCGATCACCCATCCCTATGGTGTTATCGGTGCCATGGAATTGCCGAAAAAGTTTCGGCACATTGACGAAGGGGATGAAACCAATTCAGACCTGATCGACATGTTTGCCGGCCAGCAGGGATCTCGGCCCCCCTTGGCGGATGGGCCGGCGCTGTTACCGGTGAATGGCCTGAACTTAAAGCAATATCTGACAGATCTCGAATGCAGCCTGATACGCCAGGCGCTGGATGACAGCAATCATGTGGTAGCCCGAGCGGCAGAACGATTGCATATACGACGCACCACGCTGGTTGAAAAAATGCGCAAATATGGACTCCAGCGCCGTGATGGCAAGGGCGAATAGCGCCCTTGTAAGCCTTTTCTGATATTTACCCTATTGCTTGACGAGAATAGGGTAAATTGTTCTGCGATCGGGTCCCGTCGGATCGCTTGCTTCTATCCTCGCCTAATCTGGCCCTTCTAAGGACATCATTCGCTCTGAATAATGCTCGTCAAACTATTGTCAGTCGATCGGTTCTTCTGCTTTTAGTTAGGTTTATCTGTTTGATATAAAAAAGAAAATTATTCTGGGTATATATATTGCTTTGTGATGTTCAGGCACAGCTGATAGTGGCTGTTACGAATGAACAACACGAGAGCCCCGTTATGTCGACATCGATTAATGCGCTTGGAAAACGCACCACCGGACCCGGCGTGGGGAGAGGCCCATCAATTGCGCAACAATCGGCTGTAGCAACCGGGCAGGCCCCGACATTTACGGAATCAATTGATCGTTTGATGCAGCCTATCCAGTCTAAGGGGGAGCTGGAATCCGCCTTTGAGCAATTCAATGAGATGTCGAAGCAGCTGGCCGGCTCCTATCGGATGTTAGAAAGCCGCGTTGAAACCTTGCAGCAAGAGTTGGCCTGCGAAAGCCAGCAGCGCCTCCAGGAGTTAACGCAAAAGGAACAGCTGGCCGGTCAGTTGCAAAGCCTCCTTGACCTGTTGCCTGCCGGGGTAGTGGTGTTGGATGGCAAGGGTCGAGTTCAGCGTTGTAATCCAGCCTCCATTGAGCTTCTGGGAGAGCCTTTGGAAGGAGAGTTGTGGCGACAGGTTATCGATCGTTGTTTTGCTCCCCAGCATCATGATGGTCATGAGGTTTCATTAAAAGATGGTCGCCTGGTCAGCGTCTCGATACGCTCGCTAGAGCATGAACCGGGTCAGTTGATACTGATCTCCGATCAGACGGAAACCCGACGCTTGCAGCAGCAGCTGAGTCGTCATGAACGGCTTTCTGCGATGGGAAAAATGGTGGCTTCCCTGGCCCATCAAATACGCACGCCGTTATCAGCCGCCATGTTATACGGTGGCCATTTGGCCGAGCAGCAGCTTGATTTCGAACGCCAACAAAAATTTGCCGGCAAACTCATGTCTCGCTTACAAAACCTGGAGCAGCAGGTTCGTGATATGTTGATTTTTGCCCGCGGTGAGTTGCCTTTGTCCGATCTGATAGACGTACGCCAGCTGGTGCAAGAGATTCGTCAGGGTTCGGAAGCGGTTATCATTTCTTCCGGGTCCAGCTTGAAGTGGACACTGGGTTGCAAGCCAGGCTTGCAGATTTATTGCAACCGGGATGCGCTGGTGGGGGCCTTCCAAAACCTCATCAATAATGCGGTTGAAGCGGTGGGTCAGAATGCGGACATTACATTTTCAGTGAAGCAAAACGGGGGGAATCTTGAGATAGAGGTGACCGATTCGGGACCCGGTTTTGACGCCAGCACTGGCCAGAAAATGGGTGAACCTTTCTTTTCGACCAAGTCCAAAGGTACTGGTCTCGGCATTGCTGTGGTTCGTTCTATCGTGCGCGCTCATCAGGGAGAATTTACTATTGATTCCGAACCGGGAGAGGGTGCCTGCGCCCGAGTTAGCTTGCCGGTAAAAGCCGAGAACGAATCGATAAACCTGGAAGCTGAATCAAATAGGGAGACAGCATTATGACTTCTACTCGCATTTTGGTGGTTGAAGATGACCGGGATTTACGTGAGGCCTTACTCGATACCCTTGAGTTGGCGGATTATGATGCCTGTGCTGCGGATTGTGCTGAAGAGGCCATCAAGCAATTGTTGTTATCGAACTTCGATCTGGTGATCAGTGATGTCAACATGCCGGGTATGGATGGGCATGAATTGCTTAGTCGTATCAAAAAGGATCATCCCCAGATTCCCGTTTTGTTGATGACCGCGTATGGCAGTGTCAATCGGGCGGTAGAGGCGATGAAGCAGGGCGCGGTAGATTATCTGCTAAAACCTTTTGAACCCAAAGCGCTACTGGCTTTAATCAAGCGGGTTACGCTGGCAGAACGAAATTCGGATGATGATCAACCGGTCGCGGTTGAAACCAGTAGCCAGCAGGTTTTAGCGTTGGCTCGCCGCGTTGCGGGCTCTGATGCCACGGTGTTGATCTCGGGTGAAAGTGGGACCGGTAAAGAGGTACTGGCTCGCTATATCCACCAAAACTCCCCTCGTGCCGGTAAGCCTTTCGTAGCTATTAACTGTGCGGCGATCCCGGAAAACATGTTGGAAGCAACGCTTTTTGGTCACGAAAAAGGTGCCTTCACGGGCGCCTATAACAGCGCACCGGGCAAATTTGAAATGGCCGATGGTGGCACTATCCTGCTGGATGAAATCTCGGAAATGGATCTGGGATTGCAGGCCAAATTACTGCGCGTGTTGCAAGAGCGTGAAGTCGAGCGTGTCGGTGGGCGGAAAACCCTGTCTCTGGATGTCCGGGTCATTGCAACCAGCAACCGCGATATGGCCAATGAGGTCGCAGGAGGTCGATTTCGGGAAGATCTTTATTATCGACTCTGTGTTTTCCCTGTGCAATGGCTGCCATTGAGAGAAAGAACCGCAGACATCATTCCGTTGGCTCGGCGTTTAATTCAGGTACATAGTACAAAAATGCACCAGCCAGCACCCCGTTTGAGTGATTCGGCCTGCACGGCTTTGTTGGTGCATCAATGGCCGGGAAATGTTCGTGAACTGGACAATGCCGTGCAGCGAGCATTGATACTCCATCAAAGTGGTGAGATCAGCGCTGAAGATCTCTGTTTGCCAGGTGTGCGCTCTCCGCTTGCGATGACTGCACCCACCAATTCTTTTCCCTGCCCGCAGCCCTCTCTGGTCTCTGGTGAAATTGCCTCAGCACCTTCGTTCATGGCTGACGATCACATTTCGACCGAGGCTGCCGGCATGACCGACCTTGGCGAAGATATGAAAAGTCATGAATATCAACTGATAGTTAATGTGCTCAAAGAGCAACGAGGCAGCCGGAAAGAGACGGCACAGATACTCGGAATTAGCGCTCGTACCTTGCGTTATAAGTTGGCCAAAATGCGCGACGAGGGTTTTGACCTCGATGCGGCCCTGGCCAGTTAAAACGGGTTGTTGGGTTGGTTAAATATGGCCCTAGCAAAGCATTTGTCTGTGAGGCTGGTTTCTGGCCTGTTTTATGCACAAGCACTGGGTAATGATCGATGCTGACAACATTTTGTCGTTTATAGGGATTGTTGGTTGAGAGGCTCAACGTTGATTGACAATTTTATGGCAATGTTTGGTTGGTTTTTTCTCGCAGGAGCGAATTAAAACAGCATCGGTGGATTTAATATGGGTCTAGTAATCCGATAAAAGAAGAGTAAGGGGAATCCTATGTCGCAACAGGTTGAAATGAGCCGCATGATGCTGGAAATGCGATCCATGCAAGCCGAAGCGCAAACGCGTATTCAGCCGGCAATGCCCTCTGTTAGCGAGCAGGTTGCTGGTAAAGAGAGTTCCCAGGCACCGGATTTTTCCGAGCTGTTTAAGAATGCGATCGACGCCGTCAATGGACAGCAACAGGTAGCCAATCAAATGCGAACCGCGTTCGAGCGAGGTGATGCCAATATCGATTTGCCCGACGTAATGATCGCTGCTCAAAAGGCCAGCATCTCGTTTCAGGCAATGAGCGAAGTGCGCAACAAGTTGGTCAATGCGTACGAAGACATAATGAAGATGCCGATCTAAGGCGCTAGCAACAGGACTTTGATATGGCGGCCGTAACAAGTGATGCAGGAACCGAAGTAGTGCCAACTGACACGCCAGCTGCGAGTAATGTGTTTTCATCCCTGGGCGACCTGAGTGTGATGCGCCAGGTTGGCTTAATGATTGGTCTGGCAGCCAGTGTGGCGGTCGGCTTTGCTGTCGTGCTCTGGACTCAAAAACCTGATTATCAACCGCTTTACGGTAACTTGCAGGATTTTGACTCTGCTCAGGTTGTGCAATCCTTGCAGGAAGGCAATATTCATTACCGCATCGAGCCCAATACCGGTGCAATACTCGTATCCTCGCAGGAGATTGCCAAGGCACGTATGACGTTGGCGGCGGCGGGTATTACGGGTGATCGTACCATTGGAATGGAATTGCTCGACAAAGAACAAGGGCTGGGCACCAGTCAGTTCATGGAAAATATCCGTTATCGACGTGGGCTTGAAGGGGAACTGGCGCGCACTATCGCTAGCCTGTACAACATACGTAATGCGCGAGTTCATCTGGCGATTCCGAAGCGATCCGTGTTTGTGCGTGACCCTAGAAAACCCTCAGCCTCGGTTTTTGTTGAACTCTATGGCGCTCGTGGGCTTGCTCCGCAACAGGTGACCGCCATCATGAACCTGGTCGCCTCAAGCGTGCCGGAAATGACCAGTGAAGAGGTTACCGTTGTTGATCAAAACGGTACTCTGCTATCGGTGGTTGACACCGAGAAAGAGTCAGAGCTCAAACAGGCCAATCAGCAACTCGAGTACACGAAAAAGTTAGAAGATACACTGGCTCGACGCGTGCACAATATTTTGACGCCGGTATTGGGTAACGATAATTATCAGGCGGAAGTTTCTGCCAGGGTCGATTTTACGGCGGTAGAGCAGACGTCCGAACAATACAATCCGGATGCGCCGGCTTTGCGTAGCGAACAAACTCTGGATGAGTTGCGCAGTGGTGCCCAGAACCAGGGTGGAATTCCTGGCGCACTCTCGAACCAGCCTCCCGGTGAGGTGTCCGTTCCCGAACAGGTGGAAGGTGCTGAAGGGGAAGCGGCCCAAGCTCCCCCTCAGGATTCCCGCTCTCGTGCGGCGCGTAATTTCGAGTTGGATAAGACCATTAGCCATACCCGTTTTCAACAGGGTCGTATCAGTCGCTTGTCCGTCGCGGTGGTCATCAATGATATGACGGAAGTTAATCCTGAGACGGGCGAGGTGACTCAGATTCCCTGGAGTCAAAACGATCTGGATCGTTTCACCCTCTTGGTGAAGGATGCTGTGGGCTTCGATGTCAGCAGAGGTGACAGCGTTAATGTTATTAACTCTGCGTTCCGTGCGGTGCCCGAGGAGGCCTTGCCAGAAATTCCTTTTTATACGGAACCCTGGTTCTGGGAAATTGCCAAACAGGTGGGTGGTGGTCTGTTCTTGTTAATCCTGCTGTTCGGCTTTGTGCGCCCGATGATTAAAAATATCATGAACAGCGGCGGCCCAAGTGATGCCAGCATCGGCGCGGAAGACCTTGATGCGCTGGATGCTGCTAGCGGTGGAGAAGCAGGGCTGGATGATGACCGTGTTACCCTTAGTGGCGCAGGAGGCGTATTATTACCGGGCCCCCACGAGGGCTATGAGCAACAATTAAACGCGGTCAAAGGCTTGGTTGCTGAAGACCCCGGGCGGGTTGCCCAGGTGATCAAGCAATGGGTATCAGACGATGAACGATAAACTTCCTTCGGCCACCGACCCGGTGACCAAAAACCCTGCTGAGTTGGCCAGTAAAATGGGCGGCATACAGCGCTCGGCTATTTTCCTGATGAGCTTGGGTGAGGCAGATGCTGCCGAAGTGCTTAAGCACATGGGGCCCAAGGAAGTGCAGCGTGTCGGTGCGGCCATGGCCCAGATGGAAAACATCAACCGCGAAGAAGTCGATTCGGTTTTGAAATATTTTATCGAAATTGCTCGGGAGGAAACCGGCCTTGGGGTAGGGGTCGATGGCTATATTCGTAATATGTTGACCACGGCGCTTGGTGAAGACAAAGCCAGTGGTTTGATTGATCGTATCTTACTCGGTGGCAACACTACCGGACTGGATACGCTCAAATGGATGGAAGCTCGAGCCGTTGCCGACGTGATTCGTTACGAGCACCCCCAAATACAGGCGATTGTTGTTGCTTATCTGGATTCGGATCAGGCGGCAGAAATTCTCAGCTACTTTGACCCTAAGGTTCGCCTCGATATTGTTTTGCGTGTTGCCGGATTGTCGACCGTTCAGCCAGCCGCCTTGCAGGAACTGAACGATATTCTTGAACGCCAGTTTTCTGGCCGCAGCGGTTCGCAAACCACGACTATGGGCGGCGTTAAAGTGGCCGCCGATATTATGAACTTCGTTGAGAGTTCTATTGAAGGCCAACTGATGGACTCTATTAAAGAGGTCGACGAAGACCTTTGTACCCAGATAGAAGACCTGATGTTTGTCTTCGATAATTTGGGGGATGTTGATGATCGTGGCATTCAGGCGCTGTTGCGCGAAGTCTCTTCCGATGTCTTGATCCTGGCGCTCAAAGGTGCGGATGAGAAGGTTAAGGATAAGATATTCAAGAATATGTCCAAGCGTGCTTCCGAGTTGTTAATGGATGACCTGGAAGCGAAAGGACCGGTGCGCCTGAGTGAAGTGGAAACGGCGCAAAAAGAGATTCTCACCATTGCCAGGCGTATGGCTGAGTCTGGTGAAATCGTACTGGGTGGCAAAGGCGGCGAGGAGATGCTGTAAAGATCCGCTACGGCGAGGAATAATTAATCATGACAGCGAAAACAAACCCTTTCGGTTCACTGATTCCCGCTGAAAAAATGGCAGGCGTGAAAACCGTTGTCTTGCCCGCATTTCAGGCCTCGTCCCATGTGGTGGAGCGCGAGGGAGTAGAAGAAGATCGCGCGGGGTTTCGTCGTAAGCCGAAAGCTCAAAAACATCCTGACATGGCCGTAACCCCGGAACAGCCTGCTCAGACCCAGGCGCAACAGTTGAAAGTTGCTCGTGAAGAGGCTTATGTGGAAGGCTTTGCCGAAGGCAAACAGGCGGGTTATGACGAAGGCTTTTCCCTGGGCAAGCGAGATGGTGAAAAGCAGGGTGAGAGTATTGGCATTGAAAGGGCTGAAAGGGAAGCCAGTCAACGATTTGACGCCCAGCTGAAACGCCAGGGCGATATGATTGCTGAACTGAGCCGGCAACTGGTTCATCCTATTATCGATCAGGATGAAGCCATTACCCGGGCGTTGGCAGAATTGTCATTATCCATTGCGAAAGAGGTCATCGGTCGTGAGTTGATGCTGGATTCTTCACAAATAGAGAATCTGTGCCGCGAGGCGATTAAGCAGTTGCCTCTGGATACCGATACGATTCGCGTACACATCAATCCTCATGATCAAGCGGTTGTGCAAAAACTGTGCGATGAGCTTCAGGGGGATTGGCAAATTCTCCCCGACGCCAGCCTCTCGCCAGGTGGCTGTCGCATCGAGACCAATGACAGTTTGATCGATATTTCGATCGAGAAGAAGGTTGAAATGATAGCCCAGCAGGTTGCCGAGCAGCATCTGCATACCCATGGGCAGATAGCCCAGCAGCAACAACAAAGCCTGGCCGAGGTTGAGCAGCACATTGAACTGTCTCAAGCTGAGCTGGATGAGGAACTTGCCTCCGAGCCTCAAACTCAACCGGTGGAATCTCAAGATAGCATGACAGCATCAACAGAGGATGCACTTTCTGATGAGGTGGTTGCCAGTAAATCCGGGGCATCGAATGTTGAGGTTGATAAAACGGGTTCAGAGGCGCTTGTACCGCCTTCCTCGTCACCGCCTGATGAGAATTCGCAGTGAAACGGGTTCAGTTTTCCGACCGCATGGCGGCTTATCAGAACAGCCTTACGCCCGTCTCTGATCCTGTCGTAGCTGGGCGTCTTACCCGCATGGTCGGGCTTACTCTTGAAGCGGTGGGTTGCAAGGTTTCCACCGGTAAACGCTGTCTGATTGAGACCCACGAGGGCGGCTATATTGAAGCCGTTGTGATGGGGTTCGATGACAAGCGTGTTTTTCTTATGCCACTTGAATCGGCGCCTGGAATTCAACCCGGAGCGCGCGTGATACCCCAGGAAAGTGAGAGTCTGGTGCCGGTAGGTATGGGTATGTTGGGGCGGGTCATTAATGGCTTGGGCAAGCCATTGGATGGCAAGGGTGCTCTGGATGCCGATGATTATGTGCCGCTTACGGGGGAGTCTATCAACCCGCTTAGCCGACAGCCTATCTCCGATACTCTGGATGTGGGAATACGCTCTATCAACTCATTGCTGTCGGTGGGGCGTGGGCAGCGGCTTGGTTTGTTTGCGGGCAGTGGGGTTGGTAAGAGTGTGCTGTTGGGTATGATGACCCGCTTCACCAGTGCCGATGTTACGGTTGTTGGCCTGATTGGAGAAAGGGGTCGAGAAGTTAAAGAGTTTATCGAAGAAACTCTCGGCTCTGAGGGCTTGGCCCGTTCAGTAGTGGTGGCATCACCGGCAGATGATTCACCAATGATGCGATTGCGTGGGGCCATGTTATGTACCCGGATCGCAGAATATTACCGTGACCAGGGCAAGAGCGTGTTGTTGCTTATGGATTCCCTGACCCGATACGCACAGGCTCAGCGTGAAATTGCCCTTGCGGTGGGAGAGCCCCCGGCTACCAAGGGATACCCCCCCTCTGTGTTTGCCAAATTACCGCAATTGGTTGAGCGCGCGGGTAACGGTGCCAGCGGCAGTGGCTCCATAACCGCGTTTTATACGGTATTGGCAGAGGGTGATGATCAACAGGACCCTATAGCTGATGCTTCCAGAGCCATACTGGACGGACATATTGTCTTGTCTCGACGGCTTGCGGAGGCAGGGCATTATCCAGCGATCGATATAGAAGCATCCATCAGCCGGGCTATGCCTCAAATCGTTTCTGATGAGCACCTCTCTCTGGCCCAAACCTTCAAGCATATCTACTCTTTGTATGAGAAGAATCGAGATTTGATTGCCATTGGGGCTTACAACGCCGGCAGTGATCCCATGATCGATGATGCCATAGCTCGTAACCCGGTTATGCGCAGTTTCCTGCAACAAGGCTTACGGGAAAACCTGGGTTTTGAGGATAGCCTGTCGGGATTACGTACGGTTATGGGTGACTAATGGATCTGGCCGCTCAAAGGATAGCCTTGTCTACGAGGAATGCTGAGCTGTGGAGGTGCTGTAGAGTATGAAACGATCGACTCGCATGGACACGGTGTTGCAGGTGACCGCTGCCGATGAAGAAAAAGCCGCCCAGCTTTTTAAGCAAATGAACGCTCGCTTGCACGAGGAACAGCAGAAGCTGGAACAGTTGCAGTCCTACCAGCAGGAATACCATCGACAGGTTCGGGAAAAGCAGGTCTCAAGCGTGCAGCAGCTGCAGCAGATGTCGCAATTTATCGGCAAGCTCAGTGAAGCAATTAATGAACAACAAGCTCAAATAGAAAGGGTGAATGCCCATATGCAGCAGCTTCGTCAGCACTGGATCTCTGCTCGGGGAAGAACCATGAGTATTACCCAGTTGCGCGAGAACTATCTGACTGAAGAGCGGCGCTGGGAGGAACAGCGCGAACAGAAAGAGATTGATGAGTTGGTCACGACCCGCAGTGCCCGAGGCCATAACATCAAGCGCTGAGGCTTTTATTCAGAGCGTCTTTGACGGATAGAAAGCTTGGCAGGAGCCTAACCCGACTTGATCAAAACACGTCCGGGCAGAGCGAACCCAATCGAAGTGCGATTCAAATTGCTTTACCGTCACTTTCATTTGGATCAAGTTATCCCTTTTCCTCCCTACACTATTCAGAAATGTACCGTATACAAGTTTTGGCCCACTTATTGCTATTTTGAACGTGTAACCCGACAGTGAGTACTATGTTATGCAAAACGGAACCGCACTTTTATCGTTCACGGCAACAAGACCAACCACCGATCAGACGACCGCCTCCGGGGTGATGCCCGGTTCTGGAGAAGCGCAGCCGGTTACTTTTACACCCTCGCAACTAGCTGATTTAAAAGAGAATCTTCAGGATATGTTGCCGCCAGAAGTTCTCGCGCAACTGTTCCCCGAAGGTCTTGATAACCTGAGTGATGAGCAATTTTCAGAGCTGTTGGCCCAGTTGCCGCCCTTTGTCCAGCAAGCACTACAGGCATTGCAAAGCGGCAAGGCCTTGCCGGAGGCTGAACAGCCTTTGCCGTCGGTTGGTTCGACGGATGAGAACACTGAAACGGCAGCCGCTCCGTTGGCAGCTCCGGTATCGGGGACCTACCAGGCTATCAATTCAGCCGCTGACGACGCTGAAGATAAATCGTTAGTTAGCTGGGTTCAAACATTGAGGCCCCTGTCTGGGCAGCAAGAGAAAGCGGATATAAAGTCTCGGACCGATCCACTGGCTCCCTTGGCGACGATCACCGAAACGGGTTTGCCTGATAGTCGTTCATCAGGAGAACTGGGCGCTTTACTACAGCGAAACTCATCTGAAGGCAAAGCTTTGCAGAATCCGGTATTAGCACCGATTGAAGGTCTGTCGTCGGGTGCGGATACACAGGTGCAAACCAACGTCGTTCCTATGGCTAACGGCTACGCTATTCAGACTCGTGAAGTTCAACCCGGCGGTCAGCAGCATTTGGTGACCGAAATAACCCAGCCTGTGGGGACCGCACGTTGGGGTGAAGCGGTGGTGGATAAAGTGATGTGGTTGAGCAGCCAAAACGTGCAGTCTGCCCAGATTCGTCTGGACCCTCCCGAATTGGGACCGCTGGAGGTTAAAATTAACATCAATAGTGAGCAGGCTAGCGTCGTATTTACCAGTCAGCATGGGCAAGTAAGGGATGCGCTCGAACAGCAGTTGTTGAGGCTTCGCGAAATGTTTGATCAGCAGGGGTTACAATTGGTTAATGTCGATGTATCCCAGCAAAATCTGGCTCAGCAGCAATCGACTGGGGATAGTGGGGATGCCGATTCGGGGCCTGGAGGTTCTATGACCGGGAGCTCGGAGGATGATAATGCCAATGAGGAGGCTGTTAATATGGCTGCAGGGGCCCAGAGTCTTGGCTTGGTTGATTATTACGCTTAACCCTGTGAGGGGGTAAAGCGATCAGGGCGGGTTTGGGAGCTCCGAACCCGCCCTATCTGTTTTCTGGCGTGCTTTGCTGGCAACTCCGCCACCTTCAAATTAGACTCCTATCAAGCATAAAGTGGTTCCAGGATAGCTCCGAGTTATCCAGAGGTGCCCGGCATGCAACACGAGTTGATTTTTTAATGAATCAGCAGATTTTAGTTTCGCTATGTTGGCTTGGCTTTTGCAGTAATGAGCGATATGGCGGTCTTATGACGGATAATTGACATGGCAGATGATGATCAGGCCGGTGAACAGGAAAATGGTGCAGAACAGGCATCGGGCAGTAAAAAGAAGCTCATTATATTTATTGTGCTGGCGTTATTGCTACTGGGTGGTGTTGGGGGAGGTACGACCTATTTCCTCTTGATGGGTGAGGATAAAGCTGCCGTGACTGAGACTGATGAGACTCAGGAAAGTGAAACAAGTAGTACGAAAGAAGCCTTTTATTTTGAATTAGAGGAACCCTTTATTGTCGATTTTAATGTGGGTGGTCGGCAGCGATACTTGCAGTTATATATCACTATCATGGCGCGCGAGCAGGAACCATTGAAAGTGCTGGAAACTCACTTGCCTCTAATCAGAAACAATTTGAATCTGGTTATTGGTCAGCAGGATTTTGACGCCCTGGCTTCCAATGAGGGTAAGCAAAAGCTTAAAGACGAGGCTTTGGCCTCTGTGAAGCAGATTATGGCAATGGAAACCGGCAGTGAATCTGTCGAAGCCATACTATTTACTAATTTTGTTATGCAGTAACTGATTTTTAATCAGAGATTGGTAGGGATAAATTGGACAAGTAGCTTTGATATATGAGTTTTTTCTGTTCAATTAAGAATAATGGCTCGTTGGGAAACATATCGTGCAAGATTTATTATCACAAGACGAGATAGATGCGCTACTTCACGGGGTAGATGGTGGCGATGTTGAGACTGAGACAGACGCATCACCCGATGGTATTTCATCTTATGACTTAACGAGTCAGGACCGTATTGTTCGTGGGCGAATGCCGACCCTTGAAATGATCAATGAGCGGTTTGCCCGATATACCCGTATTAGCATGTTTAATATGCTAAGAAGAAGTGCCGATGTGGCTGTTGGCGGTGTCCAGGTAATGAAGTTTGGTGAGTACGGTCATACCCTCTATGTCCCCACAAGCTTAAATTTGGTCAAGGTAAAACCTTTACGGGGTACTTCGCTTTTTATTCTGGATGCCAAGCTGGTTTTTAAGTTGGTTGACAACTTTTTTGGCGGTGAAGGTTTGCACGCCAAGATTGAGGGGCGTGAGTTTACACCGACCGAAAACAGGGTCGTGCAACTGGTGCTGGAGCAGGTCTTTATCGATTTGAAAGAGGCTTGGGCGCCAGTAATGAAGCTTGATTTCGAATACGTGAATTCTGAAGTCAATCCGGCTCTGGCAAATATCGTTAGCCCCAGTGAAGTGGTTGTGGTGAGCACCTTTCATATTGAGCTTGA
Organism: Aestuariirhabdus haliotis; assembly: GCF_023509475.1. Classification (NCBI taxonomy): domain Bacteria; kingdom Pseudomonadati; phylum Pseudomonadota; class Gammaproteobacteria; order Oceanospirillales; family Aestuariirhabdaceae; genus Aestuariirhabdus; species Aestuariirhabdus haliotis. Next base: position 252,503 of record NZ_JAKSDZ010000002.1, on the reverse strand, counting down.
TGGTGGAGGCGGTGATATGCATGTCACCTTGCCCTATTCCATGATTGAGCCCATTCGGGAAGTGCTCGATGCCGGGGTGCAAAGCGATGTCGATGATCGTGATGAACGTTGGATTCGATCTTTGCGCGAAGAAATAATGTCCGCCCGGGTTGATCTGACCGCAACCGTGGTTGACCGAAAAATTGCATTGCGGGACGTGCTTGAAATGAAGGCCGGTGATGTGATTCCGGTAGAGCTGCCTGAGCATATTGTTTTACAAGCTAATGGGATACCGACCTTTAAAACCAAGCTCGGTATTTCTAGAGAAAATTTAGCATTGCAGGTTCTTGATACGATAGAGCGTCCCGGCTAGGGGAGGATTCTGTTATGGCGGATGATAATGATGAGCTTGAAACTAACGAAGAAACCGGTGGAAATGAGTCCATGAGCGAAGAAAATAATGTTGAAGAAGCCGGCGATGATCAGGCTTTGGCCGATGAATGGGCTGCAGCTCTGGAAGAGTCTGGTGATGGTGGTGATCAGGCAGATATTGATGCCTTACTCAATGAGGCCGAGAAACCTGCTCCCGCAGTTATGGATCAATTGGAAGAACCTGTTGGAGCCCAGCCTGTTTTTACCGGTAGCGAAGATGGTCCAAATCTGGATGTCATTCTTGATATTCCGGTAACCATTGCTATGGAAGTCGGTGGAACAGATATTACGATTCGAAACCTGTTGCAGCTTAATCAGGGCTCGGTCATCGAGCTGGACCGTCTGGCAGGAGAGCCTCTTGATGTTACGGTCAACGGAACCCTGATTGCACACGGAGAGGTGGTGGTTGTTAACGAGAAATTTGGCATTCGTTTAACCGATGTGGTTAGCCCTAGCGAACGCATTAAAAAGTTAAAATGATCAGTCGACTCCTTGTTATCCTGTTACTGTTTTGCTCCGGATTTTCGGTTGCCGCGGAGGAGATCAAGACCAAAACTTCACCTGAGGTTATGAGTGCAGGCTCAATGGTTCAGGTCTTGGGCGGTTTGTTGTTGGTCGTTGCGCTGATTTTTGTGATCTCCTGGTTAATGCGCAGGGTCAGCGGTATCACGGTCGGCCATGGCGGCAAGCTGAAGGTGTTAGCCGGCATACCTTTGGGTCCGAGAGATCGGCTTGTGCTGGTTAAGGTGGGGGATAAACAAATTTTGTTGGGAGCCTCTCCTGGCAGGATTAACACGCTACATGTGTTTGATGAGCCGGTGATCGAAGACAGTGATGAGCCTGCCAGTGATTTCGCTCAAAAACTGCAGGAGATCGTGAAGCGAGGCGGTGCTTCATGAGACTGTTTGGGTTCTGTTTTCTTCTAGTTGGATTATTGTTGCCCGTTCATGCACAGGCTGAAACGTTGTTGGGAGTTCCAGCGCTGACCGTGACGACCAATGCTGATGGTAACCAGGAATATACGGTCACTATTCAGATTTTAGCCATCATGACGATGCTGACTTTGCTGCCAGCCATTGTCATGATGATGACTTCATTTACCCGCATCATTATTGTTTTTTCGATTCTTCGTCAGGCCCTCGGATTGCAACAAACGCCATCCAATCAGGTCCTGCTTGGCTTGGCGCTGTTTCTTTCCTTCTTTATCATGACGCCTGTATTGGATAAGGCCAATGAGCAGGCGCTGCAGCCTTATCTGGCCGAAGAAATAGGTTCGTTGGAAGCCCTGCAGAGGGCGATGGGGCCATTCAGGTCCTTTATGCTGGCGCAAACCCGGGAGTCGGATCTGGATCTGTTTGTAAAAATATCCGGTAAAACAGATATCCCGTCTGCGATTGAAGTGCCCATGAATATTCTGGTGCCAGCCTTTGTCACCAGCGAATTAAAAACCGCCTTTCAAATCGGTTTTATGCTGTTTATTCCTTTTCTGATTATCGACCTTGTCGTGGCCAGTGTTCTGATGGCTATGGGTATGATGATGTTGTCTCCACTCATTGTTTCGTTGCCCTTTAAGATTATGTTGTTTGTGTTAGTCGATGGTTGGGCCATGGTCATTGGTACCATGGCGGCAAGTTTCGGGGTGTAGCCAATGACTCCGGAAATGGCAATTGATCTGTTCCGCGACGCGCTGTTTATTATTGTCCAGATGGTAGCCATTATCGTTGTGCCCAGTTTGTTCGTTGGTTTAATGGTGAGTGTCTTCCAGGCAGCCACTCAAATTAACGAGCAAACCCTGAGTTTTCTACCTCGATTGTTGGTTACCCTGATTACCATCATGCTTGCCGGCCCCTGGTTGTTACGCCGCTTGATGGATTTTTTTACCGACTTGTTTAATTCTATTCCTTTTATGATTGGTTAAAGCCCCATGATCGAACTGTCCACACAGGAGATCAGTGGTTGGGTTAGCCATTTGATGTGGCCACTGTTTCGTATCGCAAGTTTGTTTATGGTGATGCCCATTATTGGTACTCAGTTGGTTCCTACGCGTGTGAGGTTGCTGTTTGCTATTGCCGTCACGGCTCTGGTTGCCCCGATGCTACCGGATATGCCGGAATACGATGTACTTTCTTTAGCTTCCTGGGTGATTACGGCACAGCAAGTCTTAATCGGTAGTCTGATGGGCTTTGTTCTGCAGTTGTTTTTCCATACGTTTGCCTTGGCCGGGCAGATGATTGCCATGCAGATGGGATTGGGTTTTGCCTCGTTAAATGACCCGGCCAATGGCGTCAATGTGGCGGCGGTGGGTCAGATGTATCTGATGCTGGTGACCCTGCTGTTTCTTGCCATGAACGGTCACCTGGTTGTTATTCAAGTAGTGGTAGACAGTTTTTTGACTCTACCTGTCGGGCAGTTTTTGTCGTTTCAAAGCCTGTACGAAATAGTCGTCTGGTTTGGCTGGATCTTTGGTAGTGCCTTGTTGATCGCGATTCCTGCCATGAGTGCACTATTGATTGTAAACCTCACCTTCGGAGTGATGACAAAATCCGCACCTCAGCTTAACGTCTTTGCCCTCGGCTTTCCCATGACTCTTATTTTTGGTCTTTTTATCATCTGGGTCGCAGTATCCGGTTTTCTATCTCAGTATTCGCAAATGGCGGAGTCGGCACTCTTTGTGCTTAAGAACCTTGTCGGTGTCCAATAGTTGACGGGGTTAGTGCCACATGGCAGAGCAGCAAGACAGTAGTCAGGATCGTTCGGAGGAGCCCACCGAAAAGCGAATGCGTGACGCTCGTGAGGAGGGGCAAGTACCCCGATCCAAAGAGCTGACTACCATGCTATTGCTGTTGGTTGGTAGCGGTACACTGTTTGCCTCTGCTGCTTTGATTGGTGGAAATATTGGTTCCGTCATGCGGTTCAACTTTTCTCTCGAGCGTGAAGCGGCTTTTGACACCTCGCTTATGATGCACCACCTGGGTGTTTCATTGGTCGAATCCACAACGTCACTCATTCCTTTTTTTATTGCCATGATGTTGGTCTCTTTACTGAGTCCTTTGGCGCTTGGCGGCTGGTTGCTGAGTGGTAAGGCGGTGATGCCAAAATTCAGTCGCATGGACCCTTTGAAAGGGCTTAAGCGAATGTTTTCGGCCAAGTCTTTGATCGAGCTGATAAAGTCGATCGCCAAAGTGGCGGTCGTTGCAACAGTGTCGATACTGGTGTTGTTATCGAAACGTGAGGACTTGCTGGGTATTGGTAAAGAATCGATCCCTCAAGCGATTGCCCACAGTTTGTCGGTGTTGGGTTGGTCGGTGATGGGAATGAGTGCGAGCCTGATATTGATCGCCCTGATCGATATTCCATTTCAAATCTGGGATCACCGCAAGCAATTGATGATGACCAAGCAAGAGGTTAAAGACGAGTTTAAGAATACGGAAGGTAAACCCGAAGTAAAAAGCCGGATTCGACAACTGCAACGGGAGATGGCCGAGAGTCGCATGATGGCGGATGTTCCCCAGGCCGATGTGGTCATTACCAACCCCACCCATTTTGCTATTGCGATCAAGTACGACGCTACCAAAGCAGATGCTCCCTATGTTTTGGCGAAAGGCGTTGAAGAGGTCGCGTTCAAGATTCGTGAGGTCGCCGAAGGGAATGACGTCAGCATTATCGAATCTCCGACCCTGGCGCGTGCGATCTATTTTACGACTCGTATTGGTCAGCAAATCCCGGCGGGGCTTTATGTCGCGGTGGCTCAGGTGCTGGCTTACGTCTTCCAGCTGCGGCGACATCGTGAGGGTGTAGGGGAGACTGCTCCAGTTCAGCCTGATTTTCCGGTGCCGGATGATTTACAGCGTGACGTTGACGGGCAGCCTGTGGATACCGAGGAATAACGGCATTCTGCGGCCAGAAATCCATGATTTTTTGCGCTCCAGCGTAACCTTCTCTTTAACAGAATTTTCTGAAGGGTCTCGACTTTATTGCACAGTTCTGTGGGATCCTGGATGCTCTTGAAAGCCACAAGCCATGCGGCTCAATCAGGCCTGTTTTTGCAGGCGGCTGAATTTCTGCCTGCGTTGACACTGATGGGTTATAAGTTGGCCCCCATCGATTATTGATCAAACATAAACGCCTTTTTTCGTCTGACATTGATTGCCTCTTAAGCGAAAGCTATCAGTCAGCTAGATATTTTACGAGATTCAGTAAAACAGGAAGACTTTTTGCATAACCCTGCCTATAGCTAAAAAACGTCATGGCTTTGACGGATTCTATTGGGGATTTTTGTGGATAGAGCAGTGCTTTTGGGTAATATGAAAACGCTGGGGCAGGGCAGCCTGGGGGTGCCTCTGCTGCTGTTAGTCGTGTTAGGTATGATGACCCTGCCGGTCCCCCCCTTTTTGTTGGACGTTTTATTTACCTTTAACATTGCACTGGCACTGGTTGTTTTGCTGGTTAGTGTATATGCCTTACGACCGCTCGATTTTGCCGTTTTTCCGACTATTTTGCTGGTGGCGACCCTGCTTCGCCTGGCGCTCAATGTTGCTTCGACACGGGTGGTATTACTTCACGGTCATTCGGGGGGTGATGCCGCAGGAAAGGTGATTGAGGCCTTTGGTGAAGTGGTGATTGGCGGTAACTATGTGGTTGGTCTGGTGGTCTTTGCGATTTTGATGATCATCAACTTTGTCGTAGTCACCAAGGGTGCCGGGCGTATTTCTGAAGTCAGCGCACGTTTCACCCTGGACGCTATGCCGGGTAAGCAGATGGCCATCGATGCGGACCTGAATTCCGGCCTGATACAGCAAGAAGAAGCTCGTACGCGCCGTGAAGAGGTGGGGCAGGAAGCCGATTTCTACGGTTCCATGGATGGTGCCAGTAAGTTTGTTCGGGGCGATGCGGTTGCCGGCTTACTGATCCTGTTTATCAATATCATCGGTGGTCTCAGTATCGGTATGCTGCAGCATGGCCTGACCTTTGATACCGCCTTGCAAAACTATTCCCTGTTAACCATTGGTGACGGCTTGGTTGCTCAAATTCCGTCGCTGTTACTTTCAACTGCATCGGCCATCATGGTGACTCGGGTCTCCGATTCCCAGGAGATGGGCAGCCAGATTACTCAGCAGATGTTTAATTCGCCAAGGGCTCTGGCGGTAGCCGCTGCAATTTTGCTGATCATGGGCTCTATTCCCGGTATGCCTCATGTGGCTTTTATTGGTTTGGGTTTGCTGGCCGCAGGTGGTGCCTGGTTTATCTACCGTAAAAATATGCAGGGTGAAGCGGATGCTGCTACTGAAGAGCAGGAGAAGCTGCAGTTGGAACAGCAACAACAAGAACAACAATCAACCGAGGGGCGTGAGCTAGGCTGGGATGATGTCAGCCCGGTGGATATGGTCGGGCTGGAGGTCGGCTACCGCCTGATCCCCCTGGTCGATAAAACTCAGGGCGGGGAACTGCTGGGGCGGATCAAGGGGGTACGTAAAAAGCTATCGCAGGAGTTGGGCTTTTTGGTGCCGTCGGTACATATTCGAGACAATCTCGACCTGTTACCGAATGTCTATCGCATTACCCTGATGGGGGTAACGATCAGCGAAGCTGAGGTTCACCCGGACCGGGATCTGGCGATCAATCCCGGGCAGGTCTTTGGTGCCTTACAGGGGATAGAGGGTAAGGATCCCGCATTTGGGCTGGATGCGGTATGGATTGAACGAGGCCAGCGAGAACAGGCGCAAACCCTCGGCTACACCGTGGTAGATGCGTCCACTGTGGTCGCGACCCACCTTAACCAGGTGATGAATAAGCATGCTCACGAGCTACTAGGGCATGAAGAAGTGCAGCATCTGCTTGATTTGCTGGCTCGCCAATCGCCCAAGCTCGCCGAAGATTTGGTGCCGAACAAGATGACCGTGAGTACGCTGCTTAAGGTGCTTCAAAACCTGTTGGTTGAACAGGTCGCGATCCGGGATATTAGAACCATCGCCGAAGCTTTGGCGGATCAAGCGGCGCAGAGTCAAGATCCCGCCACTTTAACGGCAATAGCCCGAGTGGCACTGGCACGCTCTATCGTACAGAGTATCGTAGGTTTGGAGCCCCAGGTGCCTGTTATTACCCTGGATCCATCATTGGAACAGATTTTGCTGCAATCAGTACAGCAAGCCAGGCAAAGCGGTGCGGCTCCTGATGAAGGGGTTGTGCTGGAGCCGGGAATGGCGGAGAAGTTGCAGCAATCCCTCGTAGAGGCAGCGCAACGGCAAGAGTTGGCAGGTAAACCCGTTGTCTTGTTGGTTGCCGCTCCGATCAGACCTTTATTGGCTCGCTTTGCTCGTTACGGTGTGGCTGCAATGCATGTGCTTTCTTATCAGGAAATTCCGGATAACAAGCAGATCACCATAGAAGGCACCGTAGGACAATAATCAACCATGCCTGGCACAAGCCAGGTGGTATCGGCAGGTGAACATATGAAGATTAAACGCTACTTTGCATCTGACATGAGACAGGCCATGAAGCTGGTCAAAGATGATCTGGGTGACGATGCTGCTATCCTGTCCCAGCGCTCGGTTACGGGTGGGGTAGAGGTTTCGGCGTCGCTGGATGCCAACCTGCCTCGTAGCGATGCCTTTGGTCCCAGCGGTCACCGCGCTACTCTTGATAATGCCTTGGCAGAGGCCCGTAAAAAAGTCTCTGTTGCTGAGCGAGGAGGGGCTGCTACCCAATCTTCGGATCAATTTGGTGCCTCGGATGTGGCTTCTGAAGCAGCGGTTAAACGAACCCTGGAGTCCATTCAGTCGGCGCGAAGTACGGCAGCGCCTTCCCGTCCATCGGGTAATGCGCGGGGGCAGCAACAGACTCTTGAATCCATGCGCGATGAATTGAATGATATGAAAGCGCTGTTGCAGCAACAACTTGGTGGTGTTGCCTGGGGGCAATTTGTTGACCGTACACCGCAGCAGGCTATGTTTTGGCGTCGATTAAGCGGCATGGGGTTGTCATCAACACTGTGCAATCAATTGATAAAGATCATTGAGCCGCAGGCTTCAGCGGCTCATAATTGGCGGCGAATTCTTGCCGCTTTGGCTCGTCAGCTTTCAACCACCCAGAAAAATCTGGTGATGGAAGGAGGCATTTTCGCGTTTATCGGCCCTACTGGTTCTGGCAAAACGACCACCATAGGTAAGTTGGCCACCCAATACGTTCTGGAGCATGGGCCCGAGCAAGTAGCTCTGGTGACCACGGATTGCTATCGGGTGGGGGCTTCCGAGCAGGTGAAGGCGCTGGGCCGCATCCTTAATGTGACAGTTCGGGTGGTTGATGATCCGAGACGATTGCAAGAGACAGTAGACAGTTTGAGTGGTAAGTCCCTGGTGCTGATCGATACGGCAGGGCTAAACCATCAAGATCCTAATCTGCAACTACAATTAAGCGTGCTCCATGAAGTAAGGCCAATGGTGCGCAGTCTGCTGGTTTTAGCGTGCACCAGTCAGCAGCAGGTTATTCGAGCTGCGTATCATACATACGGCAAAGCCAGGTTGGTTGGGACAGTACTGACGAAGCTTGATGAAGCATCCAGCCTGGGAGAAGCCATTAGTCTGGTGGCCGAGCATGGTTTGCCAGTATCCTATCTGGCTGATGGGCAGCGAATTCCGGAAGATGTTTGTCTGGCGAAAGCTCATAATTTGATCAGTCGGGCGGTGGCTATATCGGAGCAATTACCGGAAGATGATGAAAAAATGATCAATGAGTTTGCGGTTAGCCAAAGGCGGGATTTCCAGCCCGCGGCTCGCTATGTAAGTTAAGGTATTGAAGCTAGACTGGGTACAAGCGTACAGAGGTTAGCAGTGATAAAAGCCGACAGAGGCTTCAGCGGGAATACTGATAATGGTGGAAGCAATCTATGGGTAATCAACAGCCTGTGCAAGTGATAGCTGTGACAGGTGGTAAAGGCGGTGTTGGTAAAACCAATGTCTCGGTGAATATCAGTATCGCACTGGCGGAGATGGGTCGCCGGGTTATGTTATTTGATGCTGACCTGGGGTTGGCTAACGTTGATGTGCTGCTAGGCTTGTCTGCCAGCAAAAACCTTGAAGATGTGATGGCAGGCCGTTGTGACCTGCGCGAGATTCTGCTCAACGGTCCCGGTGGGATCAAGATCATTCCTGCCTCTTCGGGTGCCCAGTCGATGACCGAGCTGAGCCCTCAGCAGCATGCCGGGATGATCAGTGCATTTAGCGACCTGAGCGGCCAGCTGGATGTCCTGATCGTTGATACTGCGGCAGGTATTTCGGACAACGTGATCAGTTTTGTACGCGCTGCCCAGGAGGTCGTTATCGTTGTAACGGACGAACCGACGTCAATTACCGATGCCTACGCGCTTATCAAACTGTTGAATCGTGACTATAACCTGATGCGTTTCAGGGTTGTGGCGAATATGGTTCGTTCTCCCCAGGAGGGGAGAAACCTCTACAATAAGCTGGTGAATGTCACGGATCGTTTTCTTGATGTGGCTTTGCAATATATCGGGGCTGTGCCTTTCGACGAAGCGGTCCGTAAAGCCGTACAAAGGCAAAAAGCGGTTATGGAGGCGTACCCCAGAAGTAAGGCGTCGCTGGCTTTGAAGGCATTGGCGCAAAAAATTGACGCCTTGCCTTTGCCCACTTCATCCAGGGGGCACCTGGAATTCTTTGTTGAAAGCCTGGTGGCTGGTGAGCACGGGGCTTAATCATGGTAGCAGTAGCGGAAGGACTGGGGATGTATACCGATAATCAGGCCGAATCGCTGAATATTCTTGTAGAGCGGCATTCGCCGTTGGTGAAGCGTATTGCCCATCATTTGGCGGCCCGACTGCCTGCCAGTGTGCAGGTCGATGATCTTATTCAGTCAGGAATGATTGGCTTGCTTGAGGCCGCACGTAAATACGATGGTTCAAAAGGGGCGGCATTCGAAACCTATGCTGGCATTCGAATTCGTGGTGCGATGCTCGATGAGGTGAGAAAAGGCGACTGGGTGCCACGTTCGGTACACCGCAATGGTCGCCGTGTGGCGGAGGCCGTGAAGTCTGTTGAATCTCGATTGGGGCGTGACGCTAAAGATAATGAAATAGCGGCCGAACTACAGATTAGTATCGACGAATATCACTCGATGCTAAATGACTGCATGGGGAGTCGCCTGTTCAGTTTTGACGATTTGCTTGATAGTGAAGACAGCCATCACGAAGGAGCGTTGTTATCGCCAGACATTGATCTTCCCCATGAGGGTGTTCAGACCGACCGGTTTTTGAAGGCCCTGGAAGAGGCGATCACCACGCTGCCAGAACGTGAACAGCTGCTGCTTTCTCTATACTACGACGAAGAGATGAATTTGAAAGAAGTGGGGGCTGTACTTGGTGTGAGCGAGTCCAGAGTAAGTCAATTACATAGCCAGGCGGCTCTGAGATTGCGATCCCGGCTTGAAGGGTGGGTGTCAGATTTGGGGTAATCCTTTCATTCACCAACTAGACTTGTAGAATATAGTGTTTTGAACACACTAAACATAGAGGTTTGACGGAGGCCGGTTTGGACAAAAATATGAAGATCCTTATTGTGGATGATTTTTCTACAATGAGACGCATCATCAAGAATCTTCTTCGAGACCTGGGGTTTACCAATACTTCAGAGGCTGACGATGGTCAGACGGCGTTGCCGATGCTGCAAAGTGGGGATTTCGATTTTCTGGTCACCGACTGGAATATGCCCGGCATGACGGGTATCGATCTGCTTCGCGCGGTACGGGCCGATGCCAAGTTGAACACGCTTCCGGTATTGATGGTTACGGCGGAGGCCAAGCGCGATCAGATAATTGAAGCCGCACAAGCGGGTGTTAACGGATATGTAGTCAAACCGTTTACTGCCCAGGCGTTGAAAGAGAAGATCGAAAAGATCTTTGAACGGGTTGATGCCGGGGGTTGATAAGGGCTGTATATGACGCTTTTCACACACGATAGGGACACTACCGAATTGGAATCAGATCTTAAAGTTCAAGCGCAAAAACTGGTCGAGCTGCTCGAATCCGGTGATGTTTCTTCAGCTGTTAATGTTATCCAAGAGCTGAATGAGATGCGTGATCAGAGCCTTTATCAGGAAGTGGGCAGGTTGACTCGTGCATTGCATGAATCGCTTATGAACTTCCATATTGATTCTGGTATTACCGGGAAGGATCAAGAAGAGATCTCCCACATGGCCGATGCGTCCGATCGCCTAAGCTATGTCACGCAAATGACTGAAAGTGCAGCCAACAAAACGATGGATATTGTTGAAAATTGTACGCCAACGGCGGCTGAACTCGGAGTTGAAGCTAAGGCCTTGGGGCTTGAGTGGAAGCGATTTATTAATCGCGAGATCTCCCCCGATGAATTTAGAGTGTTGAGCAAGAAAATTGGTCCTTTTCTTGAGGCAACTGAACAACGTTCGACTGACCTGGGTAACAGCCTTAATGACATTATTATGGCGCAGGATTACCAGGACTTGACTGGGCAGGTCATTAAGCGGGTGGTCAGCCTTGTATCTGAAATTGAAGACAGCCTTGTCCATCTTGTTCGTATGGCGGGTAAAGTTGATCAAATGACGGGAATTGAACATGAAGATATGCAGAAGAAACCTGCTGTATCCAGTGTTGAGGCCGAAGGTCCACAGATCAACAAAGAGCATCGAGAAGACGTTGTTTCAGGGCAGGATGAAGTTGATGATCTTCTGTCCAGTCTAGGGTTCTAAGGAGCACTGTATGAGTTTTGAGGCCGACGAAGAGATCCTGCAAGACTTCCTTGTCGAAGCGGGTGAAATCCTTGAGTTGTTATCGGAGCAGTTGGTTGATCTTGAAAACCAGCCGGATGATATGGATCTCTTGAACGCAATTTTTCGCGGCTTCCATACGGTAAAGGGGGGGGCAGGTTTTCTCTCCCTGAATCCTCTGGTTGAATGTTGCCATATTGCTGAAAATGTTTTCGACATTCTCAGAAATGGACAGCGTCAAGTGACGCCTGAATTGATGGATGTTGTTCTTCAGGCGCTGGACTCAGTCAATGTCATGTTCACAGAGGTTCGTGAGCGTGAAGAACCAACGCCCGCCGACCCGGAATTACTGCGCCAACTCTCTCTTATGGCCCAGCCAGAATCAGAAACAGCGGAAGAAGCCGCTGTTGAAGAACCTGCGGTTGAAGTTGCTCCTGCCGTCACAGAAGCGGTTGCCCCCGCGGCAGATAACCAGTCTGCGAATGATAATAGTGATATCAGTGATGATGAGTTTGAGCAACTGCTTGATGCTATTCAGGATGATCAACCTGCCAAGCCTGAAGCTTCAGCGGAGGGCTTATTTCAGCCTGGCACTGAAGTATCATCGACAGGCTCTAATGACGAAATAACCGATGATGAATTTGAGGCTTTGCTCGATAAGCTGCATGGTGATAATCCCATAGCTGGCGCTGAAAATACCGCGCCTCCTGCTGCTTCTCCTGCCAACAGTAATAGCGACGAAATTACGGATGATGAATTCGAGGCTTTGCTGGATCAATTACACGGCGATTCTGCTCCAGGCGAGAGTGCAGTGAGTCCTGCGACTCCGGAGCCGACACCCATTGCCAAGTCTGGCGACGGTGATGAAATATCCGATTCTGAGTTTGAAGATTTGCTCGATCAGCTGCACGGTCAAGGTAAAGGGCCTGCGGCTAAAGCTCCTGAGACAGCAAAAGAAATACCAGAAAAATCGGTTAAAAAGCCACCGGAGCCCGTAGCTAAATCTGCGCCCAAGGCCGCCGTAAAAACGCCTGCAAAGGCAGCCGCCAAGACACCAGCAAAAGCCAAAGAAGCAGCCCCGCCAGCTGAAACAACCGTACGGGTTGATACGGCTCGGCTGGACGATATTATGAATATGGTCGGCGAGCTGGTTTTAGTGCGTAACCGCCTGGTAAGGCTTGGACTCAATAACAATGATGAGTCATTATCGAAAGCCGTCGCTAACCTGGATGTGGTAACTGCAGACCTGCAGCTTTCTGTGATGAAAACGCGGATGCAACCGATCAAAAAAGTGTTTGGTCGTTTTCCTCGTGTGGTTAGAGACTTGGCACGCAACCTGAAGAAAGAGATTAATCTGCAGCTTGAGGGCGAAGAGACTGATCTCGATAAGAATTTGGTAGAAGCCTTGGCCGACCCCTTGGTTCACCTCGTTCGGAATTCGGTTGATCATGGTATCGAAAGCCCGGAAATAAGAGAGTCAGCGGGTAAGGATCGTAAGGGTAATGTGATCCTTGCTGCCGAACAGGAAGGTGATCATATACTTCTTTCCATCGCCGACGATGGCGCTGGTATGAACCCCGATAAATTGAGAGCGTTAGCGGTCGAGCGTGGTCTCTATGACCAGGATGCTGCTGACCGTTTATCCGATACTGAATGCTTCAACCTGATATTTGCGCCTGGATTTTCAACCAAGAAAGAGATCTCCGACGTGTCAGGTCGGGGAGTGGGAATGGATGTGGTGAAGACCAAAATTTCCCAGCTCAATGGTATTATTGATATTCAATCTGAAGCGGGAAAGGGCACAACCATCCAGATAAAAGTGCCTTTGACTCTTGCGATTATGCCGACGTTGATGGTGATGTTGGATCAACAAGCGTTTGCGCTCCCTCTTGTCAGTGTTAATGAAATTTTCCACCTTGATCTATCTAAAACAAACGTCGTCGATGGTCAGGAAGTCGTGATTGTTCGTGATAAGGCACTGCCATTATTTTACCTCAAGCGTTGGTTGGTCGAAGCCGGTGTGGTTAGTGGTGGCGATTCAGATGAAGGTGCAGAAGCCCATGTCGTGATTGTGTCTGTCGGCACTCAACGGGTAGGCTTTGTCGTCGATCAGCTGGTGGGGCAGGAAGAAGTGGTTATTAAACCTTTAGGATCGATGTTGCATGGCACCCCTGGTATGGCGGGTGCAACAATAACCGGTGACGGTCGCATTGCACTGATTTTAGATGTCCCAAGTATGCTGAAGCATTACGCACGCAAACTATAAACCTTTTATGTACTGCGGGTTCTTGTACTAAACCCGTTAGCCATGACAGATGATTGGAGAAGCCGGGTGGCAGTTAAGGTATTGGTTGTTGATGATTCTGGTTTTTTTCGTCGCCGCGTAACCGAAATTCTTAAATCTGATTCCAGCATAGCGGTAGTTGGAACGGCGAGTAACGGTCGCGAAGCGGTAGATAAAGTGGCGGAGTTAAAGCCAGACGTTGTTACGATGGATTATGAAATGCCGGTCATGGACGGCATTACTGCTGTTCGGCAGATTATGTCGAGTAATCCGACACCTGTTTTGATGTTTTCCTCTCTGACACATGAAGGGGCCAGAGTTACGCTTGATGCGCTGGAAGCCGGCGCTATTGATTTTTTGCCCAAGAATTTTGAGGATATCTCTCGCAACAGTGACAAAATCAAGCGGGTGCTGTGTGAGCGAGTAAAAACTGTTTCTCGCAGTATGAGACGGGCTTCCGCGCCAGCCCCTGCGGCACGCAAGGTACCCTCTGCACGGCCCGCTAGTACGCTGACCCAACCCCGTGGAGCGGCCAAACCTTCAGGCGCCACAAATAAACCGCTAAGCTTTAATCGAGGCAGTGCCAAACATAAATTGTTAGCGATTGGCACATCGACCGGTGGGCCAGTCGCCCTTCAGAAGGTATTAACCGAGCTGCCGGCAAATTTTCCAACGCCAATTGTCTTGATACAACATATGCCGGCTACCTTCACCAATGCTTTTGCCGAACGTTTGAACCGTATGTGTAAGATTACGGTGAAAGAAGCCAAAGATGGAGATCGCTTACAACCTGGTGTGGCTCTGCTGGCACCGGGAGGTAAACAGATGATGGTTGATTCCAGAGGTGGAACGGTGAAAATTCTGCCAGGCGATGAGCGTTTGAATTACAAGCCTTGTGTGGATGTTACCTTTGGCTCGGCCGCCAATGCTTTTGGTGGCAAGGTACTGGCCCTGGTATTAACCGGGATGGGGGCTGATGGACGTGATGGTTCGCGTCTTTTGAAGTCTAAGGGCGCAACTATCTGGGCCCAGGATCAGGCGAGTTGCGTGATATACGGCATGCCAATGGCGGTGGTCAATGACAACCTTGCAGATGCTGTGGTTTCTTTGGATGATATTTCTGCGCGCCTGGTAGAGGCCATTTAGGATGGATCTGCTAAGTGTTTTCGGACTGTTGCTGGCGCTTTTTGCGGTAATCGGTGGCAACTATCTGGAGGGTGGGCACGTTGAGGCCCTTATCAATGGGCCTGCAGCCATTATTGTTTTTGGCGGTACCATTGGCGCGGCTTTTATTCAAACATCCGGAAGAACCTTTCGCAGAGCATTGGCCATTCTCAGTTGGGTTTTTTTTCCACCCAGAATCGATATCGGTCAAGGTATTTCCAAGGTAGTAAACTGGAGTATGACGGCTCGAAAAGAGGGCCTTCTGGGCCTGGAAAGCATTGCTGATGCAGAGCCTGATGCATTTGCTCGCAAGGGGTTACAGTTATTGGTTGATGGCAGTGAGCCGGAAGCTCTGCGTAATGTACTTGAAGTCGATCTCTACTCAGCTGAAAGTGTTGACCTTCATGCTGCCAAGTTTTATGAGTGCATGGGCGGGTATTCCCCGACAATCGGCATTATTGGTGCCGTTATGGGGCTTATTCATGTGATGGGGAATCTAGCCGACCCGTCACAACTAGGAGCCGGTATTGCGGTGGCGTTTGTCGCTACTATCTATGGTGTTGCGTTTGCCAACTTGCTGTTATTGCCCGTAGCCAACAAACTCAAATATAACGTTCATCAAAGCTCGCAATATCGTGAAATGATGATTGAAGGTATTCTGGCCATTGCTGAAGGCGAGAATCCCCGTGCTATTGAATTGAAACTTCAAGGCTTCCAAGGCTGAGGATCCGTATTATGGCCCGCCGAAGACAACAGGAAGAGCACGAAAATCTGGAGCGATGGCTGGTTTCCTATGCTGATTTCATAACCTTATTGTTTGCCTTTTTTGTGGTGATGTACTCGATCTCTTCGGTGAATGAAGGGAAGTACAAGATCTTGTCTGAAACCCTGGTCGGAGTTTTTAATCAGCCGCCACGCAGTGTTAATCCGATACAGGTGGGTGAGTCGCCGGTTCGAGATCGTAGCAGCAGTGATGACCCTATTGCGATTCCTCATGGCCAGCAAGTGGCAATTAATCCGAGAGAGGGAGGTGATAGAACTTTCACGGAAGAGGAAGCCACAGAGAATCTGGAAGTAATAGGAGATAATCTAAAGACCGCTTTTAGCGAGTTAATTGCCGAAGAAAAAATCAGTGTCACCGGTAACGAGATGTGGGTTGAAATTGAGATGCCTGCCAGTTTGCTATTTGACAGCGGCGATTCCATACCGAAAAACGCGGCTTTTGATATTTTGCGTAAAGTAGCCGATATCATTAAACCCTATAGTAATCCGGTTCATATAGAAGGCTTTACAGACAATATACCAATCAACACCGATCGTTTCCCTACCAATTGGGAGCTTTCAGCCGCGCGGTCCGCTGCGGTGGTTAGAATGTTGGCCAATTACGGGGTTGCCCCAGAACATCTTGCCGCGGTGGGTTATGGTCAGTTTCAACCGGTATCTTCCAATGCGACTGCGCAAGGCCGTGAAAGTAACCGTCGTGTCGTTATGGTGATTTCAAAGAATCTGGATATACGCCGTGCGATTAATCCAATCGGTGTGGATCGGGCTGGCGAATATGAAAGTGTCTTACGGCAAAGGTTTTCGCCATCAGCCCCAGCGCAATAGAGTCGGGTGAGGTCGTTGGTGAATGTGACGTTTATTGGAATGTTTTCGGGCATGGATATTGCTGTTTCTTGTAAGGGAGCGCTAAAAGCGACAATAAATCGACGAATTGCAGCCGCCAGGGAGGCTTATCAGTCTGCAAGCGTTGCGGGAATCAGGTGACATTGTGAGAATTTGGGCGGTATCCAATCAAAAAGGTGGCGTGGGTAAAACGACTACGGCAGTCGCTCTGGGTGGCTTGCTAGCTGATCGTGGTCAACGAGTGCTCATTATTGACCTTGATCCGCATGGGTCGATGACGAGCTACTTCGGCTATGATCCAGACTCGATAGAGCACAGCAGCTATGACCTTTTTATGCACAAAGGTGATATTCCTGCTGATCTTCCGATGAGCGTTCTTAAGGAGACTTCCTCGGAGCTTTTGCATTTAATGCCCGCCAGTACAGCCTTGGCGACACTTGAGCGACAAATGATGGGGCAGGGTGGCTATGGTTTGGTTTTGGCGAAAACCCTGGCCCAACTCTGGGATCATTATGATTATGCCCTGATCGATACACCTCCACTATTGGGTGTCTTGATGGTTAATGCCCTGGCAGCCTGTGAGAAGCTATTGATACCGGTGCAAACAGAGTTTCTTGCACTGAAGGGGCTGGAGCGGATGGTGCATACGTTGGCCATGGTTAATCGATCCCGTAAACGTGAGTTGCCTTATTTGATCGTGCCGACAATGTTTGATCGTCGAACCCAGGCGTCTTTACAAGCCATGAGAGCCATTCGCAGCGAATACAAAGATCGCGTCTGGCAAGCCCATATACCCGTTGATACGCGCTTGCGTGATGCCAGTCGACAAGGTGTTACGCCATCTTCCTTTGATCCGGAATCGCGAGCGGTACGTGCTTATCAGCATTTGCTCAAAGATCTGGTCATGGCGGCGGTTAACGAACCAAAGGCTGCAGTGGGGTAATGAGCATCGATGGTTTTAAATGCTGGCACATAGTTTAAATGCTTACTTATCTAAACTTTTTGATTAAGAAGCCGATGAGTTAGCATGGTGATCATTTCATAGGGTTTGATTTCATCTAGGCAGGGTATGAATCAACAACAGTTAAAAACGGCTTTATCCAAACCACAGGAAGCCATTCAGGATTATCTGGATGGCTTACTGCATGACGCTACGTCTCGGGCCAAGGCATTGGATGAAACGTCCGGGCAGCCGACAGTGCTGGTCAAAACGGTTGAGCCTGATATTGTTCCCGCGGCAGAGGTGGCCCCTATTATTGTGCCTGCCCTGGTGGAAGAGCCTTTGGAGGTTGTCGATCAGCTTGATTCGATGGCTTTGGATGATCTTCCAGAGATTGTCAGTAAATCACAATGGGGTGAAAACGGTAGACCTCTGTGGGCGGATGAGTCATTTGAATGCTTGCTGTTTAAGGTTGGCGGCCTAAAGTTGGCCGTTCCCCTGGTCGAATTAGGGACTATTTATCCTTTGGAAGAGGAGTTGACGCCTCTATTTGGGCAGCCCGATTGGTTTCTTGGACTCTATAAGCACTCGACAAGAAGTATTCGCGTAGTTGATACCGCCCAATGGGTGATGCCCGAACGTTATGATGCTGATTTGAACCAGGGGTTAAAGTACATCATCTCTTTACAGGGGTGTGACTGGGCTCTGGCCGTACATGAAGTTGCAGAGGCTATCAAATTGGATCCTGAGGCGGTTCGTTGGCGAACAGAACGCAGCAAACGGCCTTGGCTTGCAGGAACCGTGATTAAGGAGATGTGTGCTCTGCTTGATGTCGGTAGCCTAAGCAAGTTGATTGCTGAGGCGGAAGGGCAAGGCAAGACAATACGAGCAAACTAAGCATTTCAAAGGGCTTTGGTTTATAGTTAGGGGTATGAACGAAGTAAGGGCATTCCCGTTAATTAGTAACTTGAATAGAGACTGAACTATGTCAACACATACTGCTACACAAGGAACTGATGATCCAATTCTGCAATGGGTAACGTTTCGGCTCGATGATGAGACGTACGGTATCAACGTTATGCAGGTACAGGAGGTGCTTAGATATACTGAGATTGCCCCAGTGCCTGGTGCTCCGCAGTATGTTCTAGGGATCATTAACCTGCGTGGTAATGTGGTGACGGTTATTGATACCCGCCAGCGATTTGGATTACCTCAGGCTGATATTACTGAAAACACTCGTATCGTCATTATCGAAGCCGAGAAACAAGTGGTTGGAATATTGGTCGATGCAGTGGCCGAAGTCGTTTATCTCAGACAATCAGAAATTGAGACGGCGCCAAATGTTGGCAACGATGAAAGTGCCAAGTTTATCCAGGGTGTATGCAACAAGAATGGCGAGCTACTCATTCTGGTTGAACTCGATAAGATGATGAGTGATGAGGAGTGGGCTGAGCTCACTGATATCTAAGCAGAGTCGAGCGCAGGGAGGTGCGCGATGGATGAGGTTTTTGACCCTGTAATCGTCAATCCTACCCGCCGTATTGATCCGGTAGAAAAAGGCCGGCCTGCTGATCGACACCCGTTAAAAAAAGAAAAACAACAACAGCATGATGAAGAGCCAGAGGAAGGAACCTCTGAGCGCAATCGTGATCCCTTAGGTCGTTTACATATTGATGAGTATGTCTGAATACAACCTGTTATTGATGGTTTTTTTTCCGACCGTGCTGGTGTTAATAGCATTTACCATTCTGTTGTTTCGCAAACAGAAGGATGCCTATCGGGAAGAGATCGAATCAGCTAACAAACGTATAACGTTGCTTGAGTCAGATCTAAGAGCGGTGGGTGCTGGAGCAATAGGGGTAGGGCAACGCCTGCTTCAGGTTGAACAGCGTCTGGGAGCAACGATTGATAAACAAGAGGCGCTCGAACAGCGCGATCCTTCCGCTGTTTCCTATACTGAAGCTGGTAAGCTATTTGAAATGGGGGCATCCACAAGAGAAGTTATGGAAAATTGCCACATTTCTTCTGCGGAAGCTCACTTGATAGAACTGATGCATCGTAAAGGGAAAACTAATGCCTGATCAGGCAAATGCGAAATGGTTTTTTCCGGCCTTTTTAACTTTATACATTTGATCATCTGCTAACGTCATTAACTCTTCAGGGTTGTCTGCGTTATCAGGAAAGATGGCAATGCCTATGCTGGCTCCTATTTTCGAATCTTTGGCAAAAGGGTAGGGCTTTTTAATGCAGCTCAACAGGTTTTCGGCGACTTGAGCAACACCCTTTGAGTTATTCAGCGCTGGCAGTAGTACTACAAATTCATCACCACCTATTCTGGCTATGGTATCAGAATCCCGTAAAGTACTATTGATGCGGGCCGCCACCTCGATTAATAGTTGGTCGCCTGCTTCGTGACCGAGTGTATCGTTTACCGATTTAAACCCGTCCAAATCGATAAAAAAAAGAGCTGCTTTGTGTTGGTTTCTTCGCGCAGACTCCAGTGCCTGTTCGATCCGATCCCATAGTAATCTACGGTTGGGTAAGCCGGTTAAGTTGTCATGAGTAGCCAGGTGGCGTACTTCCTCTTCGGCTGCAATTCGACGTCGTATCTCCTGTCTAAGCCGGTGGTTCCAGAGCAGGATCAGTATGACAACCAGGGCAGCTATAGAGATTATCTTAAGGCGTGCAATCCACAGGTCGCTTTCGTTAATGCCAAATTCGAGGCGGATGCTTAACCATTTGTCCTTCAGTGCTTTGAGTTCATCCTCTCCCAGGTTGGATATCAATTGATTAAGAAGGTGGCGGAGTTCTAGCCAATCGTTTCGAATTGCAAAACGCATTTCTTCGTCTTTCAGTTCCGGGATTCGATGTAATAGAATGTTGTCTCGCTCTATGGCTTTCAGGTGCTGGGCAAGGGCCGTCAGGTTTCCTGCATATCCATGAATTCGACCAGAACTAATCCCGTCTATGCCTTCTTGCATACTGTCGACTTCGATGACTCTCAGGCCCGCTTGGCTGGTTAGCTGCCGAATGACGCTACTACCCGATATAGCGGCAATAGTTTTACCTTCCAGGCTTCGAAGGTCTTTGATGGCTATTTGACTATCCCGAGTTGCGATTACCCAGGGAGTGCTTTTATACACCGAGGAAAAAAGAATGCCGTTAACATCCTCAATATTATCTAGGTCGTGGTTGATGAGGTCCACATCGTTATTGGTCAGCGCTTCTATGAGGTTTTTTTGACTCGTATAAAATCGAGCTTCAAACCGAACGGGTAAATATTTTTCCAGTAGCTGCAAAAGCTCTCGATTATATTCTGTGTCATACGGCAGAGAGCCCTGTTTTTCGAGTATTCCTATTCGAACAACCGGGTTGTTCTGAAGCCATTTTTGATCGTTTGGACTTAATGGGATTTGGCTCTCTTCGGAACTGTAAAAATGGTCCTGTGGGTTGGGTATCCAGCGGTCTTCGAGTTCAGCAAACTCGGTATCTGTGATTTTTTCCATCCCCTGCTGTATTAGCAAGGCACGTTTTTCTTCGCGGCTGGGTAGCGCAACAAGAATCATCTCATCAAGTAAAGAGCCGCTTAACAACCGGTATTCAGCATTATTCGCCGTTCGTGGGTTGGTCGGATGTGTCATGATGACAGTGCTTTCAAGGATCGCTGCGTTATTATCTGAATCAGTTAAGTCTGCATGTTCATTAGAAATAAAATTGAGGTCAGGATTGATGCTGAGAAGCGCTCTCCTTAAGTGTGGAATATTGTGGTCGATTATGGTGGCGGCGCCCAGGTCAGAGATTGTAGATGCCTGTGATGATTGGGGCACATAAACGCCGAATTTAACCGGTAAAAGGGCTGCAGGATAGCTAAGTCTGTTGGTGTATTCAGGCAGGGGAGTGAGTGTGGCGCCAATGATGTCTGCCAGCCCTCGGCTCACTATTTGCAGATTCTGCTGGGGATCCATCATTAAGAAACGCACCGATGTATTGGTCTTTGTTGACCATAATCGCCATATGTCCGGAAGCAGACCTATTGCTGAACCATCTGCGGCTACCGTGGAATAGGGCGGCATGCCCGAAGGTAAGGTGACAATTAGGGAGTTATCCATTTTGAGGATGCCCCCCCAAGCTCGGATGATTGAGCGAATGCGGCTGGGGTGCAGACGTTGAAAACCCTGATTGATCTCATCGAGCAGAGCTGGATTGCCTGCGCTGATCATGGCCATCCGTTTACCATTGTTGAGTGTCAGGGTCGAATTAAGTTGAAACAGAGAAGCCTGCAAGTGCCCCTTTAAAACATAGTTACCTGCGATTAGGGGCCCGGCTATAACTTTTACCGAACCGGTTTCTGCCGCCTGGAGCATAGCGTTGAGGGATTCGTATTCGGTAATGGCGAGCCCGCTGTTTCTGAGTTCCGTCGCTATACTCGACGATTGTTTATCAATTCCAATGCGGTATGGGCGAACAGCGTCCCAGTTGTTAATTTCCCCAAGGGATAAATGGGTGAACAGGTGGTCAGGATCCTCCAGGGCAAACTCTGTTTCTACTAGCTGGGCGTGAGCTGGATTAGTGCTATTTAGTCCGGCAATGACATTGGCTTTGCCCGTCAGTACTTTCCCTACCGCTTGGGAATAGGAGGAGCTGTGTACAAAATTAATTTCCCGATTGTTGATACGTCCCCAGTAGCGCCAAAGGTCTACTAATAGCCCCTGGGCAGTCCCATCGCTCGTGACCAAAGAATAGGGGGCATCATCGGTGACAATTGCAACCTGTAGAGGGGCTGCAGTGACTAAACCAGGCAGCAGAACTATAGCCCCTATGATGAGTGCATAGAGCGGCCTCAGGTCGAGTCGTAAGAGAAAGGGGGCGGAAATCATAACCCTAGTTTATGCATTAAACAGAGTGCTGCCCAGCCAAGTTAAAAAGTAAGCATAAAAAAAGCCTCCGAAGGGAGGCTTAATCATATTTGGCACGAAATTAGAGTGATAGTCCAGGCGCCAGCTTTTCGGGCAGGTTGACCGTATCGGCTTCGAGGGATGCTACCGGGTAAGCGCAGTAATCTGCGGCATAGTAAGCGCTGGCCCTGTGATTGCCGCTCGCACCAATTCCGCCGAACGGGGCTGCACTGCTAGCACCGGTGAGCTGCTTGTTCCAATTGACGATTCCAGCCCGGCTGCGTTTGAAGAAGTGTTCATATTGCTTTCGGTTGTCACTGAGTAGGCCTGCGGATAAACCGTAGCGGGTGTTGTTGGCCATATCGATCGCTTGATCAAAGTCATCGTAGCGAATCAGTTGCAGAAGCGGTCCAAAGTATTCGTCGTCAGGTAGTTCGGTGATGGCCGTTACATCGATCAATGCCGGGCTGATGAGTGCGCTTTGTTCATCAAGGCGTTTAGCTTCCACCAGAGGAATGCCTCCAAGCGTTTGCAGGTGGTGCTGGGCCGATAAAATGCCTTCGGCAGCGGCCACGGAGATGAGTGACCCCATAAAGGGTTGTTCGTCGGCATCATAAAGGCCAACCTTGATCTTCTTGATTGCACTGACCAGTTTATCGATGAAGAGGTCGCCCTGTTCACTTCGAGGAACATAGAGTCTACGAGCGCAGGTGCACCGTTGACCGGCTGAGACATAGGCGGATTGCAGTGTCTCGTGTACTGCACCGTCCAGATTGGCAACTTCATCAAGAATTAACGGGTTGTTTCCGCCCATTTCGAGGGCAAGGATTTTGCCGGGATCGCCAGCAAACTGTTGGTGTAGCAGGTGCCCGGTTGCTGAGCTGCCAGTGAAAAACAAACCGTCGATGCCTGGGTTGGCTGCCAACGCAATACCGGTATCTTTTTCGCCTTGCACCATATTGATCACGCCCGCGGGTAATTGGGCGCTCTCCCAGAGTTCAAGGGTTTTTTCGGCGACGCGAGGGGTTAACTCGCTAGGCTTAAACACTACGGTATTACCCGCTAGTATGGCTGGAACAATATGCCCGTTGGGCAAATGGCCAGGGAAATTATAAGGCCCAAAAACGGCAACTACCCCATGGGGTTTATGACGTAATACGGAGCGGCCGGCAGGGACCTGAGATTCTTCTTCGCCGGTACGTTCTTGATAGGCTTTGATGGAAATAGTAATTTTTCCAATCATGGCAGCGATCTCGGTACGGGTTTCCCACAGGGGTTTGCCCGTCTCTTCGGCAATGGCCAAAGCAAGAGCTTCGCGATTGTTATCCAGCTGTTCGGCAAAACGTTTTACAACGGCTTCTCGCGCCTCGAACGGTATTGACGACCAATCATAGAATGCAGAACGTGCAGCATCGATGGCCTTATTCACTTGTTCGGCCGTTGCACTTCTGCCTTGCCATAGAGTTTGTGCTTTTGCAGGGTTTTCTGAGCTGAATTCCGGACCTTGCCCTTGCACCCAGCTACCATTAATAAAAAGAGATTTACTCATATTAACCTCTTGTCTTTGATGACAGTCGAACGACGCGCACGGCATCTCCATCTTCTACTTTAAGAGCAGCTGCAGTTGCGGCGCTGATATCAACTACGTTGTGATCTCCAGGTAATTCAACCAGACAGCAGCGGAACTCTTTCAGGTTGGTATTAGACATAAGGTATTGTTCACCACCTTCGGGTGATTCAGTAATGTTGACTTTGGCGTAGTGGCTCTCACGGACGGCCCGAATATCCAGTACACGGGTTTCTATCGTTGGTCCGGCATCAAAAATATCCACATAGCCTTCATTACGGAAGCCTTCACTCTCTAACATCATGCGTGCAGGTAAAGTATTGTCATGTACCTTACCGATCACTTCCTGAGCGGCTTTGGGCAGCATATTGGTATAGATGGGATGACGTGGCATCAGCTCGGCAATAAAGGTTTTATCGCCCAGACCGGCCATATAGACCGCATCAGAAAAATCCATGGAAAAGAAATGCCGCCCGAGACCTTCCCAGAAGGGGGAGTGACCATTTTCATCAGAAAAACCACGCATTTCTGCTATCACATGCGTAGAAAAGCGTTTGGGGAATTCGGCAAGGAACATGAAACGGCTCTTGGACAGCAGGCTGCCATTTTTACTGTGGCGGTAGTCGGGATCGAGAAAAAGGGTGCAGACTTCCGAGTAACCGGTGTGGTCGTTACTTAAAGTCAGAGTTCGCACGGCATTATGCACGCCCAGCTGCCGAGAGGAATGAACCAGTGTGCCGACCCTGTAGTTGTACCAGGGTTGGGAAAGGCCGACTGCGGCTTCGATACCACAAATGCCGGCTACTCGACCTGTTTCGGTATCTTCCAATACAAACAGGTAAGTTTCTTCGCCGGCAGTGGTGACCGTTTTTTCAAAGGCTTCGAGCGAGCTGTAGATTTTTCCTCGTACCTGACCCTCATTGGGTTGCAAGGAAGTAAACCCGGCCCCGGTCTTTTCTGCCAGAGCGAACAGCTCGTCATAATCATCGGAATGAATCGGTCGAATTACCATCATAATGCATTTTCACCTGCGAAGAGGTGCCTCCTTGTGAAAGGAAACGCTGGCTGTCTCTTGGTAGAGCAGTCGTTTCTTGTTGCTTTAAATTGTGTGTGGCTTGCGGTTGTATCGCCACATTATCGTTAGCTGAAGGTTTGGTCGTTATTGTCTGAACTTAGCGAATGACAGGGGGTTATTTGAACCGCTTCCCCTTCATCAATCATTAGTACCTTCATTTGTTCCAAGCTTAGTATCGGCTGTTTTTCTGGTAACTCGGTTACCAGGCAGCGAAATTGGTCGAAATTGCAGTTGCTGACCAGGTAGGGCTTTATAACATCATCTGAGCCATTGCCTGTCGAGGCCGAAGTGACTTGCGATGAGTCATTACCGGATACGATAAAGGTTGTCCGATCTACCTGATGTAAGGTTTCCAGTTGATCGGTGTCGACCTCCAGGGTAGGGCCTCCATCGAAGATGTCGATATGATCCTTAAATCTAAAGCCTTCCATTTCCAGCAATACTTTATTGCTCTTGATATCGTTGCGCGGAGCGCCAAGAGCATTTTGAGCGGCTTCAGCCAAAAGGGGAATGTAGATAGGCTGTTGCGGCATCAAGGAGGCAATAAACCCTTTGAAATTGATACCTGCAAGAAAGGTAGCTCTTGATAAGGGCATTGAAAAGAAATGACGACCCAGGCTTTCCCAAAAGGGGGATTGACCTTCGGCGTTGACCTGACCCTGGAGCTCGGCAATGCAGCGGTCGGAGAACAGTGATCGATGCAGCGCCATAAACAGGAGGCGTGCACGGGACAGCAGCTGATGATTCTGGCTGTTTTGGTGTTCCGGCGCCAGGAATAAGGTGCATAGCCGAGTGCTTCCGGCGAGATCCTGGCAAATGGTCAGTGTTCCAACCTGATTTTGAACATTCAGCTCGTGGGAGCTGTGACTGACCGTAGACATGCGGTAACTGTAAAAGGGGGAGTTCATCCCGATACGGCATTCAATGCCGCTGATACCTAATAACTCATTTCGGGCGCTGTCTTCCAGGACGAAGTGAAAACTGAGATTGTCACCCACGTTGCTCGAGGTCCGCAAAGACTGTTGGGTATTTCCAATCAGGTCGTTCAGGTATTCGCGGTGCGCGGGCAAGGTAGTCAGGCTGCCACCGGATACCACCGCCAGGCGCTCTAGCGCGGGCAGGTCATGGTAATCGATGGGTCTGATGATAAGCATGCAAACTCCGCGTTCAAATAGAGCGATTAATCGTTATGTATGGCGGTCAAGTGAGGGTGGCCAACCGTTGGCCGGGAAACTGTCTGGCCGGTGCCCTGATCAGGCGGGCACCAAGGTGCTTCGGCGATGGCCAGCAAATATTATTTACTAAAAGCCGAGTGGGGCATAGGTCGCAACTGTTGCCATTGCGACCTCGAATATTCCCTTTCTGACATAAAACGGCTCAAACAGGGCATGCCCGAGAGGCCAGTAATCCGGGTAAGTAGGGTGTTTCAGCGACTACCTACCCGGAATGGACTCAGGCGTCGGGCCCAGCCGTCACGACCTGGGCAACAGCCTTTGCGAGCCCTTCCATGCCTTCATCAATATCCTGATCGTCAATGATCAAAGAGGGTGCCATTCTCAGTACGTTGGGTCCTGCCACTAATATCATGGTGTTGTGTTCCCGGGCCGCGGCCAGGAATTTGGCAGCTTTGCCTTGCCAGGTTTGGTTGAGAGCAGCACCAATCAACAAGCCCTTGCCCCGAATTTCAGTGAAAATCTGATGCTCGGCGTTGATGGCTTCCAGCTTGGCTACAAAGCGTTCGCGTTTACGCTTGACCCCATCCAACAGTGCTCGATCGTTCACGAGCTCAAGTACTTTACTGGCAACGGCGCAGGCAAGGGGGTTGCCGCCGTAAGTGCTGCCATGGGTCCCAATGGTAAAACTGGCGGCAATCGCCTCGGTGGTCAGCATGGCGCCAACGGGAAAACCTCCTCCCAATGCCTTGGCCGTGGTCAAAATATCAGGAATGACCTCGGTATCCATGTAAGCGTAGAGCTCGCCAACACGCCCGACACCGGTTTGCACTTCATCAAATACCAACAGGGCATTGTGCTTATCGCACAGGGCTCGGGCGCCTTTTATGAACTCGGGATCCCCGGTGATAATACCACCTTCACCCTGGATAGGTTCCATCACCACAGCACAGGTTTTATCGGAAATAGCAGCTTCCAGAGCGGCAAGATCGTTAAAGGGGAGGTGTGTGATACCGCCTGGTACGGGTTCAAAGCCTTCACGATACTTCTGTTGTCCACCGACTGAAACGGTAAACAGGGTTCGGCCGTGGAACGCTTGATTGAAGGCGATGATCTCATTTTTCTCGGCGCCATAATGGTTGAAAGCATAGCGGCGAGCCAGTTTAAAGGCGGCTTCATTGGCTTCGGCGCCCGAGTTGGCAAAAAAGACTCGCTCTGCAAACGTGTTCTGGGTCAGTTGACTGGCCAGTTTTAACGCCGGTTCATTGGTGTACACGTTGCTCAGGTGCCACAGTTGCTCTGACTGCTCTTTCAACGTATTGACCAGCTCGGGATGACAATGACCCAGCACGTTGACGGCAATGCCACCGGTGAAATCGATGTATTCCCGACCTTCCTGGTCCCAGACTCGAGACCCCTGGCCCTTGACGGGAATCATATTCTGGGGGGAATAGTTGGGAACCATGACCTGGTCAAAGGTTTCGCGGGTATAGTTGGAATGACTCATTGCGTGTTTTTCCTCCTGCTAAATTAGGTTTTCCGAACATCAGGAAAGTTGCCTGAGTTCCTTGATCGCAACCGATAGCATGGCCAGGTCACGGTTCGGGTTGGACTTTATGTCCGCCAAAAAGCTTTGACTGCGGCGGAACTGATTGGTGTTTTTCTCTAACCACAGCTCTAGGGCCGTAGTGGCACTGATGCTATCGTCAGTGCTCGTTACCACCTGCGCGCTGGTATCCCGTAGCACTCTGTCAAGTTCATCGGAAAGCGTTGTTCGGGCCTTACGTTGCCACGGGTTGGTGGCAGGTAACTCGTCCACACTGGTTCGTAACCAGTGCAGTTGTAAATGTTCGTTAAGCGCGAAAAATATTTCTGCCGACCGTTCGAGTTCTACCACAGATAGGGAGCCGATAGCCGCAATGTCCAGGCTGTAGTAGAGATGGTCCAGCAAAGCATGTTCCCGCGCCAGTTCTAACTCCAGACCAGCTTGATTGAGGCGGTTGGCCTGCAGTTCGACGGCGTTTAAATCTTCCCCCTGCAAATACTCTTTAAGCTTATGTTTGAGCAGTTCGACAGCGGGTTGGTAGGCGCTCTTCAATTCGTCCTGACTGTTAATGGCGCTGTTATTTCGTAGCAACCACAGAGTAACCCGTTCGGTTAGCTGTTGCAGCTGATAAAACAGTTCGGTTTGTATTTCGTGTACGAGGGAACCGCTGACCTGCTCCAGTTGATGCCATAACGTATCGATGGAGAAAATTTCCCGGGCGGCACTGTAAGCACGAATGATTTCGCCGGCACCCCGGCTGCTCTCATCGCTGATATGGGGCCAAAATGCTGCCCCCATGCTATTACCAATCTCATTGGTCAGATGGGTGGCGATGATCTCGGCTTTCAGGGGGTGCTTGCCAATCAGGTTCGGGTACTGTTCGTTCAAGGCTTGAGGGAAGTAAGCCTGGATACGTCTTTCCATAGCCTCATCCGCGCAGACGCCGCTATCAAGTAGCTCTTCGTACAGTTTGATTTTGCTATAGGCCAGCAGTACGGAAAGCTCTGGTCGGCTCAGGCCTTCGGCTTGTGCCTCGCGCTCTTGCAGTTGTTCATCGTTGGGTAAAAACTCCAGCTTACGCCGTAGTCGACCCTCGCGTTCAAGTTGATTGATAAGGCGAATATGATCGGCCAGATGAGCGCTGGAAAAATAGGTGCCCAGACTTAGAATGCGCGCCTGCTGGTAGTTATTATCCAACACCAGTTGGGCCACGTCATCGGTCATGCTAGCGAGCAGAGTATTGCGCTGCTTGAGAGTGATGTCGTCGTTGGCCAACACCTGTCCCAGCAAGATTTTGATATTCACCTCGTGATCTGAGCAGTCGACACCCCCCGAGTTATCGATGGCATCGGTCGTGATCAGTCCTCCATTGCGAGCAAACTCAACACGAGCTGCCTGAGTGAAGCCAAGATTGCCACCTTCGCCAACAATCTGGCAGCGGAGCTGGTTGCCGTCGATTCTCACTGCATCGTTGGCTCGGTCACCGGCATCAGTATGGCTCTCGTGGCTGGCCTTAACGTAGGTGCCTATGCCGCCATTCCACAGAAGATCGACGGGGGCTTGCAGCAGGTGTTGAATAAGCTCGCTAGGGGTAAGTTTCTGCTGTTCGATGTTTAAAACATCACGAGCCGCTTTGCTTAGCGTAATGGATTTTGCTGAACGATCGAAGATGCCTCCGCCTTTTGAAATAAGCTTGGTATCGTAATCTGCCCAGCTTGATCTCGGCAGTTCAAATAAACGCTTGCGCTCCTGCCAGGACGGTTCAGCTTGAGGGTCCGGATCAATAAAAATGTGCAGATGATTGAAGGCGGCCAGCAAGCGGGTTTGGCGAGAGAGCAGCATGCCATTGCCGAATACATCTCCGCTCATGTCGCCGATGCCGACGCAAGTGAAAGGTTCGCTTTGGCAATCGCGTCCCTTTTCGTTGAACAGGCGTTTGACTGATTCCCAGGCTCCGCGCGCAGTGATGCCCATCTTCTTATGATCATAGCCGTATGAGCCACCTGAGGCGAAGGCGTCATCGAGCCAGAATTGATACTGCTGGGCGATTTCGTTTGCGATATCAGAGAAGGTTGCGGTGCCTTTATCGGCGGCAACCACCAGATAGGGATCATCCTCATCGTAGCGCTGGGTTAGTGCTGGGGGGATGATCTTATCGCCTTGCAGGTTGTCAGTAATATCCAGTAAGCCCCGAATAAAGGTTTGATAGCAGTGGATGACCTCTTTCTGGACATCCTCACGAGAGCCGGACTCGGGCAGCTGTTTGGCAACGAATCCACCCTTGGCGCCACTCGGTACAATGACCGCGTTTTTGACCATTTGGGCCTTAACCAGACCGAGGATTTCGGTGCGGAAATCTTCTCGGCGATCGGACCAGCGAAGTCCACCACGCGCCACCTTACCGCCGCGCATATGAACTCCCTCTACCCAGGGTGAGTACACAAAGATTTCAAATCGAGGGCGAGGCAGCGGGAGTGCCGGTATCTGTTCGGGATCCAGCTTGAAAGAAAGGTAGCCCTTGGGTTGTTGCTGTTCATCAAGCTGGTAATAGTTAGTGCGCAGCATGGCGATGATGACACTGAGGAAATGCCTCAGAATGCGATCTTCGTCGAGGTTGGCTACATCGTTTAGTGCTGCTTCAATCTGCTCTTGTAAAGCATTAATGATTTCATCCGTGGCTTCCTGATGTGGTGCAAAGCGGGTTTCGAACAGCTCGATTAACAGGCTGGTAATGGTGCTATTCCTGCCGAGGGTTTGCTCCATATAGTGCTGACTGAATGAAACCTGAGCCTGTGTCAGGTATTTGCTAAGTGCACGTGCAATGGTGCACTGGCGCCAGCTTAAACCGGCGCTCAAGATCAAGCTGTTGAAACCGTCGTTTTCAATTTCACCACGGTAGGTGCGTGCAAAGCACTGCTGGAACTGCTCTTTTAGCTCGGGGTCGTCAAGATCTCGTTCGCTAGTGACAGTAATTAGGAAATCTAGGATCCAAAACTGATGACCGCGGACATTTTTGACCTGATAGGGTCGAGCGCTCAGCACGCGTACACCCATATGTTCCAGAATCGGCAACACATCTGACAGGGCCATGGTGTCGCCTTGGCCAATGACCTTGAAATTCAGGTTGCTGTAATTTCCCAGAGGGCGACTCAGGTGGGTTGATAAGGGGTTGTCGTGATTGATGGTCTCAATACGATGAACGTCGGCGACGGCTCGGTTTGGGCTGTGTTCATCGCGGTAGGCGGCTGGAAAAGCACCTCCATAGATATGATTTAAGCGGTTACCCTCGGCTTCTCCATCGGTTGCTACCAGAGCGAGGTGTAAATGATCTTGCCATGAAAGCATGGCTTCACGCATACGATGTTCGAGTTCATCAATACTGATGTCGGCATTGTTACAGTTTTTACAATGCACGGTGATATGTACGTGAGCCGTTAGTTGATCCGAGAACTGCACATTGAATTCACTATTCGTGCCGTCAAAAGCCTCCATCAATATGCTTTGCAGCTGTTGACGTAGCTGAGTATTAAATCGATCTCGGGGTACCAACACCAAGGCAGTGACAAACCGACTGAATATATCCTCTCTCAGAAAAACTCGAAGTTGTCTTCTCTCTTGTGTTTCCAGAATACCGGTAACGATTTCATCCAGTTTGTTTACGTCGGCCTGTAAGAGTTCATCGCGAGGATATTGAGAAAGAATGTGCTGGAGCGTTTTACCTTTATGGCTATTAGCCGTGCAACGAGCTTGCTGCATAATATAGCTGGCTTTTTGTCGGAGTAATGGCGTTGACTGGATGGGTGAAATATAGGCGCTTGATGCGTAGAGGCCAAAGAATCGCCATTCACCAATCACTTTACCCTCGTCATCGAAGCGCTTAATGCCCAGGTAATCCAGGTGGGATGGACGGTGTACGCTTGATTGCGTGGTTGACTTGGTGATCGAGAGCAGCTTGGGTTTGAGTAACTCCTCAAGTATGTGAGGTGCCAGCTGATTGATCAGCGGGGTGTTTTTCCCCATAGATCGAAAAGTACCCAGGCTACTGTTTTCGTCAATATCCAGGGTGGCCTCACCCTTGCTATTGCGGGTCAGGGTATAAGCTCGAAAGCCAAGGAAGGTGAAGTGATTGTTGAGAACCCATTTTAAAAAAGCGATAGTTTCCTTTTTATCTGCATCATCGATGGGCAGGCTTTTCGATTCGCAAATGTCGATAACTTCTTCGAGCTTTTCGCGCATGGGCTGCCAATCGGTTACGGCGTCACGTACATCGCATAACACCTCAGCGATGGCTGTTTTCAGTTCCAGTTGTTTTTTTCTTGAACCCTGTTGGTCAACTTCAATTCGAGTGACGGCTTCGGCTATGGTGTTTTTTGCTTTAGTGTCGTGTGGGTATACCGATAGCAACCGTCCGTTGCTATCTCGTTTGCAGGCTATAACAGGGTGAGTAATTCGGTGCAGTGTCAATTCACGACGTGCTAGTAGCATGTTGATGGAACTGACGAGGAAGGGCATGTCGTCAGTGATCACTTCTATAACCGTGTGCGGGCAGTGCCAGCCATGTTCTTCGAAATTCGGGTTATAGATGCGTATTAGTGGTTCGCCTGGAAGGCGTTGCTGGATACAGTCCCATAGACAGAGTAAGGCACCTTCGAGCTCGTCTTGGCGAGCATTGACCAGATCCAGAGCAATGCTTTCGCTAAAATAAAGATCGGCAAGAGCTCCAATCGCTTCCTGCTGCTCAGTTGGTAATTTTTTGTTAATACGTTGTTTCAGTTGGTCGATGGTATCGAGCTTTTGTTGCTTTAATGTGCTCATGCTTGTCCCGTTCTGTGGAAACAAAGAAATACATAGCCGAATGCTAGCAGCTATAAATAAGTGATAATGATCAAGATTATCAGTTAAACGCTATCGTTGTGGTAGCGAAGAAGTTTTACTTAAGCGACCTTGAGTTGTTACCAGATGACATTTGTCTTCGGGTTGTTTTTGGGGGTGAGCTTATGTTTCACTTTTGCCCAAGCTCGCGATGCTCGCTAGTGTTGCTTCTGTTCGTAAATTGGACGCTTCATGCATTTTAACGGATCCCTACCCACCCCTTTAAACAAGGGCGCAAGCCCCAGGCACTATGGCTTTTTGTTGTTGCCGGGCTATTCCTTGATCGCCTTTTCGTCGGCCATTGAAGCATTGCGCATGGCCAACTGGGTGAGTGGGCAAGATTTGTACGAATGCACCATGATCAGCCCGGATGGTGACCCGGTGACCAGTAGCTGTGGTGTCGAGACGCGGGCTGATGCCTCACTCGAGCAGATGCCAGCGCTGGATTCATTAATTGTGTGTGGTGCCAGTCCGGTAGCTCGGACTGGCAATGAGAGTGTGATTCGTTGGCTTCGGCAGCTCAACAAGCGCGGTATGGAAGTTGGCGGCATAGGTACGGGGAGCTATTTGCTGGCCTGTGCGGGCTTGCTGGATGGTTATCGGGCGACTATTCACTGGTGGGATTTGCACAGCCTGCGGGATGAATTCCCTAATATTAATGTTTCATCCAACTTGTTCGAGATCGATGGCGATCGTATTACCTGTGGAGGCGGAACCGCCGCCATGGATATGATGCTGTTTTTAATTGGCCAGCAGCATGGTCTCGAGATTGCTTCGTCGATTTCTGAGCAATTTGTCTGTGAGCGAATTCGTCCCCCGGAACATCCCCAGCGGATCCCTTTGCAGGCAAGGATCGGTACCAGTCATACCAAGCTGATCGAAGCGGTCAGTCTAATGGAGGCGAATATTGATGAGCCTCTCACTACCGATGATCTGGCGTTCCATGTTGGGGTGTCCCGCCGCCATCTTGAGCGTTTGTTTAAAAAGCATCTGCAAAGCGTACCCTCAAAGTATTACTTGCAGATGCGTCTTGAAAAGGCCCGCCAACAGTTGCAACAGAGCGATGTGCCGGTGGCTGAGGTGGCGCGAAGCTGTGGCTTTGCTACGGCGTCTCACTTTAGTACCACCTATCGCAATCACTATGGCTTGACGCCTCGTCAGGAGCGAACGGCTCAATAAGGGCCGTTCCCGAACTTTGTCAATCGTCCAGTTAGCCTTCGCGGTAGGCGCGAATCACCTCTTCGGCAATAATATCCAGACCACGATTAACCTCGCTCGGCGAGCGAGTGTAAGTGATACGAATGCATTCATGGCTGTGTTGCCAGGCTTCTTCCATCCCCGGGAAGAAGTAGTGGCCCGATACCACCAGTACTCCGCGTTGTTTTAAACGGTTATAGAGTTCCAGGCTGCTAATTGGCAGACCTTCCAGCCATAGCCAGAGGAACATGGCGCCTTCGGGTTTGTGGATGTGAAATTTATGTCCGGCCAGTCGATGGCGCAGGTGATCGGTAGCGGCTAACGCTCTCTGCTGATAGAAGGGCCTAATGACCGTATCGCTCAGGCTGAGGATCGAGCCATCCTTGATCATGTCCAGTGCCAGCATACTGCCGGCGCTGTTGGGAGACAGACTAAGAATGGCGTTGACGCCACTCAGTGCTTTGATAATGGCTTCGTCAGCAATCACGATTCCGGTACGTAGAGCAGGCAGACCCAGTTTGGACAGGCTCAGGCAGAGAATGGTATTGGCGTTCCACATCGGTGTCGCCGGGGTGAACAGCAGGTTCGGGAAGGGCTGGCCATAGGCACCATCGATAATAAGCGGCACGCCCTGAGCCTGGGCCATAGCATCGAGACGCGACACTTCTTCGTCGGTGATTACATTGCCGGTTGGATTGGTAGGGCGTGATACGCAAATGGCGCCGGTTTCAGTACCCACTTGCAAGTTGGCAAAATCGACCCGGTACTTGAACAGGTTGTCTTCGAGCAGCTCGATATCGGGGCGCGTTGCGTTGAAAAAGTTGTCACTCAGGCCGGCATCGGCGTAACCGATATACTCCGGCGCCAGTGGCAGCTGTATTTGCCGTTGGCTACCATCGCTGTACTCGCCGGCAAAAAGGTTAAAAAGCATAAAGAACGCATTTTGGCTGCCATTGGTCAGGGCAATGTTGTCGGCCGTGAGCCCCCAGCCATAGCGATTGTTCAACAGCTTTACCAGTGAGTGGATAACTTCCTTTTCACCCTGAGGTGCATCGTAGGTGCCTATCAGGCGAACAAATTCATCATGATTGTCGAGAATACGTTGCAGTCGTTGCTTGAAGGCTTGCTCGACTTCTGGAATATGAGCAGGATTCCCCCCGCCCATCATGATCATATCTTCGCCGCTTGCTAGTGCATTTCCCAGGTCGTCCATAAGCGAAAGGATGCCGGAATTGCTGGTGAATTTTTCACCAAATGCGGAGAGTTTCATTGCGCGAGGTTCCTTGATGGTGGAGCCGTTATGGGATGGTTTGATCTGGGAGCCGATTGTACCAGAATTGATTTTTGCTGTTGCTCGACAGTTTTGCTCTGTTGAGTAAAAAGTCAGCAATGTTGTCGGGCCCTGTTTGTCGGGGCGCTTAATGCCTGCTTTACAAGGATATCCCAATGCTTATCCACAGAATGTGTGGATAGACTCTTGATTACGCCGTGTTGTCTTTAACCAAACGGTCGAGTCTGAGGAAGGAGCGGGCCACCACGGCGGATAGCAGGTTGCCAATGGCGGCACCTATAAAAAGGCCGGGAATGCCTGCCAGTTGTGAACCGACCCAGGCCAAGGGTACAAAAAACAAAAATAATCGACAGGCGCTGACACAAATGGCTTTCGAGGGTTGGTGCAGGGCATTGAGCGAAGAAACGGTCAGTATAGTAACGCCAAGGGGGGCCAGGCTGAGCACAACACACCACAGATAGATTTCAATGTATCCGTGGGTGATCGGATTATCACCAAAAAGCGTTGCCAGCCAGGGTGCGCTCAGGGCCAGCAACAGGTAAATACCGGTTTGCCAGATCAGGGCAAACCGATAACTGCTGCGAATAGCCACTACGATTCGATCGTATTGTTGGGCTCCCAAGTTCTGGCTGACCAGTGGCGGTAATGTCATCGACAGAGCCAGAATGGCCAGCAATGCCAGTGCACTGATGCGTTCTCCCACCCCGAACGCGGCAACGGCTTCGGGTCCAAAGCCTGCCACAATGGCAGTGACAATGGCGATGGCGAGAGGGGTCATCATGTTAGAGAGTGCTGCGGGCAGGGCTATGCGTAAAATGCCCGGCCAGCAGTTAAGCAGTTCAATCAGGGATGGAGGCGTTAAACAGACCAGGCGATGTTTAACCGTGAGCAGCAAAAGGCTGATGGAGAGAGCGATCGACCAGGCAATGATGGAAGCGATAGCCGCGCCCTGCAGCCCCAGTGCAGGTATTGGGCCGATACCGAATATAAGGAGAGGGTCGAGCAGGGCGTTCAGGAATGCTCCCAGAGCCATCAGTTTAGCTGGTGTTTGAGTGTTACCGGTGGCACGAAAAATGGCATTGCCGTTCATCAAGATCAACTGACAGGTGCAGCCGAATATCCACAGGCTAAGGTAGTCGTTTATCAGGGGTTGCAGGTGTTCGGGAGCGCCGAGTAATGAAAAAATCTCATAAAGGAAATGCTGACTGATCGCGCTGACAGAAATTAGAATGATCGCCGCCATCAACAGGGCGTTACGTCCAATCGACGCGATAGGTAAGTCGCTGCCGGCGCCCTGGGATCGTGCCATCGTGGCCGAAATGCCGATGCCCATCCCCACGGCAAGGTTTACCAGGGTGGTGGCAAAGGGCAGGGTGAAGCCAACAACCGCAAGTTCATCGATGCCGAGCTGGGAAATAAAATAGGCATTGAGCAGGTAATACAGCATCAGGGAGATGATGCCGCCCATCATGGGGGTGGTCAGTCGACGAAGTAGAGGAACGACCGGCTCGGTGAGAAAGGGGTTCATTACCGGCATGCCGGGTTTGGTATCCAGGTGGGGTGAATGGGTAGTGTACCCCAGAGTGCCAGGGTTGTGGTGAGTTTGTGTGTCTGAACCATGGTCGCGTTGACAGTTTTGGCCTTGCGCCGTTCAATAGGGTGCCTCTGATGTTATTGTATCTGGAACTTACATAAAGTTATGACTGCTCTTAGCTGGGATTACCCTTCGCCCTATCTCGTTGATCTCCTGGTCGGTGCCGAACATATCGACCACTATGGCCATGTGAATAATTGCGAATACATTCGCTGGCTCGAAGTGGTGGCATGGCAGCATTCAAATTTTCTCGGGTTAAGTCTGGAGCGTTACCGGGAGTTGGATCGAGGGATGGTAGTGCACCGTCATGAGGTCGATTACCTCGTGCCGGCGTTCGAAAGAGAGCAGTTGCAGATCGCTACCTGGGTTGCCAGTTGCGATGCCAAGCTCACTCTGGAGCGCTATTTTCAGCTACAACGGCCCAGTGATGGCCTTACCCTGATGCGGGCCAGGACGCGCTTTATTTGTGTCCAACTCAGTAACGGCAAGCCTCGGCGAATGCCTCGGGAGTTCGTTGAAGGTTATGGTGGTGTTGCCTTGTCGGCAATAAGTGCGGATCTCTCTCCCTGAGCGTTCGGTTGTGCCTGGGTTACATGGCTGATGTGTTATTTCAGACCCTTAAGCCGGTTAAAGGGTTCTCCTTCATTTACACACTCCAGGTCTATTCTGATGCGAATGATCGAACGCTGAAAACTGGCTGTAAATATAGACTCGGCCTCCGGGGCAACAAGCTGTGTTCGAATGGTGGGGGTTTCAGGTCCGTTTCGAAAATGGGCTCTGCATTGGATGGCGTAGGCTTCCTGGTTTTTGACCTGCAGAATCACGCTGTTAAGGGCGTTGCTGGCCTGATACTCAATCTTCATTCCGTTAGGGTTTGCATTGATCTCGATAGGGTAGAAGGCTTGGGCACCAGGGCTAAGCGTGATCAGCAATAGCGACAGAATTAGGCTTTGTTTTGCCTTGGTTCCATGGCCGTTCAGGTTACCGCATTTGTTGGTTAAAGCCGTTAGGGTTTTCATGGTGCGGGTTCCAGCGGAATCTGCGGTGCCCAATCAAGCCAGCTGGTTTGTGCTTGGGGGAAGAGCTGGAAGCGGGCACCTTCGGTTACCTGTTCTCCCATATTGACGTTGTCGGGAGTGGCGAAAGTGATACCTCCGGCAAGAATAGACTCCAGCGATTCGGTTTTAATGCTGGCACCTTTAAACAAGCCAAAGTTAACGTCTATTCCGCTGGCATTCCAGAATCGGGTGTTTTCTTTGATCAGCGAGCGATAGGGCTCTTCTATATTAACCAGTATATGCACAGCGTCGGCGAATTCTGCCAGTTTGAATCCTGTGACTTTGCCGACTGGAATGTCCCGATAGCTAACTAGACTGCCTTTTTTTAAGGAGCCCTTACGAGGTGTTACCAGCGTGATATTCAAACCGCGACTGACGGGAGCGCTAAAGGGAGGGTTGGACAGGCCTTCGAAACTGTTCGAGAAACGCCCGGGTGTTTTAGATGGGCGGACTTCAATATAGTAACCACTGATCAAAGTGCCGAGATTGGCCGTTTTTGCCAGACCCAGTTGTGGTTTAACCACCCAGAAAACACTGCCTTCTCTGGCCAGGGCCTGTGCCGAGCTATTGAGTTGCGCACTGACTTTGACATTCTGCATGTCGGTGTTGAGGTCTACGCCGATAACAGAGCCGATACGAATGCCATTAAATCGAATTTCTGTGCCTTCTTTCAGGCCCGTCCCGTTGTCAAATGTGATGGAGATGAAGGGTCCCTTGTCGATAGTGGCAGAGCGGTTAGCAAACAGTTTGAATTGATCACCATCCTTGGCAGGCTGTGCGTTGGTTGATTCGGGGCTATCAAAAGATAAGCCCCCGGCAATCAGTGATGAGAGAGACTCGGTTTCCAGCTTCAATCCGGTAAGGCCGCCGCTGATACTGATGCCGCTGGTGTTCCAGAATTTACTGTTGCTTGTGACCAGGTGTGCGTAGTGTTCCTGTATGTACACATTGACAACAACGCCGTCATTATTTTTATTGAGAGTGAAGTCTTCTACGGTGCCTACCGGGATTTGACGAAAGCTGACGGGACTACCAACGGTTAATGATCCCAGATTGTCGGCTTGTAAATACAGGGTTAAACCGCTTTCTTCCATCTCCTTGGGAGGGCGGTGGTCAAGCCCGATAAAATCCCTTTTGGGAGCGCGGTTTTGTAGTTCTGTGGCAGAGTTGACGTTGTTAAAGTCCATGTTGATGTAGTTGCCTTTTATCAGTGCGTCTATACCCTTAATGCCGCCAATGCCGATTTCAGGTTTGACCAGCCAGAAGCGGGCGCCTTCGACCAAAGCGGGTTCTGCCCTGGGGTCTACCATGACTTCTGCCCAGACACCGGTAAGGTCGGGCTTTACGGTTACAGTTCTAACAATCCCAATGGTCAAGCCCTCATAAATTACCTGTGTTTGCCCCTCCACGAGATCCCTGCCTGATGCAAATTCCAGGCGAATGGGAATGCCTGCCTCGGCATCATCAAAGTTATCGAAAAGGGCGAATTCGTCCCAGTCATCCGCGAGTTCGGACTCAATATCTGTCTCGGGTGTATAGAAAGCGAGGCCACCACTGAGCAGGGACATCAAAGATTCCACTTCAATTTTAAAACCGGAGAGATTACCTCGGAAATGCACGCCGCTGGCATTCCAGAAACGACTGGTTTTTTTAACCAGATGGGCATGTTTCTCCTCTATAAATGCCCTGACGTCGACGCCTTTACCTTCGGCATCAAGTCGATAGCTGACTATGTAGCCAACCTGGATTTTTTTGAAGTAGATGGGAGTGCCGATGGCGATGGATTTTGGGTGCTCCGTACGAAGCATAAAATGTAGCCCCTCGGCATCGTTGGCAAGACTGGGGGGCGAAGACAGGGCTTTAAAATTTAACTGCTGTTTTTTGTCCAGACTGCCGGCACTCATGGAGATATGATTCCCCGATAGTATGGTTTCAAGTCCGGTAACGCCTTCCAGAGATACTTCCGGTTTTACCAGCCAGAATTTTGCATCCTCGGTAATGTATTTCACCGCATCGGGCTGAATCGCAACTTCGACATCGACTCCTTGAGAATCTTGCGCTATTCGCATCTTGGCCACTTTACCGATGGCCAAGCCTTGCAACATGACCGGAGTACGATCGGCAATAATGCCGGTGGCGCTGGGAAACTGTATGACGATAGTGGTGGGGGCTTCTTTAATGCCTTTATATAAAAGCCAGCCACCAATCAGAGCGGCAATGAAAGGTACCAGCCAAATCACCGAGATACCACGAGGTGGTTCTGAAATAGCCTCAGGGATAGAGTGATCTTGAGGTTCAGTCATCTTTTATATCCTTAGGTTCCTTGTCATCTGTTGTGACATCCTGATCCCAGATCAAACGAGGATCGAAACTGGTTGCGGCAAACATAGTGAGTACCACCACAAGGCCAAAGGCATTTGCGGCGCTGCCGGCTTCAAATTC
The DNA here is from genome assembly GCF_023509475.1 of Aestuariirhabdus haliotis. Taxonomy (NCBI): domain Bacteria; kingdom Pseudomonadati; phylum Pseudomonadota; class Gammaproteobacteria; order Oceanospirillales; family Aestuariirhabdaceae; genus Aestuariirhabdus; species Aestuariirhabdus haliotis. The sequence continues at coordinate 212,618 of NZ_JAKSDZ010000002.1, read as the reverse complement.
ACTGAGATTACCAAGGTTGATAAGCGCCATCAGAATGGCAATAACAAACAGATCCAGCATTGACCAGCGCCCAATCCATTCGATCATGCGGAACATGAGGGTGCGTTGTGTCGGGTTCATCGACCAGCGGTATTGTACCGATAATAGTAATGTCACTATCCCGAGTAGTTTTAATACGGGGACGGCAATGCTGGCGATAAAGACCACAATCGCAATGGGGATCATGCCGGCTTTGGTCAGGGCAATAATCCCGCTCATTATGGTGTCGGGTTGGCTGTGGCCCAGGTAAGTAATTGTTGTGATGGGCAACAGGTTCGCTGGAATGAACAGAATTGCGGCGGCAATAGTCAGGGCCCAGGTACGAATCAGTGTTTCCGGTTTGCGCGAAAACAGGGGGCTGTAGCAGCGTGGGCAAAGTGCCTTGGTTTGTGCTGCTGGTGGTTTTTTGCACAGCTTGTGGCAGGTATTGCACAGACACAGGTTGTTGTGGCGAGCACTAGTCATGTCGGTACTTCTCCAGCAAATCCCAGGTGGTGTGCTCGTCCAGGGTTTGGCTTAATCCGATGGTGCACAGCATCAATCCTGTGAAGCAGATCAGCCCGTAGCCCGGGCTGATCATGGCCATGTTTGCCAGCTTAATAATGGCCACCAGTATGCCTATCATATAGACCTCTAGCATGCTCCAGCTGCTGAGGTGATGGTACAGTTTAAATGCTTCGATCTGGGCGCGAGACGAACGCCCCAGTTGCAGGGGAATAAGTACCAGAAGAGCCAGTACCAATCGCATCAAGGGGAAAATGACGCTGCATAACAGAACCAGGCCACTGATCCACCAGTGGCCGTTATCAAACAGCCTGGTCACTCCTGTGAGCATGGTATCGATATGGGTTTGACCGAACAGCTCCATGCTCATAATAGGGAGCGTGTTGGCTGGTATAAAGAAAACCACTCCGGCGAGCGCCAGAGCGATGGTATTGTGTGTGCTCCCCGGCTTGTGCTGATACAGTTTGTAACCACAACGCGGGCAGCGCACAATCTGGTGGAGTTTTTTTTGCGCAGGCTGCAGTAGCAAGTCGCATTCGTGGCAGGCGGTTAATGGTCGTTCACGCAGAAAGGGGGGGGTCACTATGGCAATACCTTGCATATGTTCTATCAGGTTATATAAAAGTGAGGCGTCCTACAAATGATCGTCAGCGTGTTTTTCTTAGTCTTCAAGGGTTTATGTTGATGCGGTGTCGCTCGGAATGCGGAGCCTGTTGCGTAGCGCCTTCTATTGCTGGTGCGCTTCCCGGTATGCCCAATGGCAAGCCGGCGGGAGTGCGCTGTATTCATCTGGACGATCTTTCGCGTTGCAAGTTGTTTGGTATGCCTGAGCGTCCCTCGCTCTGTGCGCAGTTTCAGGCGGAAGAATCGGTTTGTGGCCACTCGCAACAAGAGGCACTGGAGCGGATTCGAGTGCTGGAGGAGTTGACTCGCTAGTGGACAGGCACAAAAAAGCCCGGTTTCCCCGGGCTTTTTTGTGCCTGTTATGGCTTAGCGCTTGTCGACGCTGACGTAGTCGCGCTGGTCATAACCCGTGTAAAGCTGGCGAGGGCGACCGATGCGGTATGGTCCGCTGATCATCTCGTGCCAATGGGCTATCCAGCCAGGAGTGCGGCCAGTGGCGAAAATAACCGTGAACATTTCGGTTGGAATACCAATCGCCTTGAGAATAATGCCGGAGTAAAAGTCCACATTTGGATAGAGCTTACGCTCGGCGAAGTAGGGGTCTTCGATCGCGATTTGCTCCAGTCGCTTGGCGATTTTCAGCAGCGGATCGTCGATACCCAGCTCGGACAGGACTTCATCGCAGGTGGTTTTCATGACTTTGGCTCTAGGGTCAAAGTTTTTGTAAACACGGTGTCCAAAGCCCATCAGGCGGAAAGGATCGTTCTTGTCTTTGGCGCGGGCAACGAACTCATCAATGTTGCTCTCGTCACCGATCTCTTCCAGCATATTCAGTACGGCTTCGTTGGCACCGCCGTGAGCGGGGCCCCAGAGGGCGGCAATGCCCGCTGCGATACAAGCGAACGGGTTGGCGCCGGATGAGCCGGCAAGACGTACGGTTGAGGTAGAGGCGTTTTGCTCGTGGTCTGCGTGCAGCAGGAAAATACGGTCCATTGCGCGCTCGAGAACGGGATTAACCACATATTCTTCGCAAGGGGTGGCGAACATCATATGCAGGAAGTTGCCAGCATAGGAGAGATCGTTGCGAGGGAACATGAAGGGTTGGCCGATGGAGTACTTGTACACCATGGCAGCAATGGTAGGCATCTTGGCTATCAGGCGGTAAGCCGCTACTTCACGGTGACGCTCATTGCCGATGTCGAGGGAGTCGTGATAGAACGCGGACAGGGCACCGACCACGCCACACATAACGGCCATCGGGTGTGCGTCACGACGGAACCCGTTGAAAAAGTGGTTCAGTTGCTCGTGCAACATGGTGTGATTGCGAATGGTGCCGGCAAATTTTTCTTTTTCTTCCTTATTAGGAAGCTCACCGTAAAGCAGTAGGAAGCAAGTTTCGAGGTAGTCAGATTTTTCGGCCAGTTGATCAATTGGGTAGCCGCGGTGCAGAAGAACGCCTTTATCACCGTCGATGTAGGTGATCTTGGATTCGCAGGCTGCCGTCGATACAAAGCCTGGATCGAAAGTGAAAAGCCCCTTGGGAGTCAGTCCGCGTACATCTACCACGTCTGGTCCGGTAGTGCCTGAATACATCGGCAGGTCAATGGTACCAATACCTTCGATGGTTAGTTGCGCTGTTTTCTCAGCCATATGGAGGCCTCCTATCGTGCCAATTGGGTATGCGTATTGTTATCTAATGGTCGCGGCTTATCTTTATTGTTGTAGCGATTCGGGCTTCGGCCCTGAAAGTGACCGACAAATATAAAGTGATTAATCTGTTTGTCAATTACAGCTCGACACTAGATATCACTTTTCGTAACACTCGGGCATTCGACCAATCGCTACTTGTGATTGCGTCGCCGGTCAACAAAATAGAGCCCTCAAGGCCCTGAGACAGGGGGTGTCAGGCGATTTGTAGTTTCACTACAGGTTTGTATTTGTTACCTGATGTCTTTATACTTCCAGCCCGAAGTTAGGGGGGGGACCAGGCTCTTCCGGGCCGGTAACATCTGCTTCGCAGAGACCTATCTTTGATGCACGTCCTTATAAACATGCTCCCGTCGAGGAGCCAAAGAGCGTAAAGAGCCGTGAATAGTAAAAGACCTGTCAATCTTGATCTAACAACGATTAAACTCCCGCTGCCTGCTTATACCTCCATTCTCCATCGCATCTCCGGTGTCATCCTTTTTGTCGCTATAGCCTTTCTTTTGTATGCCCTCGATCTATCGTTGGCTTCGGAAGCCGGTTTTAACGAACTGAAAGTCATGATGCAGGGTTTCTTTGCGAAGTTGATTACCTGGGGCATTGTGTCAGCGCTTCTATATCACCTGGTAGCCGGTATCAAGCATCTACTCATGGATATTGATATTGGTGACGACAAGCTGACTGGCATCCTGGGTGCCAAGATTACAGTGGTTGTCTCTGCCGTACTGATAGTCCTTGCGGGGGTAGTAATATGGTAACTAATGTAACGAACTTCTCTCGTAGTGGCCTCTATGATTGGATGGTGCAGCGCGTTAGCGCCATTGTTTTAGCGGCTTACTTTATTTTTCTGTTGGGATACCTTGGCTGCAGCTCTGATGTCAGCTATGCCCAGTGGGGTGAGTTGTTTTCACAAACCTGGATGCGAGTGTTTAGTCTGATGGCGCTTGTTTCTTTAGGTGCGCACGCTTGGGTTGGTATGTGGACCATTTCTACCGACTATTTGACGGAGGGGGCGTTGGGTCGTCGCGCTGTCGTTTTCCGTTTCCTGTTTCAAGCGATCTGCGGTACCGCCATGTTCACTTATGTGGCTTGGGGTGTACAGATTTTGTGGGGTCTATAAGTTATGTCAAAGATTCGTACCATAGCCTTTGATGCCATCGTAATTGGTGGCGGTGGTGCCGGTATGCGCGCCGCACTTCAGTTGACCGAATCCGGCCTGAAGACTGCCTGTATTACCAAAGTATTTCCTACCCGTTCCCATACCGTGTCAGCCCAGGGTGGAATCACCTGTGCGATTGCCAGTGATGATCCTAATGATGATTGGCGCTGGCATATGTACGATACCGTCAAGGGGTCCGATTATATCGGCGACCAGGACGCTATCGAGTATATGTGCAGCGTAGGGCCACAAGCCGTTTTTGAACTGGAGCATATGGGCCTACCTTTCTCCCGTACTGAGCAGGGTCGTATCTACCAGCGTCCTTTTGGTGGTCAGTCAAAAGATTTCGGTAAAGGCGGGCAGGCTGCTCGGACCTGTGCCGCAGCTGATCGGACTGGTCACGCATTGTTGCACACCCTTTACCAGGCCAACCTCAAAGGTGGCACCAGCTTCTTTAATGAGTGGTATGCCGCGGATCTGGTTAAGAACAAGCAAGGCTCCGTAGTTGGTGTTATCGCCATCTGTATCGAAACCGGTGAGACCGTTTACATTAAAGCCAAAGCCACAGTGCTGGCGACTGGCGGTGCCGGACGTATTTATCAATCTACTACCAATGCCCTGATCAATACCGGTGACGGTGTGGGTATGGCGTTGCGTGCCGGTTTCCCTGTGCAGGATATGGAAATGTGGCAGTTCCACCCGACCGGTATTGCCGGTGCCGGTACTTTGGTAACGGAAGGTTGCCGTGGTGAGGGTGGTTTCCTGATCAACAGTGAAGGTGAGCGTTTTATGGAGCGTTATGCGCCCAACGCAAAAGACCTGGCTGGCCGTGATGTGGTAGCGCGTTCCATGGTTATCGAAATTCTCGAAGGCCGTGGTTGTGGGCCAAATAAAGATCACGTACTGCTGAAGCTGGATCATCTGGGTGAAGAAGAGCTGAACCGTAAATTGCCTGGAATCTGTGAGCTGTCAAAGACCTTTGCCCATGTGGATCCTGCCAAAGAGCCGGTTCCTGTGGTACCAACCTGCCACTATATGATGGGCGGACTGCCGACCAATATCGGTGGCCAGGCGCTCGTACCTGGTGAAGGGGAAGACGTTGCGGTTCAGGGGCTGTTTGCCTGTGGTGAGGCAGCCTGTGTATCAGTCCACGGTGCCAACCGCCTGGGCGGTAATTCCCTGCTGGATCTGGTTGTCTTCGGCCGTGCTGCGGGCATCGAGATCGAGAAACAGATGAAAGAGGGTATTGATACCCTTGATGCCAGCGACACTGACATCGAACAGGCCATGGCTCGCCTGGATAAACTTAACAGCAGCACTGGCGGTGAAAAGGTTGCCGAGGTTCGTGAAGAACTTCAGAAAACCATGCAGCTGTATTTCGGTGTTTTCCGTGAAGGTGAGAGCATGCAGAAGGGGCTCAAACTGCTTGAAGAGTTGGGAACCCGGGTTCAGAACCTGCATCTTGAAGACAAGAGCAATGCCTTCAATACCGCGCGTATTGAAGCATTGGAGCTGCAAAACCTGTACGAGGTGGCTTACGCTACCGCGGTATCTGCGGAAGAGCGTAAAGAAAGCCGAGGCGCTCACGCGCGTAATGACTTTACCGAGCGTGATGATGAGAACTGGCTGAAGCACTCCCTGTATTTCCCAATCGAGAAGCGTGTTGGCAAGCGTGAAGTGAACTTTGCGCCCAAGACCGTCGAAGCGTTTCCTCCGAAGATTCGGACCTACTAATTCAGGGAGCTCAGCATGTTAGTCAGTATCTATCGTTACAACCCCGAGGTAGACCAGGTCCCCTATATGCAGGACCTGCAGGTAGAGATTCCTGAAGGCAAAGACCTGATGGTGCTCGATGTGTTGGCTTTGGTTAAGGCGCAGGACCCTTCGTTGGCTTATCGTCGTTCATGTCGCGAAGGTGTTTGCGGCTCGGACGGTATGAACATGAATGGTACCAATGGCCTGGCTTGTATTACTCCGCTTTCCGCGGTGGTGACCAATGACAAGCTGGTGTTGCGTCCGTTACCAGGCTTGCCGGTAATTCGCGATCTTGTCGTCGATATGGCTCAGTTTTATGCCCAGTACGAAAAGATCAAGCCTTATCTGCAAAACGAAACGCCGCCACCGGCGATCGAACGCCTGCAAAGTCCTGAAGAGCGTGAAAAGCTCGATGGACTCTACGAGTGTATTTTGTGTGCATGCTGTTCAACAGCCTGCCCATCTTTTTGGTGGAATCCGGATAAGTTTGTTGGCCCATCCGGGCTGCTACAAGCATACCGCTTCCTGGTAGACAGTCGCGATACCCATACGGAAGAGCGGCTGGCGGATCTTGATGATCCATTTAGTGTGTTCCGTTGTCGGGGCATCATGAATTGCGTCAATGTTTGTCCGAAAGGCCTCAACCCCACGCGGGCGATTGGTCATATTCGTCATATGTTACTCAAGAGTGGTACCTGATTACCCGCAGACTAGATTACTCGTTGGAATATCACTACCGGGCTATACGCCCGGTAGTTAGCAATAACCGGGCTCAAAAGGTCCGGCAATAACATAAAACAACCAACAAGGGATGCTCGGTTTGACCGTCCGTTCTGTGGAAGGTGATGAATTTTCACCTGTAGTCCAACGTATGGCCCCATACGCAGAGCGTCCCTAGAGTACGGGGTAATATTGTGAAGCAAGAAGGTGTGATGCAGCGGATGTGGGATTCCTCCCATATATCCGGTGGCAATGCTGCATACGTAGAAGAACTCTACGAACTCTATATTCGGGACCCTAATGAGGTGCCTGAAGAGTGGCGTGATTACTTTGAAAAGTTACCTCAAATTGAGGGGGTGACGGCCAGAGATGTTCCGCACTCGACAATTCAGGAACATTTCCTCTATCTCGCTCGTAACCGTACCCAGCATGTCAATCCCGCTGTGGTTTCTTCTGACCATGAGAAGAAGCAGGTTCTGGTACTACGACTGATCAGCGGCTATAGGGTTCGCGGCCATCAAAACGCCCAGCTGGATCCGCTTTCCCTTGTACAGCGTGAACCCGTTCCAGACCTTAAGCTTGAATACCACGGCCTCTCTGCTGCTGATCTCGATACCCCATTTCAGACGGGGTCGCTGTTTATCGGCAAAGACGAAGCGACTCTGGGTGAGATATTCGAACACCTGAAACACACCTATTGTGGCAGTATCGGCGCCGAGTTTATGCACATCGTCAACACGGATGAGCGTCGCTGGTTCCAAAATCGTATGGAATCGGTCCGTGGACGCCCCGATATTACGCCGGAATCCAAAGTACACCTGTTGGAGCGTTTGACCGCATCCGAGGGGCTTGAAAAATACCTTGGCACAAAGTTTCCTGGTACCAAGCGTTTCGGCCTTGAGGGCGGAGAAAGCCTGATCCCCATGTTGGATGAGATTATTCAACGTAGTGGTTCCTATGGCACCCGGGAAATTTGTATCGGCATGGCGCACCGTGGCCGCCTGAACGTACTCGTCAATACGTTGGGTAAGAACCCAGCTGATCTGTTTGATGAGTTTGAAGGTAAGAAATTGCATGAGATGGGGTCCGGTGATGTGAAGTATCACCAGGGTTTCTCCTCCAATGTGATGACCCCGGGTGGCGAGTTGCACCTGGCGCTGTCCTTTAACCCGTCGCACCTTGAAATTGTCTCTCCCGTTGTCGAAGGGTCTGTACGAGCTCGTCAGGATCGACGCAAGGACAGTGAGCGGGTACAGGTTGTGCCCATCGCGATTCACGGTGACTCGGCCTTTGCCGGGCAGGGTGTTGTGATGGAGACATTGCAGATGTCCCAGACACGTGCCTACAAAACCGGCGGCACCATCCATGTAATCATCAACAACCAGGTTGGCTTTACGACCAGCAAACCTGAAGACACTCGGTCAACCGAATATTGCACCGACGTTGCCAAGATTGTTGACGCGCCGATTTTGCACGTCAATGGGGATGACCCTGAAGCGGTGTTCTTTGCGGCCAAGATGGCGGTTGATTACCGCATGGAGTTCAATAAGGACGTTGTTATTGACCTGGTCTGCTATCGTCGCCGTGGCCACAACGAGGCGGATGAGCCTTCAGGCACACAACCGCTGATGTATCAGCAGATCAAACAGCAGAAAACCAGTCGCACAATTTATGTTGAACAGCTGATCGCTGAAGGGGTGATTACCTCTGAAGACGATCAGAACATGGCGAACGAATACCGCAATGCGCTGGATGATGGTCAGCACGTGGTGAAAAGCCTGGTCAAGAAGCCCAATACAGAACTCTTCGTTGACTGGGAACCTTATCTGGGCCATGAATGGACCGCCGAGTGCGACACGAGGTTTGACCTGCGTCGCCTGCAGGAGCTGGCACACCAGCTTAATGAAATTCCTGAAGGTGTGGTTCTTCAGCGCCAGGTTGGTAAGATTATTGAAGACCGCCGCAAAATGGCCGCGGGCGCTTTGCCGCTTAACTGGGGCTTTGCCGAGACCATGGCCTATGCGACCTTGCTCGATGAGGGTAACCAGGTACGTATGACGGGTCAGGACGTCGGGCGTGGAACCTTCTCTCACCGCCATGCCGTGCTGCATAATCAGAAAGATGGTGTGGCTTACATGCCATTGGCTCATCTTGCGGATGACCAGCCGCAAATCGATATTTACGATTCCTTCTTGTCCGAAGAAGCCGTGTTGGCCTTTGAATATGGTTATTCCACCACCACTCCGGGAGCATTGGTTATTTGGGAGGCCCAGTTTGGTGATTTTGCCAACGGCGCTCAGGTGGTGATTGATCAGTTTATTACCAGTGGCGAGCATAAGTGGGGGCGTCTGTGCGGCCTGACCATGCTGCTGCCACACGGTTATGAAGGGCAGGGGCCTGAACACTCTTCCGCCAGGTTAGAGCGTTATCTGCAGCTCTGTGCCGAGCATAATATTCAGGTGTGCGTGCCGACCACTCCCGCTCAGGTCTACCATATGCTACGTCGCCAACAGCTGCGGCCTCTGCGTAAGCCCTTAATTGTGATGACCCCGAAGAGCTTGCTGCGTCACAAGATGGCCATTTCTACTATTGAGGACTTGGCCGAAGGCAGCTTCCAGACCGTGATTCCTGAGGTCGATGAGCAGGACCCTGCTAAGGTTAACCGGGTCATAATGTGCAGTGGTAAGGTCTACTACGACCTATTGGAGAAACGTCGTAATGACGAGCTTGATAATGCCGCTATACTGCGTATTGAGCAGCTCTATCCGTTCCCCCACGAGGACCTGATGGCAGCACTTGCACCTTACAAAAATCTGGAGTCGGTTGTCTGGTGTCAGGAAGAACCGATGAATCAGGGCGCCTGGTACTCGAGTCAACACCACATGCGCCGAGCCATCGCCGAGCATGTGCCAGGAAAAGACCTTCAATACCACCTTAAATATGCAGGGCGAGACGCTTCCGCTGCTCCGGCGTGTGGGTATATGTCCACCCACGTCGAACAGCAAGAGAAGCTGGTCAATGATGCCTTCACCCTGTGAGCCCAATTAGAGCAACCCTGAAAGAAGCGGTTATAGGAACCTAACAAATGAGTACTGAAATCAAAGCCCCAAGTTTTCCTGAGTCGGTCGCCGACGGAACCATCGCTACCTGGCACAAGCAGCCAGGGGAAGCGGTAGCTCGAGATGATCTGTTGGCCGACATCGAAACGGATAAAGTCGTTCTTGAGGTGTTGGCCCCCAATGACGGTGTGCTTAAAGAGATCGTCAAAGCCGAAGGCGAGACGGTTTTGAGTGAAGAGCTGATTGCTATCTTTGAAGCGGGCGCGGCGGCTACGGCTGCCCCAGCCGCTCCGGCCGCCGAAGCTCCAGCTGCACAGGCTGCTCCTGCACAGGAAGCGATTTTAAGCCCGGCGGCACGTAAGATCGCCGATGAAAAAGGTCTCGATCCCAGCCAGATTGCCGGTACCGGTAAAGGTGGTCGAGTCACTAAAGAAGACGCACTGAAAGCCGCCGAGCAGGCCGGTCAACAACCAGCAGCCACCGCTCCGGTTGCCAAAGTGGATGCTAGTACTCCGGTATTTACGGGCGAGCGTGTTGAAAAGCGTGTGCCGATGACTCGTTTGCGCAAACGTGTTGCCGAGCGTCTGGTCGAAGCACAACAGATGACAGCGATGTTGACCACCTTCAATGAGGTCAACATGAAGCCTGTGATGGAGCTTCGTGCCCAGTACAAGGACCTGTTCGAGAAGAAGCATGGTGTTCGCATGGGCTTTATGGGCTTCTTTGTCAAAGCCTGTGTCGAAGCCCTCAAGCGTCAGCCCATTGTTAATGCATCCATCGATGGCAACGATGTGGTTTATCATGGTTATCAGGATATTGGCGTTGCGGTCTCATCCGATCGTGGGCTGGTCGTGCCTGTATTGCGCGACACCGATAATATGGGATTGGCTAATATTGAATCGAGCATTCGTGAATATGGCCTGAAAGCTCGTGATGGTAAGCTGGGTATTGAAGATATGACCGGCGGCACCTTTACCATTTCCAATGGTGGTGTTTTTGGTTCTTTGCTTTCGACACCCATCCTGAACATGCCCCAGTCAGCCATTTTGGGTATGCATAAGATTCAGGAACGCCCGATGGCGGTCAATGGTAAGGTCGAAATCCTGCCAATGATGTACCTGGCTCTTTCCTACGACCACCGATTGCTCGACGGCAAGGAAGCGGTGACATTTCTGGTAACTATCAAGGATCTGCTCGAAGATCCCGCCAGGTTCCTGCTGGAGATTTAACCCGTCAATCATTATGGGTTTCAGCGGATTTTTTCAACACGAATTTAGCAGGATACGATCATGGCAAAACAGTTTGATGTAGTAGTAATCGGTTCAGGACCTGGCGGCTATGTGGCCGCTATTAAAGCCGCTCAGCTAGGCTTGAAAACAGCCTGTATCGAGCGCGAAACCAAAAAAAATGGCAAGCCGGCATTGGGCGGCACCTGCCTTAATGTTGGCTGCATTCCATCCAAGGCTCTGCTGGATAGCTCGTGGAAATTCTACGAGAACAGCAACAAGATGGATCAGCATGGCATCAGCCTGGGCAAAGTCGAAATCGATGTGCCCAAGATGATCAAACGCAAAGAAGGTATTGTTGAAAACCTGACCAACGGTGTTGCAGGCTTGTTCAAGGCCAACGGCGTTACTCCGATTATGGGTACCGGTAAGATTCTGGGTCCCCACCAGGTAGAAGTCACCGATGCGGACGGCAAAGCTGAAGTGTTGGAATGTGAAAATATCATTCTCGCAACCGGTTCCACCCCCATCGATATCCCGCCAGCCCCAAAGACCGGCGATATCATCGTCGATTCTACCGGAGCCCTTGAATTTCAGAGCGTCCCCAAGCGTTTGGGCGTAATCGGTGCCGGAGTGATCGGGCTCGAGCTTGGCAGTGTCTGGGCTCGTCTGGGCTCTGATGTGGTTGTGCTTGAGGCGCAGGAAAACTTCCTCGCGATTGCCGATCAGCAGGTTGCCAAGGAGTCTCTCAAAGTCTACAAGAAACAGGGGCTGGATGTGCGTCTTGGCGCTCGAGTGACCGGCTCTGAAATCAAAGGTGAAGAAGTTACCGTTACCTTCCTCGATCAGAAAGGGGAAGAGCAGAAGGTCACCTTCGATAAGTTGATTGTGGCCGTTGGCCGACGCCCTTACACCGAAAACGCGCTAGCCGCCGATTGTGGTGTCAATATGGATGAGCGAGGCTTCGTCTTTGTTGATGATCAGTGCCGTACCGGCGTGCCAGGCGTTTATGCCATTGGTGATGTGGTACGTGGCCCCATGCTGGCTCACAAAGCCTCGGAAGAGGGTATTATGGTCGCTGAGCTGATCGCTGAGCAGGCCGCCCAGATGAACTATGACCTGATCCCTTCCGTGATCTATACCCACCCGGAACTGGCATGGGTCGGTAAAACCGAAGAAGAGATCAAGGCGAGTGGTGAGGCTTATAAGGTCGGTACTTTCCCATTTGCGGCCAGTGGTCGTGCGATGGCTTCCGATGATACCACCGGTCTGGTCAAGGTGATTGCTGATGAAGCTACCGACCGTATTCTGGGTGTTCATGTGTTGGGCCCCAGCGCTGCCGAGCTTGTCCAACAAGCGGCTATTGCGATGGAATTTGGTTCCAGCGCAGAAGATATCGCGTTGACCGTATTTGCTCACCCAACCGTTTCAGAAGCCTTCCACGAGGCGGCCTTGGCGGTAGATGGTCATGCCATACACGTCGCCAATCGCAAAAAGCGCAAGAAGTAGAGTTCAGATTCAGAGGCAAGTTCTTCGGAACCTGTCTCAGGATTGCAGCCTTGGCTGCGGTCAGAAAATTTGCGGACCTGGTCCGCTCTAGGGATAGCAGATTGACGAAGGTCAGGATGTTATTGAGGTCAGAACGGTGCGCCTGGCGCACATTGCAACGGTAAAACGAGCATGAACCTTCATGAGTATCAGGGCAAACAGTTATTTGCCGAGTATGGGTTGCCTGTATCCAAGGGCTATGCCTGCGATACACCCGAGGAAGCGGCACAAGCGGCGGATCGTATCGGTGGTGATAAATGGGTAGTCAAGGCGCAGGTACACGCCGGCGGCCGGGGTAAGGCTGGCGGTGTTAAGCTGGTCGATTCCAAGGATGACATTCGTGACTTTGCCCAGACCTGGTTGGGTAAAAATCTGGTGACTTACCAGACAGATGAGAATGGTCAGCCAGTGAGTAAAATTCTGGTCGAGTCTTGCACCGATATAGCCGAAGAGCTTTATCTGGGTGCAGTCGTTGACCGCGCCACCCGCCGTATTGTTTTCATGGCATCCACTGAAGGTGGTGTTGAAATCGAAACGGTTGCGGAAGAAACTCCGGAGAAAATCCTGAAGACTGAAATCGACCCATTGGTCGGCGCTCAGCCTTATCAGGGCCGTGAGTTGGGCTTCAAGCTGGGTCTTAATAACGATCAGGTCAAGCAGTTCACCAAGATTTTCCTGGGGCTGGCCAAGCTGTTCCAGGACAAGGATCTTGCCCTGATCGAGATTAACCCTTTGGTCATTACTGACGAAGGCAATCTGCACTGCCTCGACGCCAAGCTGGGTGTCGATGGTAATGCGCTTTATCGTCAGGCTCAGGTTCGTGAAATGAATGATCCTAGCCAGGAAGATGAGCGTGAAGCGCATGCGGCTCAGTGGGAACTGAACTACGTTGCGCTCGATGGCACCATCGGTTGCATGGTTAACGGTGCAGGCCTGGCCATGGGAACCATGGATATCGTTGCCTTACATGGCGGTTTTCCTGCTAACTTCCTCGACGTAGGTGGTGGTGCAACCAAGGAACGCGTCACCGAAGCGTTCAAAATCATTCTTTCTGATGACAACGTGAAAGCCGTGCTGGTGAATATCTTTGGTGGCATTGTACGTTGTGACCTGATTGCCGAAGGCATCATCGGTGCTGTGAAAGAAGTGGGCGTACAGGTACCCGTGGTGGTTCGCCTGGAGGGTAACAACGCTGAACTGGGATCCCAGGTTCTGGCGGACAGTGGTCTGGACATCATCGCGGCTACCAGCCTGACCGATGCGGCTCAGCAAGTAGTGAAAGCTGCGGAGGGCAAGTAATGAGCGTATTGATTAACAAAGACACCAAGGTGATCTGCCAGGGCTTTACTGGCGCGCAGGGTACGTTCCACTCAGAGCAGGCCATTGAATATGGTACGCAGATGGTAGGTGGTGTAACGCCGGGTAAAGGCGGTCAAACCCACCTGGGTTTGCCGGTTTTTAATACCGTCTCCGAAGCCGTTGCTGCAACGGGTGCCGATGCTTCTGTTATTTATGTGCCAGCTCCGTTTTGTAAGGATTCCATCCTTGAAGCTGCCAACGGCGGTATCAAGTTGATCGTCTGCATCACCGAAGGCATTCCTACTCTGGATATGCTCGAATGCAAGGTCAAGTGTGACGAGTTGGGTGTACGCCTGATCGGGCCCAACTGCCCGGGCGTTATCACCCCTGGTGAATGCAAGATCGGTATCATGCCGGGTCACATCCACCTGCCAGGCAAAGTGGGTATCGTTTCTCGTTCAGGCACCTTGACCTATGAAGCGGTTAAGCAGACCACCGATGCCGGTTTTGGCCAGTCCACCTGTGTTGGTATCGGCGGAGACCCTATTCCGGGTTCCAACTTTATCGACATACTGGAAATGTTCCAGAAGGATCCAGCCACTGAAGCGATCGTTATGATCGGTGAAATTGGTGGTACCGCAGAAGAAGAAGCAGCAGCTTACATCAAGGCGAATGTCACCAAGCCTGTTGTCTCTTACATTGCTGGTGTCACTGCACCCAAAGGCAAGCGTATGGGACATGCCGGGGCGATTATCTCCGGTGGCAAGGGCACGGCAGATGAGAAGTTTGCCGCGCTGGAAGATGCTGGTGTCAAGACCGTTCGCAGCCTGGCTGAAATCGGCAGTGCTTTAGCAGAAATTACTGGCTGGACTGCCAAGTAGGCGTTCATTCAGTAATGAAAAAGGCAGCCTTCGGGCTGCCTTTTTTGTGTCTGCTGGGTATGATGGAGCGGCTGAATAGTCATGGATTTATAGTGTGATAGATTCTCGTAAATACAGCTTTTTCAGGGCGCTGCGCCCGTTTTCTTTTAGTGTTGCCCTAATCGCCAGTAGCCTCGGTGTTCTGATTGCAAATCAGGAGGGTTATCACGATTGGTTACGCAGTAGTTTGATTATTGTCGCAGCACTGCTCGCACAAGCGACCACAAACCTGATTAACGATCATGGTGATAAATCATATTGGAAGAGGGCCGAAACAGAAACGGATGAAGTAACGACACAGGTATTGGCGGCGATTACGCGTAACACCCGTATCGGAATTCTGTGTGGCGTCGCGGCTTCAGCGATTGGCCTGTGGCTAACCATAAAAACAGACCTGGGGTTGTTGTTACTCTGTGTGTTGGGTTTTCTGGGTGGATTTTATTACACGGCAGAGCCGGTTAACTATAAGCGTCGAGGCTTGGGTGTTGTCTTGGTGTTCTGGTTTACCGGTGTGCTGTTGGTACTGGGTGCCTACTATGGTATGACCGCTAGTCTCGCTACTAAGGTAATCTGGCTTTCTGTCCCCATTGCTATCCTCTCATCATTATTGCTGTTAAGTAATGAGCTTCGTGACATTAATGAGGACCGCCAGCAAGTCCTGCAAACGCTAACGGTACGACTTGGTCTTGGGTGTTCGCGGTGGCTCTATGTGGCTCTGTTATTGAGTTGCTATTTGTTCTGCGGTTACCTTGCTATATTGAGTTTGATTGACCAGCTTTATTGGCTTCTGCCTTCGTTGGTTGTGGCTCTGTTTCTGCTTCGCCGAGTAAGAGCAGAGGATTGTGGAGGGGCTTTGTTGCCTCCGTTTACGGGTCGATTTTTTTTAGTGTTTGGCATTGGCTATCTGTTGACCGTGCAAGCAGCAGCTATTTAGTTTATTAGGGTTGAATTTACGAGGGAGTGGATGTGACAGGTTATTGGGTAGATGGACTGGCGGTCGGTTTTTTGCTCGTAACCTGGCTTGGTTACAGCCTGGTCGCGAATTACTTAGCCAAGGGCAACCCCTGTCTTGCCAGTGTGCTTCATTTGTACCGAGGTGATTGGATGCGAAGTCTGTTAAGGCGGGAAAATCGAATTGCTGATAATGGCATCATTGCAAACCTTGAGCGAAATGTTTCCTTTTTTGCCTCAACCTCCATTCTGGTGCTGGCGGGCCTGTTAACGCTTTTGAATGCCCCGGGCAGCGGCATGCTGGTGTTATCAGACTTGCCTTTTACGGAAGTGACCTCAAGACAATCATGGGAACTCAAGATCCTGGTGATGATTGTTATTTTTGTCTACGCCTTTTTTACCTTCACCTGGAGCCTGCGAGTCTATAATTTCGCTTCGGTATTAATGGGTGGCGCGCCCTTGTTTGATGAAGAACTGGCTGAGACCGAGCGAGCCGCCTATGCCAGCCGCCTTGCCAATATCCTTTCGATTGCGGCAGCGCACTTTAACTATGGCTTACGAGCCTATTACTTTGGTTTGGCCACCTTGGCTTGGGTGATTTCTCCCTGGTTGTTTATCGGGGCCACCGCGCTGGTGGTGGTGATTCTTTACTATCGGGAATTTCATTCCCGGGTATTGAAAGAGATGATGTTAAGCCCATCAAAGTAAAACCTGTCTGCTTGCTAATCTTGCCCTTGAAAAGAGGGCCACCCACCCCCATCTAGCTTGCTAACGTCGGTGAAACCTCGTTTCACCCGAATTCCTTTTGATCAACTGATTTTCAGGCATAACAATGACGACAGAAACCCAAAAAGAGACTCTAGGCTTTCAGACTGAAGTGAAGCAGCTGCTTCACCTGATGATTCATTCGCTGTATTCCAACAAGGAGATCTTCCTGCGGGAGCTGATTTCCAATGCCTCTGACGCGGTAGACAAGCTGCGGTTTGAGGCCCTGTCTAGCAGTGAGCTTCTTGAGTCTGACACTGAATTGGCCATTCGTATCAGTCATGATGCCGAGGCGAATACCTTAACGATTGCCGATAACGGTATTGGTATGAATCGTCAGGAGTTGATTGATAATCTGGGGACTATCGCCAAGTCGGGAACTTCCCAGTTTCTGCAGTCGTTGACCGGTGATCAAAAGCAAGATGCCCACCTGATCGGTCAATTTGGTGTTGGTTTCTATTCTGCCTTTATCGTGGCGGATCGAGTTACTGTTGTCAGCCGCCGGGCCGGTGAAGCTGAAGCGGTTCGTTGGGAGTCTGCTGGAGAGGGGGATTTCACCATAGAGTCCGCTGATCGTGACCGTCGGGGCACCGAAATTACCTTGCATCTAAAGTCCGATTGTACCGAATATGCCGATGGCCACCGTCTACGAAACGTTATTCGTAAGTACTCTGATCATATTGCCGTACCGGTTATTATGATTAAGGAAGAGCTGCCAAGCGAAGATGAAACCGAGGTAAAGGCTGCGGAAGAGGAAACCGTCAATTCGGCTACGGCTCTCTGGACCCGTCCTCGTACGGAACTCAATGATGAGGAGTACCAAGAGTTCTACAAGCATGTCAGTCATGACTTCGAGGATCCGCTGAGCTGGAGTCACAACAAGGTGGAAGGCAAGCTCGATTACACCAGTTTGCTCTATATCCCTGCTCGAGCACCTTATGATTTATGGAATCGTGACATCCCGCGTGGGCTTAAGCTGTACGTTCAACGCGTATTTATCATGGATGAAGCCGAGCAGTTTCTGCCTCTTTATCTGCGCTTTATCAAGGGCGTAGTCGACTCCAATGATTTGTCCCTTAACGTTTCTCGCGAAATTCTGCAAAAGGATCCTGCCATCGATACCATGCGCGGCGCGCTGACCAAACGCGTACTGGACATGCTGGGTAAGTTGGCTAAAAAAGAACCTGAAAAGTACGCAAGTTTCTGGAGTGAGTTTGGTCAGGTACTGAAAGAGGGCCCGGCGGAAGACTACGCAAACAAGGAAAAGATTGCCAAGCTGTTGCGCTTTGCTTCAACCCATGAAGATTCCGAAGAGCAGAAGGTTTCCCTTGATGACTATGTTTCGCGCATGGCTGAAGGTCAGGACAAGATCTATTTCATTGCCGGTGATAGCTATGCGGCAGCGAAGAGTAGCCCTCACCTGGAGATTTTCCGTAAGAAGGGAATTGAAGTTGTCGTCCTTTACGATCGCATTGACGAGTGGTTGATGCAGCATCTGATGGAATTTGATGGCAAGCAGTTGGTTAGCGTTGCTAAAGGTGCTCTGGATCTAGGGGAGCTCGATTCCGAAGAGGACAAGAAACTGCAAGAAAAAGTAGCTGAAGAGTACAAGGATCTGGTTGAGCGTGTCACTGAGGTGCTTAAGGATAAGGTCGAAGAAGTGCGTATTACCCATCGTTTGACCGATTCGCCGGCCTGTCTGGTTGTGGGCGAAATGGATATGGGAGCACAGATGCGGCGTGTGCTGGAATCAGCGGGACAAGCAGTACCTGACAGCAAGCCGAGTTTTGAACTGAATCCAGAGCATCCATTGGTGCAAAAGCTGGCCAACGAGAGCGATATGGACCGTTTCAATGACTTGACGGCCGTGCTCTTTGATCAGGCCAACCTTGCAGAGGGTGGAAGCTTGAAGGATCCTGCAGGTTATGTGCAGCGTCTCAACAAGCTGTTGCTTGAGTTGAGCAACTGATTACAGAGGTATGAGGGGCCTGGCCCCTCAAGTTATCGACCATCAAAAAAGGGAGCTTAGGCTCCCTTTTTTGATGGTCGATTGTAGACGCTTTTTTAATGAATTGGCTGATCACTGTGGGTGATTAGCCAATCCTGTTTAGCCATTGTAGCGTCGCAAAACCAGAGAGGCATTGGTGCCACCAAAGCCAAAGCTGTTGGACATCACGGTGGTAAGGCCGGCCTTGTCCTTGTTCTGGAGTGCAATTGGCATTCCTTCGGCTTCAGGGTCCAGTGTTTCAACATTGGCTGATGCACAGATGAAGTCGTTTTCCAGCATCAGCATGGAATAGATCGCTTCCTGCACGCCTGCTGCACCCAGAGAATGCCCGGTCAATGATTTGGTTGAACTCAGAGGGGGGATTTTATCACCGAAGGCGGCACGAATGGCTTTGAGCTCAGCGAGGTCACCAACGGGGGTGCTGGTGCCATGCACGTTGATGTAGTCGATCGGAGTGTCAACAGTTGCGGTAGCAATCTTCATGCATCGTTCAGCACCTTCGCCTGAGGGTGCAACCATGTCATAACCGTCCGATGTGGCACCATAGCCGACAACTTCGGCGTAGATCGTGGCGCCACGAGCCAAGGCGTGCTCTAGCTCTTCAAGCACTACCATGCCACCACCGCCGGCGATGACAAAGCCATCACGATCAGCGTCGTAGGCGCGAGATGCCTTTTCGGGTGTGTCGTTGTACTTGGTGGAAAGGGCGCCCATCGCATCAAACAGGCCGGTCTGGCTCCAATGCTCTTCTTCGCCACCGCCAGCAAAAACAATATCCTGCTTGCCCAGTTGAATCTGTTCAACACCATTACCAATACAGTGAGCACTGGTCGCGCAAGCGGAAGTAATGGAGTAATTGATGCCCTTAATCTGGAAAGGGGTCGCCAGACAGGCGGATACGGTGCTGCCCATGGTGCGCGGAACCCGGTAAGGTCCAACTCGCTTAATGCCTTTTTCACGGATGATATCGGCGGCTTCTACTATGTTCTCGGAAGAGGCTCCGCCGGAACCAGCAATCAAACCGGTGCGTACGTTTGAAACTTCAGATTCGCTCAGGCCTGCATCGGCAATTGCCTGCTCCATAGCCAGGTAAGCGTACCCTGCGGCCTGGCCCATAAAGCGCAAACGTTTGCGGTCAATGTGCTCGGCCAGATCCAGGTCAACAGAGCCAGATATGTGGCTGCGAAAACCCATTTCCTGGTAAGTTTCATTCAAGCTAATGCCAGACTTACCCTGTTTGAGGGAGTCCAGAACACTGGCTTTGTCGTTACCCAGGCAAGAAGTGATGCCCATTCCGGTTACTACTACGCGTCTCATAGTACTTTACCTTGCTCTGTAGACTCAGAAATTGTCTGTGGATGTAAACAGACCTACTCGCAAGTTGTTCGCGGTGTAGATCTCTCTGCCGTCAACGCTGACGGAGCCATCGGCAATACCCAATACCAGCTTACGGCTAATCACCCGCTTAATATTGATCCGGTAGGTGACCTTTTTTGCTGTTGGCAGAATCTGCCCGGTAAATTTCACTTCGCCGCAGCCCAGCGCACGTCCGCGGCCGGGGTTTCCCTGCCAGCCAAGATAGAAGCCAACCAGTTGCCACATTGCATCCAGCCCCAGGCATCCAGGCATGACCGGATCGCCAGGGAAATGACATTCAAAAAACCAGAGATCCGGGGTGATGTCGAGTTCAGCGATAATCTCTCCCTTACCGTATTCTCCACCCTCTGAAGCGATGTGACTTATTCTGTCCATCATCAGCATATTAGGGGTAGGGAGCTGGGCATTGCCGGGCCCGAACATCTTTCCGGCGCCGCATTCGAGCAGCTCTTCACGGGTGTAGGCGTTTTTAGGGGTCATAGATAATCCTGGGTTATATAGGTGTGATGTCCGTATTCGCTAAGCTGTGCTGGGCGGGTATCAGAGCATCACAGCCAGATTGGCCACTATAGGTCAGATTTACGCGGTGACTATATCACCAATTACCCAGTGGCATAACGCACAGCGGCAGCTGGTAACAAAATTCAAACATTCATCTACTATGCGGTTTACATGCGGTGGATGCCAAGATCTCTGAGTTGTCTGTGATACACTCAAAGCCATACGAAGAAACGGTTTCTCATCGGCTTCAAGTCAGATGTAAAGCAAATAGAGAGTATTTATGACAGGTAAGATTATCGCTGTAATTGGCGGTGGCAGTTTTGGCACTGCGATAGCGGATATTATCGCGAGTAATGGTCATGAGGTTCGTCAGTGGATGCGGGACGAGGCATTAGCCAAGGATATTAACAAACAACGAGTCAATAGCCGTTATCTTCCGGATTACCAGCTTCATGAAGGCATTCACGCTTCCACCGATATCTTTTGGGTGGTGGCGGAAGCCGATGTGATTTTTGTTTCCATTCCCAGCAGTTCATTTCGCTCCGTGGTACAAACCATGAAGGAGGCTGTTGTTGGCAAAGTGCTTATCAGTACCACCAAAGGAGTTGAAGCGGGTAGCTTTGACTTGATGAGCCAGATTTTGGCTGAGGAGGTGCCAGAGGCTCGTATTGGTGTGCTCAGCGGACCTAATCTTGCCAAGGAGGTGGTTGCCAAGGCAATCACAGCAACGGTCATCGCCAGTGATGACGAAGCCCTGTGCCAGGAGGTTCAGGGGCTATTGCATTCTGACTACTTCAGGGTTTATTCGAATCACGATATTTACGGTGTAGAGCTGGGCGGAGCCTTGAAAAATATTTATGCCATTGTCGCTGGCCTGGCAGAATCCTTAGGAATGGGTGAGAACACCAAAAGTATGTTGATCACTCGCTCCCTGGCGGAAATGAGTCGCTTTGCCGTAAAAATGGGCGCTAATCCGCTAACCTTTTTGGGCCTGTCTGGTGTAGGAGACCTGATTGTCACCTGCACCAGCTCGTTGAGCCGTAATTTTCGTGTGGGCTATGCCCTGGGCCAGGGTAAGTCGCTGGAGGAGGCAGAGGCAGAGCTGGGCCAGGTAGCCGAAGGGATAAATACGTTGCAGCTGGTTCGGGCCAAGGCTCGTGAGCTGGAGGTTTATATGCCTCTGGTCGATGGCCTCTACGAGATTGTTGTCAATAAGCGCAGTATTCGGGACGTCACCAGACACCTTATGCTAGGCGAGCAGAAAACTGACGTTGAATTTATCCTTCAGTCCGATTAACAAGAGGAGTTTAGACCATGGACGAATCCGTTAAACAGCACCTGAAATCGGAGTCTCAATGGCTGAGAATTCTGTTTATGCTGATGTTCTGGGTCATCATGCAAGTAGCAAGACTTGTGGTTGCGTTAGTGATTTTGGTTCAGCTGATATTTGCCTTGATAACCGGTAGTCCAAACGACAATGTTTTGCATTTTTCCAAAAGCCTGAATTGTTTTATTTACCAGGTGTTGTCATTTCTTACTTATAACAGTGATGAGAAACCGTTTCCTTTTCGCGATTGGCCAGAGGGCTAACCGATGAGTCGTCATATTCTGCTCATGCGTCATGGGGAAGCAGGGCTTATGGCGGAAGAAGATTCCGAACGTGTGCTTACCGAGCGGGGTGAAGCTCAAGTGCTGGCGACGCTTGAGCATCTATCAGATTTAAAGATTGATCATATTATCGCCAGTCCCTATCGGCGTGCGCAACAAACGGCAGGCCTGATTTGTCAGACTTTCACCGGTAGTTTTACGACCAGTGATTTGCTCGTACCCGATGCCGATCCGGTTGTTGCGCTGAAAGAGTTGGTTGATCAATCTTCTGAGCAATCGATAATGCTGGTTTGTCATATGCCTTTAGTGAGTAATATGGCGGGATGGTTATTAGACAATGCTCCGTCCCGCGGGCTCAGGTTTGCTACCGCTGATGTAGCCGTTATTGAGGCGGAATGGGTCGCAGGAGGCTTTGGCGTTTTAGAGGCCGTGTTTGGCCCGCAGGGACGTCTCTGAGCCTTCTAGAAAAAATAGAGTTATCTGTACTTCTATTTCACAATAAAAATAATAGTGAGCTTTTCCAATCATGAGTGACGCAACTGTTCTGACCCGTAAACTCGGGAATATCACCCATATTTCGATCAATCGGTCCGAATGTAAAAATGCCGTTGACGAAACTACTGCCCAAGCCCTCTATGAGGCTTTTGATTGTTTTGATCACGACGAATCTGCATCCGTTGCGGTGTTCAGCGGTGAGGGTGGGGCATTTTGTGCCGGCGCTGATCTAAAAGGTGTTGCTAACGGCACGCCCCAGCCTGTTGAGGTGGAAGGGCGTGGTCCTATGGGGCCGACCCGGATGCGCTTATCCAAACCTGTTATCGCAGCTGTTGAAGGTCCTGCGGTAGCCGGCGGTCTGGAGTTGGCCTTGTGGTGTGACCTGAGAGTCGCGGCCAGGGATTCATTGTTTGGAGTTTACTGCCGGCGATTCGGGGTTCCGTTGGTGGATCTGGGAACCGTGCGATTACCCCGCTTGATTGGCCATAGCCGAGCGATGGATCTGATTCTTACCGGGCGCGGAATAGATGGAGTGGAAGCAGAACGAATCGGTTTAGTGAATCGTCTGTGCGAATCAGGCAAGGCCCTGGATTGCGCCGTTCAGCTCGCGACAGAGATCGCTGAATTACCACAGCGATGCTTGCGGAATGATCGTTTGTCGGCAATAGAACAGTGGGACCTTGACCATGAATCCGCAACCCGCAATGAGATCTGGCGTGGCATCGATACCATTAACAGTGGAGAAACCTTGCTGGGTGCTGGTCGTTTTAGTGGGGGAGAAGGGCGGGGCGGAAAACCGGTTTCCTGAGGGTTCATGGGCGAAGGTCTAAATCGTACAGGCAGAACCGGTCCAACGATGATCCAAGGCTTCTAGGGTGGCAATATAAGCCTGTTTTAAGGCGATGGGACCGTTGCTCAGGTTTCTTGGCGAGCAGCGAGGCAAGCCCTGAATGGCTAACGCTTGCAAGTTGGATTGTTGAGGGATCTCCAGTGCTTTACTGTTGGTGCGACGCCAGGGGGAGCGGGAACTGATATGATGGTAAAAAATACGTTCTCCCGGCTTCGTAGCAGCCAGTCCATGACGATCTTTGATGCCACCATCCCAATACCATTGACCATCAATGCGTGCCGGCTGCATCAAGAAGGGTACTGCGCAAGAGGCTTGGACCGCCAGGCTTAAATCGCCATCTTCTAGTATGCGTGTGGTTCCGCTTTTAGCGTGATACGCCGATAAGTGCAGCGGAATGGCGCAATCGGAAAATTGCTCGATACCCGTAAAGTCTCTTACTAATGAGCGAAAGCGTTGCCCCTTGAGCAATCCCAGACCCCAACCTGGATCCCAGAACTGGTGGGGCTTGAGCCTAATCAAAAAATCTCGTATCCGGTTTGGAGAAGCGTCGCTGCTCAGGCAGCAGCCGATAAGCGCACCGGCACTCGAACCGGTAATTTTTACCGGTTTCAAACCTCGCTCATATAAAGCGCAGGCCATGCCGCAGTGGGCATAGAAGCTGAAGAAACCTGATGACATGGTTAGGGTAAAAGGCTCTTCTTGGAGCCATTCAGCCAGCGTTTGTTTTGTCGTTTGGGGCTTTACGTTGGTGGGTGAGGTCATATAGATTATATGTCAACTAAATAGCGGCAAGCCAAATTGGCGTAAAAACAGGCAGTATTTTCTCATGAAAGACCAGCAGATTCACTTTGCTCACGCGAATGGCTTTCCTTCTGAAAGCTATCGCAAATTATTCCTGGGGCTAGAGCGGCATGGGTACCAGATCGGCTATCTAGCCAAGCATGGGCACAACCCACAATACCCTGTTACCAACAGTTGGAAGCATCTCGTAGATGAACTGATAGTCACCATTGAACGAAACTATGAGCAGCCCATAATCGGGATTGGCCACTCCCTCGGAGGCGTTTTGTGCTCGTTTGCGGCAGCGAGGCGGCCCGATTTATTCAGGGCCGTTGTCATGCTCGATTCCTTTGTTATCAGCCCCACGGAAAAAGTTGTGATTTCCTTGGCCAAGCGAACCGGTTGGATCGATCGAATTACTCCCGCAGGTCGTACTCGAGATCGACGATCACAGTGGTCCAGTCACGATGAAGCGCGCGAGTACTTTAGAGGCAAAAAGTTGTTTCGCCATTTTGATAATGATTGTCTGGAGGATTACCTGAGGGCGGGTTTATCCCATGCTGGCCAGAATGTCGAGTTGGTCTACGATCCACAAATAGAAGTTAGCATCTACCGCAATGTGCCCCACCGCTCCCCCGACCGTTATAACCGTTTCGTGACACCAACCGCCTTGCTGTATGGGGAGCACAGTGATGTGGTTAAGGCGCAACGGGTCAGGCGTGGGCAGCGAAATCGAAATCTATTGCAAAGGCGGGTTCAGGGAACTCACATGTTCCCGCTGGAGCATCCACTGGAAAGCGCTCACCATATTCATACCGTGCTAGAGCGACTGTTGAGTGAGGATAACCAATGATGCATAGCACTTCCGGATTTGATGAGTTTGAAGTTGAGGCTAATGGCCTGTGCTTTTCTATTTGCGGCTGGGGTGACCAGGACCAGCCAGTTTTGTTCGCCCTTCATGGCTGGCTGGATAATGCTGCCAGCTTCCATTTTTTGGCCCCATTATTGAAGCATTACAGAATTCTGGCGCTTGATCTGGCCGGTCATGGCCGAAGTGATCACCGCCCCGTCGGAGTTGCCTACAACATTTGGGATAATGTGGCGGATGTGCTTGCGATAGCCGACGCGTTATCTATTAACAAATTTTCCTTGTTAGGTCATTCGATGGGCGGTGTTATTTCCATGTTGATCGCCGGTAGCTTTCCTCAACGTGTTGAGAGATTGCTCTTGATTGATGGCATTTGGCCAATGGTTACCTCCAGTAGCGATTCCCCCGAGCAGTTGGCAAAAGCAATAACCGGAATGCAAAGCGTTACTCAAAAACGTAAAACTGTTTATGCTACGGTGGATGAAGCAATAGAGGCTAGGATGAAAGGGCTTAATCCATTGTCATTTGATGCAGCCAAACCTCTAACAAAAAGAGGCGTAGAGACCGTTGATGGCGGTTTCCAATGGCGCAGTGATCTCAGGTTGCGCTTGCCTTCAATGATGCGGTTAACATGGAATCAAGCCAGGGCATTCGTCGCTAACATAGTGGCACCAACCTGTTTGATTCTTGCTGAAGATGGAATCTATTTATCTCGGGAAGAGTTTGCCCGAAGCCGTGAGCTTCTACAACGCTTCTCTTTGTGCCCCGTCGCCGGAGGGCATCATCTTCATATGGAAGCAGAAGTGACCGAAGTGGCGAATGTCTTAAATCAATTTATTGAAAGGGCAGAGTAGGGTTACCTGATTGTTGCCGAACCCACTATTATTCTTCGGAAAGAAAAGGGATGCAGAAAAAGCAATAAATAGAGCAGGTTGGTGATTTTAAGTGGTGAATTAATTGTATTGAGGTTCTGTCGTGGCACCAAAAGTCTGGATGGAAGAAGATGGAATTATGAGGGTGGACTATGGCCCTGATGCTCATGTTACGCTTGAATCTGTGCAGCATATTGCTCGGCTTGCATATGATATTTGTTCTGATAAACATCCGGCTTTAATTACTGCTCAACGAACTGTAAAGGTTGATAATGAAGCCTTGAAATATTTGCAAGGTGAGGAGTATCGTCGAATCTCAGCGGCGGTTGCGGTAGTTACTAAAACGCCATTGGAACGTTTTCTGTTGCGTATGTATGCCACGTTGCAACCACCGACGTTTCCTGTAAAAGGCTTTTCTTCAGAAGCTGAAGCGTTGGCCTGGCTTGAGAGTTACCGATCACCAAAGGGTTGAGTTTGCTCTCTTTGTTTTTCTAGCAGTAAGTGCGTTGTTGTTTCCGCATTCTGTGGTGAATGGAAAAAATATCCTTGCATCAGTGTGCAGCCAAGTTTCTTCAATTGGTGCGCCTGTTGTTCGGTTTCGACCCCGGTAGCGGTTAATTGTATGCCAAGATTTTGGGCCGTTAACGATATGGTTTTTAGTATGCGTTGCGATTCAGAAGAGCTATCAACGTCACGCACTAAGTTCGGATCGATTTTTATTGTGTCGATGGGGAGTGCGCTCAGTAATGGTAAAGAGGTTGGGGTGGCCCCGAATCGATCCAGTGATATTTTAAAACCTAGCTGTGAAATTTTATGCAGAACGTCAGTTAGTTTTGGGCTTTCGTTTAGCAAAATGGGGGCGTCAAGCTCGATTTCCAATTGATTATCGACGGTTTGTTCCAGGCGAAGGCGATTTAGTTGAACCAGTAACTCTTCGCTATCTTGTAATAATGCAGCGGAGAGATTGATCGACAAGGTTCCGTAAGAAACCCCTAATAACCGCCATTTTCTCAATTGATCTTGTAGTAGTTGCAAGACCTCCTGCTCGAAGCGAAATATTAGCTGGCTCTGTTCTGCGATAGGAAGGTGTTCGCCAGGAGTTACTAGTTCGCCTTCTTCGTTATACCAGCGAGACAGGGCTTCAAGTCCGATAATCTGGTTGTCTTTGGCTTGTACTCTGGGCTGGAAATAACTCTGGATTGAGCCTTGAGAGAGCGCTGAATCCAGTTCCTGCTCCAGTTGCAGCCGCCGGTTAAGCGTACGATTCATGTTGGCACTAAAAAAACGGTAGCTATTTTTTCCTGCCCGCTTTGCGTGATACATTGCGGTGTCGGCATTTTTCAGCAATTCTTTTGTTGTTGTGCCATTTTGCGGGTAAAGCGCAATGCCAATGCTGGGAGTTACCCATCGAGTATGACCGTGAAGTCGAATTGGTGTGCTGAGCAATTCCACAATATTGCTTGCAGCGGATGAAGCATCGTAAGGGGATGATATATTCTCAATCAGTAACGAAAATTCGTCGCCGCCCAGTCGGGCTAAAGTGTTTTCCCGACGCGAGTGGTTGCTCAGTCGACGAGCAATTTCCTGCAATACATGGTCTCCGGTTTGGTGGCCCAATGTGTCGTTGATCTCTTTAAAGTTATCCAAGTCAATAAACAAGACGGCATGTTCGGTTGGGGCTCGGTGTGAACGCGCAATTACCCGTGAAAGCTGAGCAAGGAAAAATTGCCGGTTAGGTAAGCTGGTGATGTCGTCATAATGGGCCGCGTGTTCCAGCTGTTGTTGTTGCTCCTTTTGGTACCCTATATCCCTGAGTGATAGCAAAACCGAGATATGCTCTTGAAATTGAAAAGGGTTGGCGACAGCTTCTACGAATAGAGGGGTTTTGTTTTGAGTGCAGAGTTCCAGCTCGCAGTCATTGAGCTGATAGCTTTTCTTATGCAGCAGTTGGTGGAAGGGTTTGGGTAGTTTTGCCCATTGCGAATTCGTGATGAATTCCCTGAGTTCTCGGTGGATCAAATCCTCTTCATTATCAACCCCCAGTAACCGGGCGGCAGATCGGTTAGCGTAAGTGATAATCCCGCCGTCGAGAAGGAGCAAGGCTTCTGTCGTTAGATCGACAACTTGCTGATAATGCTGTTCGGTTTGTTCTAGTGCCAGCCCCAGCATTTGAAGCTCTGTGATATCGCAAAAGCTGAGCAGCCAATTTCCCCTGAGGTTGTGTTCTTGTAATGGTTGACAAGTGATACGAAATTGATGGGTAGATCCGGCAATGGTCAATGGCAATGTTTCAATGCGGGATTGGCCGTTCCGGGCAGCGTTGATCAGCTCAAGAATTGCGCGGGTTTCATCCTCTTTAAAGCAGTTTCCGATCGCGGTCAGTTGATCAGTATCAGGAAGGAAAAGTTTGGCGGCAGCATTACTCTGTAAAACATGGCCTTGCCCGTCAATCAGTATCCTTGGATTTTCATCGGCATTAGCAAACAGGTGCTGCTGGCGGTAACCTCTTGAGCAACTTCGGTAGATGATCAGGCAGCCGCCCAGGCAGGCGATAATCAGTGCCTGAGAGGCGGGGGGGAGCCCTTCGCTGAGCAGTATTGTGAAGATGGCGCTGGCCAACAGTAACAACGGGAATAGCTGTTCCTTGAGGAACGCTTTGAAATCTGTTGAAAACCAGCGGCTAAACAAGCTTTGAATAAAGGGGTGTACCACGCTTTCATCCCATGTACGGCGATGCTATAACACAGTGTAGGATATGCTGGCTTTTCTGCTCTGTTTTGGGTGGTGGTCAGTCGCAACGATGGATTAATGCGCAGTAAATGCTGAAATGGAGGTTGTGTGTCATTAGGTTTGCCAAAACGAGGTCTGTTTCTAATTCTTTTAGGTGTTTGGTTGCCTGTGCCGTTTGTGGTTGCTCAAGATCTGGGCATTGAGGCCTATCCCAACGCCACCCTTGTAAGCCAAGTCAATGAGCAAGCTAGTAACCATCAGTTGGTTACGGGCTCGATCAAGAAAATTAATGGCGTGGTGCGTGCTGATAGTGAGTTTCGCGTTAATGGTCAGCTTGCCCGGAAGCTTTACCAGATTCCGGAAGGGCATACGAACCAGGATGCGTTTGAATTCACCGAGCAGGCCATACTCGCCAAAGGTTACAAAACCCTTTACCGCTGCCAAGGTCGGCGTTGTGGCAGTAGTAACTTCTGGGCCAATGAAGTGTTTAATATTAAACAGCTCTATGGGCGCGATAACGCTCAGTTTTATCTTATTGCTGAGAACGAATCATTGCTTGGAGACTACCTGCTTACCTATGCGATTTTACGAGGTAACGGGCGTGTTTTTAGCTTGGTTGAACACTTTGAAACTGATCAGGCTCGTCAGGCTCGCATCCAGAGTCAACACTACATTGACGTTCCGGGCTGGCCTTCTGATGTTGGCGCTCTGGCCACTTCCAGTGGTCTGGAAAAACTCGTCACGATTTTCAAGGAACGTTCTGATCCGGCTGTTCTGGTCGTCTCTATTGCCGGGGACTCACCGACGCAAAGTGACCTGAATAATTTACTGGCACAGTCTGGCCGTTATGCCGAAGCGGTTAAGCAGCAGCTTGTTGGGCGGGGTGTCGATGGTAACGCCGTTATGGTGCTGGGCGTGGGGCCTGCGTTGTTTCCTGCGGGAGATCCGGGCACGGCGACAGTGAGGGTCTTGCTGCAATAAAGCCAGCTTTGGGCAAGGGACAGAACGACGCCGACTATTGAGCGAGTCTGTCCCGGATGTGTTGAGGCATTGTTATGCCTATGAAGTTAGTCTCGAATCAAGGATAGAAATTCCGCTCTGGTGTGAGCTTTATTGCGGAAGTGGCCAAGCATGACAGAGGTCTTCATCATGGAGTTCTGTTTTTGTACCCCTCGCATCATCATGCACATGTGTTTGGCCTCAATAATTACGCCAACACCGGAAGCACCTGTCACCTGTTGAATGGTGTCGGCGATCTGTTTGGTCAGGTTTTCCTGTATCTGCAGTCTGCGAGCATACATATCTACGATACGAGCAACCTTGGATAACCCCAGTACCTTGCCAGAGGGAAGGTAGGCGACGTGGCAGCGGCCTATAAAGGGCAGCATGTGATGTTCGCACAATGAGTAGAGCTCAATATCCTTGACGATCACCATCTCATCATTATCAGAAGGGAACAGGGCGTCGTTTACCACTTCGTCGAGGCTTTGCTGGTAGCCTTGGTTGAGAAACTTAAAAGCTTTAGCTGCTCTGGCCGGTGTATCTTTAAGGCCGGGTCTATCAAGGTCTTCACCTACGGCTTCGATGATATCGGCGAACGACTTTTCCATGATGCATCACTCAGTTGGGTAGCCGGTACTGGTATGGGCTAATGAATTAAGGGGCGCTATTGTACGTGTTCGAATGCTTACGGAAAACCCTGCAAGAAGGATCGGTAGTGGGAATTAAAGCCCGCTTTGGCTACCATGACGGCCTTATCTTTGATGGGAGTAGAGCGTTTGAAAGATTCGGTTACAGCCAATGGTTTATCCACGATCGCTGATTACATTCGCTGGGCGTTCAGCCGTTTTAACGAAGCCGAGCTATTTTATGGCCATGGTACCGACAATGGTTGGGATGAAGCTGTCCAGCTGGTCTTGCAAAGCCTGCACTTGCCTTGGGATTTCGATCGTTCATTGATGAGTTGTCATCTGACCGAGACCGAGCAGCACTTACTGCAGCAGCAGATTGATCGCCGGATTGATGAGCGCATTCCTTTGGCGTATCTCATCAATAAAGCCTGGTTTTGTGGCATGCCTTTTTATGTTGATGAGCGTGTTCTGGTGCCAAGGTCGCCAATTGCCGAACTGATCGAGCAGGAGTTCCAACCCTGGCTGGGGGATACTCGAGTCTCCAAAGTGCTGGATCTTTGCACCGGCAGTGGTTGCATCGGCATCGCCTGTGCAGCAGCTTATCCTGAGGCTGAAGTGGACCTGGTCGATCTGTCAGAAGAGGCGTTGCAGGTCGCCACCATCAATGTCGACAATCATGAGCTGCTGGGACGGGTTGAATGCATCCAGAGTGATCTGTTTTGTGCCCTGGCCGACCGGCAATACGATCTGATCGTCAGCAACCCTCCCTATGTTGATGCCGAGGATCTGGGGGATATGCCGGCAGAGTTTCATCATGAACCTGAGCTCGGTTTGGCGGCGGGTAACGATGGACTTGATCTGGCCTGGCGTATTCTTGCGCAAGCGGCAGATTATCTCAGCGATCAGGGTTTGCTAGTGATGGAGGTGGGTAATAGCTGGGTTGCCTTGCAGCAGCAAGCCCCTGAGGTGCCTTTTGCCTGGGTGGAGTTTGCCCATGGCGGAGATGGTGTGTTGGCGTTGAGTGCCGATGATTGCCGAAAGTATCAGGACCAATTTAAGATGCTTGTATCCTGACGTGGGACAATTAGTCACAGCCTGTTGAAAATCGGTATAATCTGCCCGCGCTCAATATGCGTATCAGCTCCTGGAGAAGCTGTTTTAACAATAGCTTTATGTCCCCAACATCAACGACAAAGAGTCCCGAATGTCAGGAAACAGTTTTGGCAAGTTGTTCAGTATCACCACCTTTGGTGAATCCCATGGTCCCGGCCTGGGGTGTATCGTCGATGGTTGCCCTCCCGGGATAGAGCTCGATGAGGCGATGTTGCAGACCGATCTCGATCGCCGTAAGCCTGGTACGTCACGCCATACCACGCAGCGTCGAGAGGCAGATCAGGTGCGTATTATGTCGGGTGTGTTTGAGGGCAAAACCACTGGTACGCCGATTGGGTTGTTGATAGAAAATACCGATCAGCGGTCCAAGGACTACACCAATATTGCCCGGCAGTTTCGGCCGGGGCACGCCGACTATACCTACACTCAGAAATACGGTTTTAGGGATTACCGCGGAGGTGGGCGTTCATCCGCCCGGGAAACCGCTATGCGGGTCGCGGCCGGTGGCATCGCCAAGCGTTTCCTGGCATCCCAGGGTGTTACAGTTCGCGGATACCTGTCTCAATTAGGACCGATCAAAATCGATCGCGTGGAATGGGAGGAAGTCAATAATAATCCCTTCTTCTGCCCCGATCCGGATAAAGTGCTCGAGATGGAACAGTACATGGATCGCCTGCGCAAAGAAGGGGACTCCATTGGCGCCCGCCTTACGGTAACCGCGACCGGGTTGCCACCCGGCCTGGGCGAACCGATTTTTGATCGCCTCGATGCCGATATTGCCCATGCCCTGATGAGCATTAATGCGGTTAAGGGGGTTGAGATTGGTGCCGGTTTTGACTGTGTTACGCAAAAAGGCACCGAGCATCGCGACGAAATGACCCCTGAGGGCTTCCTCTCTAATCACGCAGGAGGCATTCTTGGTGGAATTTCCAGCGGTCAGGAGATCCAGGCTCATATTGCCCTGAAGCCTACCTCAAGTCTGCATCTGCCTGGTCGTAGTGTAGATCTCGAAGGTAATGCCATTGAGGTGGTAACCAAGGGACGGCATGATCCCTGTGTTGGTATTCGAGCCACCCCGATTGCCGAGGCGATGCTGGCGATCGTGCTGATGGATCATTGGCTGCGACATCGGGCGCAAAATGCAGATGTGACCTGCGATACGCCGGTGATTGCCGCCCAAGCTCCCGAGCAGTAATTATGGTTCGCAGCGCTGATACCCAGGGGGGGAGCCTGGCGCTGTTCTATTTCTTCTACTTCGCCATTATCGGAGCCCAGGCACCCTACTGGGCTCCTTACTTACAAAGTCTCTCTTTTGGTGCTGCCGAGATCGGTCAGTTAATGGCCGTCTTGATGGTGACCAAAGTATTTGCCCCCAGCCTGTGGGGGTGGCTTGGTGACCGTTACGGTGGTCGCATGTATCTGGTGCGAATGGGCTCATTGGCCACTCTGCTTATTTTTTGTGCAGTGCCGTTCTTGCGTGACTTCTGGTTACTGGCGCTGGCGATAGCGGCTTACAGTTTTTTCTGGAATGCGGTCTTGCCCCAGTTTGAAGTGGTGACCCTGGCCAGGTTAGGGGATCAACCTCAATATTACAGCCGTATTCGTCTCTGGGGCTCCATCGGGTTCACCCTGATGGTGCTAGTGGCCGGTGTCTTGATCGGTGAATGGGGTATCTCAATGGTGCCCTGGTTTATGCTGGCCGCCATGCTGGGAATGCTTCTTGTCTCCCTGAGAGTAAGTGAGCGACCCGTTAGCTCGAAACCGGAGGAGGGGCGAGGGTTTCTCCCCATACTGCTTCGGACTGACGTTCTCTGTTTTTTTCTGGCCTCGGCTTTGATGCAGGTCGGCCATGGCCCTTATTACACCTTTTTCAGTATCTATATGGCGGATCAAGGTCACAGCAGTGCGGTAATCGGCGTTCTGTGGGCGCTAGGGGTCATTGCCGAGATTTTGCTGTTCTGGTTTATGCACCGGTTGATGCCGGTGATCGGGGTGCGTTGGTTATTGCTTTCCGCGCTACTGCTGGCGGCGTTGCGTTGGGCCTTGTTGGGGGTTTTCCCGGAGAACTTCCTCCTGGTTGTGCTAACTCAGTTATTGCATGCGGCGACCTTCGGTAGTTTTCACTCGGCATCGATTGAATACGTTCGCCAGAAATTCGGTCATGCCCATGCGGGGCAGGGACAGGCGTTTTACAGCGGGATCAGCTTTGGTGGGGGGGCAGCCATTGGTGCTCTGGCTTCCGGTTATAGTTGGGAAGCCTTTGGCGGCGGCTGGACCTTTGTCGGGGCGGGAGGGGTGAGTTTACTGGCAGCAATTTTGGTATGGCGCTTTATAGGTCCGCCTCAGGGCTTCGAAAAAAGCTGACGGGGCAGGTATAGCGAGTGAACCTGACACTCAGATTGCTTGAGTTCTGACCAATCACTGATATCACAGTCGATGACTACCAGGGCTGCGGTCGGTATGGGGTCGCAAAAATCTGCATCCAGAGAACTGACAAAACTTTCGAGCCCAGGGTTGTGCCCAACGGTCATGATGCAATCCTGAGTCTCGGCGTAATCAATAATAACCTGCAGAATCTGGTGAGCGCTGGCATGAAATAAGCTGTGCTCCACTTCCAGTTTGGGGCGGTGGCTATAGGCATTCATAACGCTATGAGCGGTGGTCAGGGCCCTGTTGGCGGGGCTGCTTAAAATCAGGCTGAGTTGAGGGAATTGCTGATAAATCCATCCGGCCATAAGAGGCGCGACACGTTCACCGCGCTTGTTGAGCGGTCGTTCGATGTCCGGTAAACCGGGATGGCTCCAGCTCGATTTGGCGTGGCGTAGAATCAGTAATTGTTTCATTCAAAGCCCTTCACGGTTGCTGTGCAGAATATCAATGAATGCCCGAGCGGCATTTGAAAGCGTGCGCTCTGTGTGGTGAATATAGCCAAGATCCCGCTCAAGGTTGGCGCCAATCAGTTTGATCTCTGACAGTTCGTCATCGAGCATGGAGCGTGGCAGTACGCTCCATGCGAGTCCAATGGAAACCATCATCTTGATGGTTTCCAGATAGTTGGTGGTCATCGATACCGTTAACTCCAGGTGGTGCGCGTTGAACAGACCTTTCACTATATGGTGGGTGAAAGTGTTTTGTCCGGGAAATATGGCGCTGTACTGGCTCAGCTCTTGTAATGTCAAGGCTTTGCTGTGGGCAAGGGGGTGCTCGCTGGAGACGACGAAGCATAGTGGATCGCTCCAGACTTTTTGCGAATAGATCAATTCCCGGGCCCGTTGCTGGGGGGCAAGCGTGATGATGCCTAGCTCAATTTGCCCATGAATCACCTCTTCGTAAGCCACTTCCGAGTCCACAAAATGAATGTCCAGAGCGACTTCGGGGTGTTGGCGGCTGAATTGCCGCAAAATTGGCGGTAGCCGATGCAGGCCAATATGGTGGCTGGTCGACAGGGATAATGAACCTCCAACATCTCCTTTCAGGTTGTTGAGCTGGCGTCGGGCGTCTTCCAGCTCAGCCAGGATGCCATAAGCCTTTGGTAGTAACGTATTACCGGCTTCGGTCAAGCTGATCTGTCTTCCGATGCGGTCAAACAGGCGGGCGTTGAGCTGGGTTTCCAGGGTGGCGATGCGTTTACTGATGGCGGGCTGTGTTAAATGCAGTTGCTCGCCGGCCAGGGAGAATGAGCCGCTTTCAGCGACGGCAATGAAAGCCTGTAAGGCACTGGTTTCCATAGGTTATACCTGTTGATGTTTAGATTCCATTTTGGAATCTAAACTATAACAAATATGAATTTGTTTTATTTGATTCTAGCCATTAGCATAGCCGCAATGATCATCCTGGAGGTTTCTCGAGGATGGTATTTTTCGATTCTGCAGTGAACCTGTAGGCTTGCTGCCCGCGATAAAAGAGGCAACTCTAATGACAGCCAAAACCCTGTACGACAAGTTATGGGATGCACATTTGGTGAAACAGCGCGATGACGGCTCTGCGCTGATCTATATCGATCGTCAATTGCTTCATGAGGTGACTTCTCCTCAGGCATTTGAAGGGCTCAGATTGGCCGGACGAACCCCCTGGCGACTTGATGCCAACCTGGCAACCCCCGATCACAATGTACCTACGACCGCAGACGAGCGGTCTGAGGGCATAGAAGGTATTGTCGATCGCGTATCGCGTATCCAGGTGCAGACTCTGGATGACAACTGCCAACACTTCGGCGTTCAGGAATTTCGTATGAACGATCGCCGTCAGGGCATCGTGCATGTGGTTGGGCCCGAACAGGGAGCGACGCTGCCAGGAATGACTGTGGTCTGCGGTGATTCCCACACCTCGACCCATGGCGCCTTCGGTGCGCTGGCCCATGGTATTGGTACCTCCGAAGTAGAGCATGTGATGGCGACTCAATGCCTGGTCGCCAAGAAGATGAAGAATATGCTGGTGCGGGTCGATGGTGAGCTGGGTGAGGGCGTTACCGCCAAAGACGTAGTCCTGGCCATTATTGGCGAAATTGGTACCGCTGGCGGCACAGGGTACGCCCTGGAATTTGGTGGCGATGCCATTCGGTCGTTGAGCATGGAAGGGCGTATGACGCTGTGCAATATGGCGATTGAGGCCGGTGCCCGTGCCGGTATGGTCGCTGTCGATCAGGAGACCATCGATTATGTCAAAGACCGTCCGTATGCCCCCAAAGGCAAGGATTGGGATAAGGCGGTTAACGCCTGGCGTGATCTGGTCTCCGATGATGACGCAGAATTTGACCGGGTTGTTGTGCTCAAGGGTGAAGAGATACTGCCGCAGGTAACCTGGGGCACCTCGCCGGAGATGGTACTGCCGGTGGATGGTTCTGTGCCCGATCCCGCCCAAGAAAAAGATGAGACTCGCAGCCTGGGTATTGCGCGGGCGCTTGATTATATGGGATTGGATGCCGGTCAGAAGATCACCGATATTCATTTGGATCGAGTGTTTATAGGGTCCTGTACCAATTCGCGCATTGAAGACCTCAGGGCTGCGGCTAAGGTGGTTAAAGGTCGCAAGGTGGCGTCTACTCTCAAGCAAGCACTGGTGGTGCCAGGGTCAGGCTTGGTCAAGGAGCAGGCGGAACGAGAGGGCCTGGATCGGATATTTATCGATGCGGGTTTGGAATGGCGTGAGCCGGGATGCTCCATGTGTCTGGCCATGAATGCTGACAAACTGGGCTCGGGAGAGCACTGCGCTTCCACGTCAAACCGAAATTTCGAAGGGCGTCAAGGGTTTGGGGGAAGAACCCACCTGGTGAGCCCTGCCATGGCCGCAGCCGCAGCTGTTATGGGGCATTTTGTCGATGTCCGTGAGCTTGACTAAGCGCGAACAACAGATCAGGTGAAAGAACAATGAAACAATTTACTCAGCTAACGGGTATTGTCGCGCCGCTGGATCGCGCGAACGTCGATACCGATATGATTATTCCCAAGCAGTTTCTGAAATCGATCAAACGCAGTGGCTTTGGCCCCAACCTGTTTGATGAATTGAGATATCTGGATGAGGGTCAGCCAGATCAGGATTGTGCTGGTAGGCCGCTTAATTCTGAATTTGTCCTCAACCAGCCCCGTTATGAGGGGGCTTCTGTGCTGCTGGCGCGACAAAATTTCGGCTGTGGTTCGAGTCGTGAGCATGCCCCCTGGGCGTTGGATGATTACGGGTTTCGTTGTGTGATTGCACCCAGCTTTGCGGATATTTTTTACAATAACTGCTTTAAAAACGGCATTCTTCCGATCACCTTGCTCGACGAAGTCGTGGATCAACTGTTTGAGGAAGTTCAAGCAAACGAAGGTTATCGGTTGGAGGTGGATCTGGAGCGCGAAGTGATCCTGAAACCCGATGGCCAGGAAATTCCTTTCGCTATCGATGGCTTCCGCAGGCATTGCCTCCTCAATGGTTTGGATGAGATTGGCCTCACCCTACAGGACGCTGATGCCATCCGCCGTTTTGAGCAAAAACATGAGAAAAAGCACCCCTGGCTGTTCGGGGCGATCAAGTAAATTTTTAATGGAAGACAAGTGATGACTAAGCAGGTTTTGATTTTACCAGGTGATGGCATTGGGCCAGAAATTACAGCGGAAGCCGTCAAGGTGCTGGAAGCTGTCAAGTCGCGTTTTTCCCTTGATCTATCGTTTGATCAGGCGCTGGTGGGCGGTAGTGCGATAGATGTTCATGAGGTTCCCTTGCCTGAAGAAACCATGGAAAAAGCGCGCGCTGCCGATGCTATTTTGCTTGGTGCCGTGGGTGGCCCTAAATGGGATGGTCTGGATATGGCAATACGTCCTGAAAAAGGCTTGCTGGGATTAAGGTCTGGCCTGCAACTGTTCGGCAACTTGCGCCCGGCAATTCTTTATCCTCAGTTGGCGGATGCTTCGACGCTGAAACCTGAGGTGGTTTCTGGTCTGGATATCCTTATTGTTCGCGAGCTGACCGGGGGGATCTATTTTGGTCAGCCAAGGGGTATTCGGATGCTGGATAATGGTGAGCGTCAGGGTTTCAATACTTACGTTTATTCGGAATCTGAAATTCGGCGTATCGGCAAGGTCGCTTTTGAGGCGGCGCGTAAGCGTGGTGGAAAATTGTGCTCGGTCGATAAGGCTAATGTGCTGGAAGTGACCGTGCTTTGGCGTGAAATCATGGATGAGATGGCAAAGGATTACCCCGATGTCGAACTCAGCCATATGTATGTCGATAATGCTGCCATGCAGCTGGTGAAGGCCCCGAAACAATTTGATGTGATGGTAACGGGCAACATGTTTGGTGACATTCTTTCCGATGCCGCGGCCATGCTCACAGGTTCGATTGGTATGCTGCCATCGGCGTCCCTTGATGAAAATGGTAAGGGTATGTATGAGCCTTGTCACGGCTCGGCGCCGGATATTGCCGGCAAAGGTATTGCCAACCCGCTAGCGACAATCCTGTCGGCGGCGATGATGCTGCGCTATTCATTGTCAGAGACCGAGGCTGCTGATGCCATTGAGGCGGCAGTAAGTCAGGTTTTGGATCAGGGTTTGAGAACCGCAGATATTCAATCTGAAGGTTGTCAGCAGGTGAGTACTCGCCAAATGGGTGATGCTGTCTTGGCCGCATTGGTCTGAGAAAATACGCTAGCGGTAGGAGTTAGAAAATGTTGAAAGTTGGGTTTGTAGGTTGGCGTGGCATGGTCGGTTCGGTACTGATGCAGCGTATGGCCGAAGAGAATGATTTTGCCGATATCGATCCCGTGTTTTTTACCACCTCTCAGATGGGGCAGGCGGGTCCAGAGGTCGGTAAAATCATACCGTTGCTGAAAGATGCGCGAGATATTCATGAGTTGGCACAGATGGACGTGGTGCTGACATGCCAGGGTGGGGATTACACCAAATCTGTCTATCAACCTTTACGGGATGCAGGCTGGAAGGGCTATTGGATCGATGCGGCCTCGTCGTTACGTATGGCGAGTGAGAGCGTCATTATTCTGGATCCCGTCAATCGTGACGTCATCGATAAGGCGCTGGATGCCGGAGGTAAAACCTTCGTTGGCGGTAACTGTACGGTTAGCTTGATGTTGATGGCGTTGGGAGGCTTGTTCAAGGCCGATGCAATTGAATGGCTAACATCCCAGACTTATCAGGCGGCATCCGGGGCGGGTGCCCAGAATATGCGAGAACTGCTCAATCAGATGGGGGCATTGAATAGCGTTGTTGCTGATGAGCTGGCCACGCCTTCCAGCGCTATTCTCGACATTGATCGTAAGGTGACAGATGCAATGCGCTCTGCGGATTTTCCTGCCGCTAACTTTGGTGTTCCGTTGGCGGGGAGCCTGATTCCCTGGATCGATAGTGAGCTGGAGAGCGGTCAAAGCCGGGAAGAGTGGAAGGGACAGGTTGAAACGAACAAGATTCTTGGTCGGGATACGAACCCCATTGCTGTCGATGGTAACTGTGTGCGTATTGGTGCTATGCGAAGCCATAGCCAGGCTTTCACCGTAAAATTGAAAGAGCATATCCCGTTGACCGATATCGAGGCGATGTTGGCTGAGCATAACGACTGGGTGAAAGTAGTTCCCAATCATCGCGATGAAACCATTGCAGGACTCACACCGACTGTCGCTACCGGAACGCTCTCGGTTCCGGTTGGTCGTTTGCGTAAGCTTAGTATGGGGCCTCAGTATTTATCGGCGTTCTCTGTGGGTGATCAGTTGTTGTGGGGGGCGGCGGAACCTCTGCGGCGTATGTTAAGGATACTGTTGAGTGTTTGATCGGCAGTGATGCGCTGGTATTGAATCGATTGTTGGTTAGATGGTCGTTCTCTGGCCCCATACCGGGACTTCAACTCTGTTTTTTGAGTCTGGGTATGGGGTTCGTTTTTTTGTCTCTGATGCAAAACTGTGCACTACGTCGAAGAATCGACGGCTAATGGTTGCCGTGATTTCTGTACCCTCCTAACAGATATTGATAAAAAACCATTTATAATTGATACTTACTGAAACTTGTGCATAAGCTTTCTAGCTTTTTTCTACAATCAGCTAGTATGTATTATTAACTGACAACCGGGTCTCGGCAGGAGTCTGGTTAGTCTGTGGTCAGCTGTTCACTTGTCGGGAGTTAAGGATGACTTACTCCGGGGGGGCTGGTGAATTGGTCGAAGACAGAAACGAAGGACTAAGAACTATGGTTCGCAAGCTTGTATTGGCTATGGCAGCAGCGGGAGCTTTGAGCTCTACGACAGCGCAGGCGCTAGGGTTGGGGGATATAACCCTGCGTTCTGGGCTTAACCAGCCACTGAGTGCAGAAATTGAACTGATCGAATTGAAAGGGCTCGGTCAAAGTGAGGTTTTACCCAGCCTGGCATCCCGAGAAGATTTTACGTTGGCGGGCGTTGAGCGTGACTTCTTCCTGACCAACTTAAAGTTCAAAACCATAGTGAGAGCCGATGGCTCAGCTTATGTTGAGGTGAGCAGCCGTAAACCGGTTCGTGAGCCTTACCTTAATTTCCTGCTTGAACTGCACTGGCCAAATGGTCGTTTGCTGCGTGAATATACGCTGCTACTCGACCCGCCTACGTTTACCGATGAGATTCCTGCACCAGTTGCACCGCCTGCAGCGAAACCTGTAGATCCGGTTGCATCCAGCAAACCAGCGATGCCAACAGCCAAGCCTGACTCCAAGCCAGCAATGAAGCCAGCGGAGCCCGCTAAGGCGATGACGCCCGAACAGCCTCGTGTTGATAGTGCGGATCTGGGTGGTGGAACCTACACAACATCTAGCAATGATACGTTGTGGGAGATTGCGGCAACGAATCGTCCTTCTAGAGACGTTAGTATTCAGCAGACAATGGTGGCGATTCAACAAATCAATCCGGATGCCTTTATTAAGCAGAATATAAACTTGCTTAAAAAGGGGCAGGTATTGCGTTTGCCGAACCTTGATGAGGTTGAGCGCTTAACGCAGCGCCAGGCAATTGCTGAAGTGGCCGTGCAAAATCAGCAGTGGCGTGATCAGCGCAATCTTGGTGCGCCGCAGCTTGATGCGTCACGTCGCGATTCAGTTGAATCTGAAACACCCAAAGAAACCGATGATGGCAAGCTGTCTTTGGCTAGTGCCAGTCAAACGGGCGAGAACACTTCCGGTAGTGATAGTGACAGCGCCATGGCTGGTGCCGACACCGAAGCGCTTCAAAATGAACTGGCCATTACTCAGGAAAAACTCGATAAAGCACTTCGTGAAAGCGGCGAAACCAGTAGTCAGCTAGGTGAGCTTGAAGAGCAGATTGAAACCTTGCAGCGCCTGTTGTCGCTTAAAGACGAGCAGCTGGCGGCTCTTCAGGCCCAATTGGCTACACAGAGCGAAAGCCCTGAAGAGGTTGATTATAATTATGCGGAAGAGCCAGTAGATGCTGGGCAGCAGCCAGCTGTGACACCAGAGTCTGGTGATTCTTCTGTAGCCGTTCCAATGCCTAAGCCAGAACCTAAGGTGGAGGAGCCGACTCCAGAGCCCAAACCTGAGCCAGTACCTCCAAAACCCGAAGTTGCTAAACCAACCCCTGTAGTGGAAGAACCGTCATTGCTTGATCAGGTTCTTCAGAACCCCATTTACCTGGCCGCAGCCGGAGGGGTTGTTGTTTTGTTGGTGGGCCTTGGTTTGATGGCTCGTCGTCGCTCAGCTGGTGGGGATGATCAGTCGGACGACCTGTCCCAGCCTGTCGAACAAATTGATGAGGTCGCGCCTGAACTTGATATGGCGGCCGATTCGGATGCAAGTGTTGATGAGCGTGGTGCTGAAGAAGAACTTTCCCTTGATGGCGACCTTGATGATGTCTCTGAAACAACCACCGCTCAAACAGGTGATGCCATCGGTGAAGCCGATATTTATATCGCTTATGGGCGTTACAATCAGGCCGTTGAGCTGCTGACTAATGCTATTGTGAAGGAGCCTTCTCGCTCTGATTTGAGAGTAAAGCTGCTTGAAGCTTATGCCGAAATGAAGGACGCGCCTGCTTTTGTCAAGCAGGAAAATGAGCTAAGTGCTCTGGGTGATTCCATCGCAATGCAGGAGGCGGAATCACTGAAGGCCAAATTTCCAGCAGGTGCTCTAGAAGCCGCGGGATCTGGTGTTGCCGGCGCTGAGGGGCTTGATGTAGATGATCTCGACGAAGCCTTGTCCCTGGATGATTTGAGTGCCGGTGAGGATGCCGCGGAATTTTCTCTCGATGATCTTGAGGTCGATACGGCTGAAGATGACTTTATGCAACTGGCGGGATCTGATGCTGAAGACTCGCTGGATTTTGGCCTGGATTCCAAGGAAGAGTTGTCACTTGATGATCCTCTAGAATTGGATTCGTCGCTGGATGTCGACATCAATAACCTCGATGAAGTCGATGATAATGAGTTTACCCTGGATAATGAATTAACCCTCGACGCTGAAAATGATGAGTTTGATCTGGGAGATCTCGAGGCGGGTATAACTGAAGAGCCGGATGCCGAGCTTGATCTGTCCTTGGGTGGCGAGCCGGAGGCGGATGATCTTGAGGAGTTGGGTCTGGATCTGACGGAGGATCTAGCAGCAGAAGCTGAGGTTCCGGCTGAGCTTGATGATGAGTTTGACCTGTCGCTTGATGACCCCGAAGCTCCTGCAGAGGAATCTCTAGGGGAGGAGCTTTTCGATGCGTCGGATGATAAGGGGCTTCCCGATATTGAGTTTGAGCTTGGTGATGCTGAAGAGGATTTGGCTGCTGATCTTGAGTTGGAGGCGGAGCCTGATTTGGAAGTAGCTATGGATGCAGACGTATCTGTGGCTGAAAATGTGGCCGAGCCAGCGAAGGGTGACCTCGATCTCAGTGAGATTGATTCCGACAGTGCTGATGATTTTGATCAGTTAGCTGAAGGTTTGGCTTCCGGTTCCGACATGGCAGCCTTAGATGCGGCTACTGAAAGTCTGGCATCCGAATTTGAGGTTGAGGGTGAAGATTCAATGGATGAAGAGTTCGATTTCCTGGCCGGAACCAATGAAACTTCTACCAAGCTGGACTTGGCTCGAGCCTATGTAGATATGGGCGATGTTGATGGTGCCCGAGATATTCTGGAGGAGGTGCTGAAAGAGGGTGATGAAGCACAACTGAAAGAAGCTCAAGGTCTGTTAGATCAAATCGGATAATGATCAATGAAGTGAATGAAGGGGCAGGGTCTGTAGACTCTGCCCTTCGTCGTTATGCTGCAAGCGTTCAGTATGATGGGGCTGATTATCATGGCTGGCAGGCCCAGCGCTCAGGAATTGCTTCTGTTCAGCGTCATGTAGAGTCTGCTTTTGGTTCGGTGGCCAACCATGAGGTGTCAGTAGTCTGTGCAGGACGTACTGATAGTGGCGTGCATGCGAGTCATCAGGTTATTCATTTTGACTCTCCAGCCAAGCGGACACCAAGGGGGTGGGCTTTTGGTGCCAATGCTAATTTGCCAGACGATATTGCCATCAACTGGGTTCAGGAAGTGGATCCTGACTTTCATGCTCGCTTTTCTGCCGTTTATCGACGCTATCGCTATGTGATTCTTAATCAGCCTACACGATCTGCTATTTTGCCGAGAGGCGTGACCTGGAATTACCGGCCCTTGGATGTCGATAAGATGGAGGAGGCGTCCCGTTGTCTGTTGGGAGAGCACGACTTTTCTTCTTACAGAGCTGTCGGTTGTCAGGCCAAAAGCCCGGTGCGAACGATTACGGATCTGAAGGTTCAGCGGTTTGGTTCGCTGATTGTGATTGATGTTCAGGCGAACGCATTTCTACATCATATGATTCGAAATATAGCCGGTGTATTAATGGCCATTGGTTCCGGTAAAGAGCCGGTTAGCTGGGCGCAGGAAGTGCTTGACCACAAGGACAGGGCTCGAGGGGGAGTAACGGCGCCACCCTATGGGTTGTATTTCGTTGATGTAGGTTATCCGGAGCAGTTTAGTCTGCCCAGGCCGGGTATTTTAGGACCCATGTTTCTAGGTCCCCTGCTGGCATAATTGCAATACTCAAAGAGAAATCAATCTGTTACTATCGCATCATTTGAGGCATTTCAATGGACGTTACGCGGGTCAAGGTTTGCGGTATTACCCGCCTTGAGGATGCTGTTGCGGCAATAAAGGCTGGAGTGAATGCGCTTGGATTCGTTTTTTATCCTCCAAGCCCTCGATATATATCGCCAATCGATGCGGCGGCTGTGATCCAAAAGCTACCTCCTTTCGTAACAACTGTGGGTTTGTTTGTCGATACACCTGAATTGGAAGTGCAGGCAGTAATCGATCAAACCCGATTGGATCTGTTGCAGTTTCATGGCAACGAATCAGCAAGTTATTGTAATAGTTTCTCACGTCCTTTTATCAAGGCGTTGCGAGTTCGCAGTCATGATCAAATTGCTGCGGAGATGACTTTATATCCAGATGCTCTTGGATTGCTATTAGATACTTATAAGAAAGGAGTTCCGGGCGGCACAGGAGAGGTCTTTAATTGGGACCTGGTTCCCCCAAGTCTCCAGCCAATTATTCTTGCCGGTGGACTTGATGCTGCTAATGTGGGGCAAGCTATTGCCTCAGTACGGCCCTATGCTGTGGATGTGAGTGGTGGTGTTGAAGCCGCACCCGGCATAAAGGATCACCAAAAAATTCTGGCGTTTACAAGAGAGGTAGCCAGTGTCAGATATTAAAATGAGTACCGAAGAGTTGTTGAACATGCCTGATGCGGGGGGGCATTTTGGTCCCTATGGCGGTCGGTTTGTATCCGAAACCTTGATGGCTGCGCTGGATGAGCTGGCGCTAACCTACGAGAAGCTTGCAAAAGATTCTGCGTTTCAAGCTGAATTTGATCGCGATCTGGCTTTTTATGTGGGCCGCCCATCCCCTCTTTATCTGGCTCAGCGATGGTCGGATAAAATTGGTGGTGCTCGGATCTTTCTCAAGCGTGAAGATCTCAATCACACCGGCGCTCATAAGGTGAATAACACCATTGGGCAAGCGCTTCTGGCCAAGCATATGGGTAAAAAACGGGTTATTGCTGAGACCGGAGCCGGTCAGCACGGAGTGGCCAGTGCCACTGTTGCAGCCCG
Source organism: Aestuariirhabdus haliotis (assembly GCF_023509475.1). Taxonomy (NCBI): domain Bacteria; kingdom Pseudomonadati; phylum Pseudomonadota; class Gammaproteobacteria; order Oceanospirillales; family Aestuariirhabdaceae; genus Aestuariirhabdus; species Aestuariirhabdus haliotis. The sequence continues at coordinate 167,937 of NZ_JAKSDZ010000002.1, read as the reverse complement.
TTTGGGTATGCAGTGCACGGTATTTATGGGAGCAGAGGATATTCAGCGCCAGGCCCTGAATGTTTACCGCATGAAATTGCTGGGTGCCGAGGTGGTCTCTGTTGAATCCGGTTCTCGAACTCTCAAGGACGCCATGAACGAAGCTATGCGTCATTGGGTCACCCATGTGGATGACACCTTTTATATTATTGGTACGGTGGCAGGCCCTCATCCTTACCCTAAACTCGTACGTGATTTTCAGGCGGTGATCGGGCGTGAGGCTCGTGAGCAATGTCTGGAGCAAAATGGTCGTTTGCCAGACGCTCTGGTTGCTTGTGTTGGCGGTGGCTCTAATGCGATCGGCCTGTTCCATCCTTTTATCGCAGATGAAACAGTCAAAATGTATGGTGTAGAAGCAGGGGGTAATGGTCTGGATACAGGTCAGCATGCTGCTCCGCTATGCGCGGGAAAACCTGGAGTACTACACGGTAATCGGACCTATCTGATGGCAGATGCGGCTGGCCAGATCATCGAAACCCATTCGGTTTCAGCGGGTCTCGATTATCCGGGCGTAGGGCCTGAGCATTCTTTGCTCAAAGATGTCGGTCGTGTTGATTATGTTGCTGTAACCGATGAAGAGGCACTTACAGCGTTTCGTGATCTGACACAGTTGGAAGGCATAATGCCTGCTCTGGAGAGTAGTCATGCGCTAGCCTATGCTGAAAAGCTAGCTGCAACTATGAGTTCCAATCAGATAATTGTTGTCAATCTGTCGGGGCGGGGAGATAAAGATATCCATACCGTGGCGGCTATTGACGGTATTCAGGTGCTGGATTAATCGGGGTGGAATGTAATCGTTATGAGTCGAATTAAAGATTGTTTTCAGCGCCTTGAACAGGCAGGACGTAAAGCCCTTATTCCCTTTGTAACTGCAGGTGATAGTTCGCCCGAGCTAACGGTTCCACTGATGCATGCAATGGTTGCTGAGGGAGCGGATATTATCGAGTTAGGGATACCTTTTTCAGATCCGATGGCGGATGGTCCAACTATCCAGTTGGCCAGTGAGAGGGCTTTATCACATGGTGTTACATTAGCTGACGTTTTCGCCATGGTGTCAGAGTTTCGCACCAAGGATAATCAGACCCCGGTTGTGCTGATGGGGTACCTAAATCCTATCGAAATTATGGGTTATGAGCTGTTTGCCAATCGCGCTGCCGAAGCGGGTGTTGATGGCATACTGACGGTTGATCTTCCTCCTGAGGAAACGGATCGTCTGAGTGTTTATCTTCGCGATAAGCAGATCGATACAATTTTTCTGGTGGCACCAACCACTACGAAGGAGCGTATTCGTAGCATCTGTAGCAAGGCCAGTGGTTATGTTTACTACGTATCGCTTAAGGGTGTTACCGGCTCGGCTGCGCTGGATACAACGGCAGTGGCTGAACGTATCAATATGATGCGTGAGCTTACTGATCTGCCTTTAGGTGTTGGATTCGGCATTCGTGACGGTCAAGCAGCGGCCAGTGTCAGTCAGTGTGCCGATGGAGTAGTGGTTGGCAGCGTTTTGGTTGACCAGATAGCCAATAATCTGCAGCAACCGGATAAGGCTATTGCTGGTGTTTCCGCTATTCTGAAAGATATGCGGGCGGCAATGGATAAGCTGAACAGTTAGTAAACAGACTGGAACCACAGATGAGCAACTGGCTTGTTGATAAACTGAAATCATCCCTGAGCGGTCGTGAAGCCGATAAGCGCAGTAACGTGCCAGAAGGGTTGTGGAAGAAATGTGTCAAGTGTCATTCGGTACTCTACCGTCCAGAACTTGAAAAGAACCTGGATGTTTGCCCGAAGTGCGAGCATCACATGCGCATTACAGCTCGAACCCGGATCGATTATTTTCTGGATAAAGAGGGTCGTGAAGAGCTTGGTGCCGAGTTTGTGCCTGAAGACCGTTTGCGATTCAAAGACAGTAAAAAATACAAAGATCGTTTGGTGACTGCGCAAAAGAGCACGGGTGAAACGGATGCTCTGGTCGCCAGTCGCGGTACGGTTAATGGTGTTCCGGTAGTGGTCGTGGCTTTTGAGTTCTCTTTTATGGGAGGCTCAATGGGTTCCGTTGTAGGGGCTCGCTTTGTCAGGGCTGTCGATGAGTGTCTGGAGCATAAGTTGCCGCTGATTTGCTTTTCCGCCAGCGGCGGCGCCCGTATGCAAGAGGCGCTTTTTTCCTTGATGCAAATGGCTAAAACGTCAGCTGCACTGGAGAAGATGAAACAGCTTGGATTGCCTTACCTGTCAGTTCTCACCGATCCGGTTTATGGTGGCGTATCTGCTAGCCTGGCTATGTTGGGTGATGTGAACCTGGCTGAACCCAATGCCTTGATTGGCTTTGCAGGCCCGCGAGTGATTGAGCAAACCGTGCGTGAAAAGCTACCTGAAGGCTTCCAGCGCAGCGAATTTTTACTTGAGCATGGTGCGGTCGATATGATTATCAATCGCTCCGACATGCGCAACACACTGTCAGGCCTATTATCCAAAATGCAAGGACTTGAAGCACCGCTGCAAGAGCAGCCTGTCGTCCTTGAGGAGACTAAGCCGGAGCCGGAAGCGGCAGAAGTAGAGGTTGATGAAGTCTGATCAGCTATCGGTTTGGCTTGAATATCTTGAGCGGTTGCATCCGGTAGAGATTGATTTGGGTCTGGATCGGGTAGCGAAGGTCGCCCAATCAATGGGTTTGCTCACAACGCCAGCTACAGTTTTCACTGTAGCTGGCACTAATGGTAAGGGTAGCACCTGCGCTTTCCTCTCTTCGATTCTAGAGGCCTCTGATTATCGGGTTGGGGTCTATAGCTCTCCACACCTTTTGCGGTATAACGAGCGCATGGTCATTAATGGGGTTGAGGCGACAGACCAGCAAATTGTCTCCAGCTTCAAGCGTATAGAAAGCGCTCGTGACACGACCTCTCTGAGCTATTTTGAATTTTCTACTCTAGCTGTGCTGGATATCTTTCAGCGCTCGAATCTCGATGTGTGGTTGCTAGAAGTCGGCTTGGGTGGTCGCCTGGATGCGGTCAATATTATTGATGCCGATGTCGCAGTAGTTACGTCGATCGCGCTTGACCATGAGGATTGGCTGGGCTCCGACCTTGATGTGATCGGGAAGGAAAAAGCCGGGATCTTTCGTGCCGCAAAGCCGGCTATCTATGGTGGTCGTCAACTCAATTCGGGGGTCGTTGATGAAGCCCAGCGGACAGGGGCTTTTCTGTTGTCCAGAGGGGAGGCGTTTACGCAAACCTCAACAGGTCAAGGTTGGTGTTACGAAGGCATAGATTTACAGGGCACTGCCCATATTCTGGAAAATTTACCTGAGCCCGTTTTGCCATCTGATAACGCCGCTACCGCTATTTGTGCGCTTCATAACTCTTCTTTATCGATTCCTGATTCAGCGGTATATCAGGGGATCCAAAATGCCCGTCTGTCTGGACGCTATCAACAGTTTACGGTGACCAATAGCTGCGGTTACACCATACCGCTTGTGCTGGATGTCGCTCATAACCCACAGGCTTCAGAGGCCCTCTGTCAGCGTCTGGAGGATCACCCTGTGGAAGGCCAGACCCTGTGTGTTTTGGCCATGCTGGCAGATAAGGATATAGAAGGAGTAATACAGTCCTTGGCACCTGTCTGTGATGCTTGGTTGCTGTCTCAGGTAGCGGTGCCCAGAGCCTGTCCTGTGTTACGGTTAGAACAAGCTTTGGCAGGGATCGCATCTGCTTCGGTGTCCTTGTATAGTAGTGTCGAGAACGCATTGATTGAGGCTGTTGAGTCCTCGTCCGGTAGCGATAGAGTGTTGGTGGTAGGGTCTTTTTTTACCGTTGCACAAGCGATTGAAGTCATTGGGCGGCTAGATGCCGACCCGGCTTAGGATGTTATAGAGCGGATTATTCATGGAGCAAAACATTCGACAGCGCCTGATAGGTGCCTGCGTATTACTGGCGCTGGGTATTATATTTCTGAGCTGGCTGTATGAGCCAGTCCCTCATCGCAGCAAGGCCAGTATTATCCCTGAACCTCCTCAGATGCCCGAGGTGCCTGAGTTTATTGCTGGAGAGCAGGAACGCGCTCAGCAAGTAGACTTGCAGGTGGCGATGGAAACTCAGTATCAGGAGCCGAAACCAGAGCCGGAATCCCGATTAAAGGAAAGTTCCAAGCCTGAACTCGAAGCTTCAGGTGTGCCAAAGTCATGGACCCTTCAGATGGGGGTTTTTGCAAATCAAGACAATGCCAAAGCCCTCGTAGTCAAGCTGCAGAAGTTAGGCTATAAGGCTTATAGCCGAACCTGGGTGCGAGAAGGTGAGCAGAGGGTGGAGGGTGTTTATGTTGGCCCTATGGTCGACCGGGACGACCTGTTCCCCTTGCGCGATAAGCTTCAGAAACAGGTTAAATTAAAAGGTGTTGTCGTTCGCTATCATCCCTAGTGGATCGTATGGGCAAGCTACAACCTCTCTGCTACAATTCCCGCCTTTGACGGACGTAGAGCTAAAGCGAATCTGATTGTGTCATTTACCTGGGTAGACTGGGCCATTCTGGCGATCATTGCCATTTCGGCGCTAATCAGCATCAGTCGGGGTTTTTTCCGAGAAGCGCTCTCGTTGGCGACCTGGATTGCCGCCGTGGTTATTGCGTGGACCTTCGGTGGAAGCCTGTCGTTGATGTTTACCCATTATATCGAGATTCCATCTGTACGTATTATTGCCGCTTGCGTGCTCTTATTTATAGCCACCCTGATGGTAGGCGCCATGATTAATCACCTGATTGCAGAGTTGGTTAAAATGACTGGGCTATCTGGCACAGATCGCGCTCTGGGTGTGATTTTTGGTGCCTGTCGCGGTGTATTACTTGTTGTGATCCTGGTCGGTGTAGTGGGTTTCGCCCCGGTGCAGAAAGACCATTGGTGGCAACAGTCCCAGTTAATTCCCCATTTTCAGATATTGGCTGAGTGGTCCAAACACTCGGTAATGAGGGTGGTGGGGCCTTTTATTAATTCCTCCAGTTAACGAAGCATAGCTTCGGGCTGGTCCTCAGCAGAGTAACCGAGGTATACGATTGTGTGTGGCATTGTAGGTATCGCAGCAAAATCCCGGGTTAATCAGGAGCTTTACGACGCCCTGACGGTTCTTCAGCATCGGGGGCAGGACGCCGCAGGCATAGTTACCGGGGAAGGTGATCGCTTTTTCCTGCGCAAGGAAAATGGGCTGGTGCGCGATGTGTTCCGCACCAGTCATATGCAGCGTCTGGTAGGTAATATGGGGATCGGTCATGTTCGTTACCCAACCGCTGGATCCTCGAGTTCAGCTGAAGCTCAGCCTTTTTACGTTAACTCCCCCTATGGGATTACTCTGGCCCATAACGGTAATCTAACCAATGTGGAGGAGATCAAGGAACAGCTGTTCAAGAGCGATCTCAGGCACATTAATACCAATTCTGACTCAGAAGTATTGTTGAATGTATTTGCCCATGAGCTGTACAAGCAGCAGAAGTTGAAACCTGCGGCCGATGATATTTTTCGCGCTGTCGAGCGTGTGCACCAGCGTTGTCGAGGTGGCTATGCTGTGATTTCAATGATTCTTGGGCATGGGATTGTTGGTTTCCGCGACCCCAATGGCATTCGACCGATGGTCTTTGGCAAGCGCGAGTCCGATCTGGGTACCGAGTATATGATCGCCTCAGAGAGTGTCGCACTGGATTCGCAGGGCTACACATTGATTCGTGATGTGGCACCTGGTGAGGCGGTCTATATTGATGCCGATGGTGAGTTGCACACCCACCAATGTGCTGAGAATCCCAGACTGGTTCCTTGCATCTTTGAGTATGTCTATTTTGCCCGTCCGGACTCCCGCATGGATGGCAGCTCTGTTTACAAATCTCGCCTAAAGATGGGGGAGAAACTGGCTGAAAAAATACTTCGCGAGCGTCCAGAACATGATATTGACGTGGTTATTCCGATCCCCGATACCAGCCGTACCTCAGCCTTACAGCTGGCAAACCGTCTGGGCGTGAAATTCCGCGAAGGTTTTATTAAAAACCGTTACATCGGTAGAACCTTTATTATGCCGGGGCAGGGCGAGCGTAAAAAATCGGTTCGGCAGAAGCTGAATGCTATCGACCTTGAGTTCAAGGGCAAGAATGTACTGCTGGTCGATGACTCTATCGTGCGTGGGACGACTTGTAGTCAGATTATTGAGATGGCGCGTGACGCCGGTGCCAAGAAAGTTTACTTCTGCTCGGCGGCGCCGGAAGTTCGCTATCCGAATGTATATGGTATAGATATGCCGGCAGCCAAAGAGCTGATTGCCAATGGCCGCACCAGCCAGGAAATTTGTCAGCTTATTGGTGCTGACTGGATGGTTTACCAGGATCTGGACGACTTGATTGACTCGGTGCAGGAGGGCGTTGAAACACCCTTTGCCGGTTTCGAGTGCTCTGTGTTCAATCACGAATACGTCACTGGCGATATTGATGAAAACTATCTTAATCGCATCGAGCAAGCCCGAAATGACGGCGCCAAGAATCAGCAGGAGCTGCGCGAGAACGCGATCATCGACCTGCATAATGATGAGTGATACAGACAAGAGAAGCGATATGGCCGGTAGTAACGACGATAGACTGGATTCTGATCTCGAGGGTGCACATTTAGATACACTCGCTGTGCGTGCCGGACAGCTCCGTACCATGGAAACAGAGCATGGGGAGCCGATCTTTACGACTTCGAGTTATGTCTTTCGCAGTGCGGCAGATGCGGCTGCTCGCTTTTCCGGTGAAGATCCCGGCAATGTGTATTCCCGCTATACCAACCCAACGGTTCGTACACTTGAGGAGCGTATGGCTGCTCTAGAGGGTGCCGAACAGGCTGTCGCTATGGCTAGCGGCATGGCAGGTATTCTAGGGGTCTGTATGGCTCTGCTGACTTCTGGTGACCATGTTGTGGTTTCACGCAGTGTCTTTGGCACCACTACTACCATTTTTACCCGCTACCTGAAACGATTTGGGGTCGAAACTACCTTTGTTGACCTTACCGATATTGCAGGGTGGCAACAGGCGATGACGGCTCGTACGGCCATGCTTTTTGTTGAGACGCCTTCGAATCCTCTTAGTGAAGTAGCGGACCTCAAACAGCTGTCGCAATTGGCCAGGCAGCATGACGCCATGTTGGTGGTCGATAATACATTTTGTACCCCGATACTTCAGCGGCCCATGGAATTGGGGGCCGATATCGTTGTGTATTCGGCGACCAAATACCTTGATGGGCAGGGGCGCTGTATGGGAGGACTGGTCGTTGGCCGCGCTGAGCAGATGAAGGAGATGGTCGCTTATCTTCGGGCGGCGGGACCTACCCTTAGCCCTTTTAATGCCTGGGTTATCCTTAAGGGCTTGGAAACCCTGCGCTTGCGTATGCAGGCTCATTGCGACGCGGCTAAGCAGTTAGCGCTCTGGTTGCAGCAGCAACCCAAGGTAGAGCGGGTTCATTACAGTGGCTTACCCGAACATCCTCAGCATGAACTGGCAAGCCAGCAGCAGCGAGGTTACGGGGGCGTTATCGCTTTCGAGGTCGCAGGAGCAAAGGCTGAGGCTTGGCGTTTCATCGATGCCACCCGCATGATCTCTATTACTGCCAACCTGGGGGATACCAAGTCCACTATTACCCATCCAGCGACCACAACCCACGGGCGGCTCAGCCAGGAAGAACGTGACCGTTCCGGTATTCGCGATAACCTGATTCGTGTTGCCGTAGGGCTGGAAACGGTTGAGGATATCATTGCTGATCTTGAGCGTGGATTAGCGGCGGTCTAGGACATATTAGAAGCGTAAAAGTAAGCTCGGGCGTCGAATGGCTCCCGAGCTTTTTTGTTGACGATATTTCTTGCTAATGTCTCGTTTTAAGGTAAGAAATTCTGGGCGCGCTTGTCGGGTCTGATATGCTGTGCACTTACATGCTCAAAGGTACTCAAGCTGCAATGGAAACAGTAATCAAAAACTGCCTGACTGAACTGGAAAAGGTGATGGTAGGTAAGCCTCATCAGCTGCGTCTTGCTTTGTGTTGCTTGATAAGTCGCGGTCACTTATTGATAGAGGACCTGCCGGGCATGGGTAAAACCACATTGGCTCAGGGCTTGGCCAGGGTGATGGGGCTCAGTTACAACCGGGTGCAGTTTACCAGCGATCTGTTGCCCGCTGATATTCTTGGCGTGTCGGTTTATGATCGTGAGCGAAGCCTGTTTGAATTTCATCCAGGACCAATATTCTCCCAGGTAGTACTGGCCGATGAAATCAACCGCGCTACTCCCAAGAGTCAAAGTGCGCTGTTGGAAGCGATGGAAGAAAAGCAGGTAAGCATTGAAGGCGAAACACGTCCGTTACCGTCTCCTTTCTTTGTTATAGCCACCCAGAACCCGCAATCTCAAGCGGGCACTTTTCCTTTGCCGGAGTCGCAGTTAGATCGCTTTTTAATGCGGCTTCAACTCGGCTATCCTGATGCCGAAGCCGAACGTCATATTCTGTTGGGTGATAGTGGCCGGATTAACATGCAACATATACAACCTTGTCTTGATAGTGATCAATTAGCTGAATTGCAACAGCAGGTGGCGAGCGTGCGCCCGAGTAGTGCGCTTATTGATTATTTGCAGAGATTGATCGCCTATACCCGCACCAGTGACCAGTTCGCCTGGGGACTTTCACCAAGAGCGGCCCAGGCATTGCTGCAAAGTGCAAAAACCTGGGCTTGTATGGATGGTCGAAATCATCTTTTACCGGAGGATATTCAAGCGGTTCTACCTTCAGTCGTTGAGCATCGGTTACGTGAGCAGTCTGACCAGAGAGGTTATTCCGGAGAAGCTCTGGGCCAACGTTTGCTGGCAGAGGTCGATGTGGTCGGCTAGGACGATTCAATGCCAGGAATACGAAACAAACTCAGAACTCTTTTTAACGGCTGGATCAGTCGGCGTATTCCTGCACATTCTCGTGTCACTCTGAATCATCGACGCATCTTTATTGTTCCGACGCGCACAGGCTATCTGTTTTTATTGTTAATAGCCGCCGTGTTTTTGGCCGGGGTAAATTATCAGAACAGTATGAGTTTTGCTGTCGCCTTCTTGTTGACCAGTTTGTTTGTTGTAGCAATTCACCATACTTACAATAATCTGGCCGGATTAACATTAATCGGCGTTCGCGCCGGGGCAGGGCACCTGGGTGATGATCTGCCCTTTCGTCTGGAGCTCAATGCAGGCGGCAAGGTTGATCGGTACGCTATTGAGTTGGGCTGGCCGCAAGGTATTCAGCAGTCGGTTACGGTTGTTCCTGGGGAAGCGTTACCCTTAACGCTGTATTTGCCGGCGCCGCGAAGAGGCATATTTCGCCCCGGCCGGTTACGGGTTCAAACCCGGTACCCGCTAGGGTTACTGGTCGCCTGGAGCTGGGTGGATCTCGATCTGGCAGCGTTGGTTTACCCAAGACCCTTATCGGCTGTTCTACCTGCCGGGGTCAGCAGTCATGGTGAGGGTGAATTAATGGATGAGGTATCCGGTGTCGATGACTTTTCCTCGATTCGTGAATATCAGCCTGGCGATGCACTTAACCATCTGGCATGGAAGCAAAGTTCGAGGCACCAACAACTCTTTACCAAGGAATTTGTCAGTTCCCGTGAGCGGCGTTTATGGCTTGATTGGGAGGTAACGACTGGTCATGTTGAGATCAGACTTTCCCATCTTTGTTATTGGTGCTTGCAAGCAGAGCGTGAGCAAGAAGACTATGGTCTTCGCCTGCCGGGTATTGAGATCGCACCTTCCCATGGTCAGCATCACCTTGAACACTGCTTAAAAGCGCTGGCGCTATGTCAACTCTGAACCCTAACCAGATACCTCGCACGGCTCTGTTCTGGCTGCTTGCTTGTCAGTTGTTGGCGGTGCTGCCGCACTTCGGTCGATTACCCATTTGGGTGTTGCTGTTAGCCATCGTTTGCACGAGCTGGCGCTTAATGATCTTTACGGGGCGCTGGAGCTATCCACCGTTTTGGTTAAAATCCATGCTGTTGCTGTCGGCGGTGGCGGCCATTCAATGGCGGTATCATTCGCTGGTCGGGCTGGATGCTGGAGGCTGTCTGTTGGTTGCAGCCTTTATCCTCAAGCTGTTGGAAATGAAATCCCCACGCGATGCTTATCTGGTAATTTTTCTTAGTTGCTTTGTAGTGGTGATTGCCCTTTTGTACGATCAATCCCTGGTCAGTTCCAGTTTTGCCATGCTCAATTTCCTGGTGATTGTTGCGGCCGCTGTAGGCTTAAATCAAGGTGGTTTGCGCGAGCGTCCGCTAGCGGCGGCAAGAAAAGCTACGGTGATGTTGCTGCAGGCGATTCCATTAGCCATTATTTTGTTTGTGTTGGTGCCGCGAGTCCCGCCTTTGTGGTCCGTTGAACCTCCTGGCTCGCAAGCTCGCACTGGATTGAGTAATAGTATGGCGCCGGGTGATATAGCGCAGCTGACGCAGTCCGATGAATTGGTGTTCAGAGCGACCTTTGAGGGTGCGGTTCCTGAACAGCGAAATCTGTATTGGCGAGCGTTGAATTTATCCTACTTCGATGGGCGGCGCTGGTCGGAGCGGCCTGTCAATCAAGGTCAAATCGAATACCGGTTAAAGGCTCCCCCCAGTGCTGCTCGCGATCGAGTGGCGTTGGGCTCGGCTGTCGATTATCGAGTGATTCTAGAACCAACAGATCAGCGTTGGTTGTTTGCCCTGGATATGGTTTCTTCCTCCGTGCAAGGGGCCACATTGACGAGAGATTCAAGGTTGTTGACCCCGGATACAGTAGAGCGGCGGTTTAGTTATGCGGTGCAATCGGCGCTTGATTATCGGCTTGATTCTGAACTGGATAGCTGGATACGTGAATTTTATCTGCAACTACCAGATGCTGGCGATCCACGTACACGTGAGTTCGCCAGGGATTTGTACCGGTCTGTTAACGAAGACGGTTTGCAGTTTGTTCAAAGTTTGATGACTCGCTTCAGGGAGCAGGAGTATTTCTACACTTTGCGACCTCCCGTGTTACGAGACGATACGATTGATGGCTTTCTGTTTGAAAGTCGTCGGGGCTTCTGTGCTCATTATGCGGGGGCTTTTGTTTTCCTGGCCAGAGCGGCTGGTATACCTGCACGAGTAGTGGTTGGCTATCAGGGTGGGGAGGTGAATCCTGAATTGAGTGTTGTTCAGGTTCGCCAGTTTGATGCCCATGCCTGGGCTGAAGTCTGGTTGCCTGAACAGGGGTGGTTGCGTGTTGATCCTACAGCGGCGGTGGCTCCCGATCGAATCGAACAAAATCTCCAGCAAGCGGTAGCGGAAGAGGGCAGCTTTCTGGAAAATGAGCTTTTTTCGGCTCACCGATATCAAGGTATTCCTCTGTTAAGCCGCCTCCGGTTGCAACTTGATATGCTGGAGTATTATTGGCATCAGAATGTTCTGGATTTTGATCAGCAACGCCAGCAAGGCTTTTGGCAAGATTGGTTAGGTGGCGTGGATATTGGTCGAGTAGTGATTGCCTTATTGGTTGCGGCGGCTATCACTCTGGGCGCTTTAGGTGGCTGGGGGTGGTGGTCGCAACGTTTGCCAGCGAGGGACCCTATTGTCAGTGCCTACCTGTTATTTTGTCGTCGATTGGAGCGTTATGGCTTAACAAGAGAGCAGGGGGAGGGTCCCTTGGATTTCCTCAAGCGCATTCAAGATCAACAACCGGACATTGCCAAAAATGCCGAGCATCTCACCCGTTTGTATGTGAATGCCCAATATGTATCATCGGCTCAACATAAAGCTGGTTGGAAGAAGCAAAGGGTAAAGGCAATGAAGCGAATTATTCGACGCTTATAGTTCAATAGTTTGATTAACTCTGACTGAATTTGACGCATAAAAAACCCGCCGAAGCGGGTTTTTTATGCCGGGTCAGAATCTACTGAACCTGAACTGCAGCAATGCGCTGGCCTTCATCCGCCGCTTTCTGATAAGACTCCATTTCATTGAAGTTCAGGTAGCGATAGACATCGGCAGACATGCTGTCGAGATCCTTGGCATAGTTCATATACTCTTCCGGTGTTGGCAGTTTACCCAGAATCGCAGCAACCGAGGTCAGTTCTGCAGAGCCCAGATAAACGTTGGCACCGGTACCCAGACGGTTCGGGAAGTTTCGAGTAGAGGTCGAAATTACCGTAGAGCCCGGAGCAACCCGTGCCTGGTTACCCATGCACAGCGAACAGCCTGGCATCTCGGTGCGAACACCCTTGGTGCCGAAGATGTTGTAGTAACCCTCTTCCATCAATTGGTCTTCATCCATCTTGGTCGGCGGTGCCATCCAGAAACGAGTCGACAGGGTGTCATTGGTGGATTCCAGCAGCTTGCCCGCGGCACGGAAATGACCGATGTTGGTCATGCATGAACCAACAAAGACTTCGTCGATCTGGGTGCCAGCAACGTCGGACAGCAATTTAACATCATCCGGATCGTTCGGGCAGGCAACCAGGGGCTCGGTCACTTCAGCCAGGTCGATGTCGATCACCGCGGCGTACTCCGCGTCGTTGTCACCTTCCATCAGCTCAGGATTCTGCAGCCACTTTTCCATGTTCTGGGCGCGGCGTTCGATGGTACGAACATCGCCATAACCCTGCTCGATCATCCAGCGTAGCATGGTGATGTTGGAAGTCAGGTATTCACGAATCGGCGCTTCGTCCAGCTTGATGCTACAAGCAGCAGCGGAACGCTCGGCAGCGGAGTCGGACAGCTCGAAAGCCTGTTCGACTTTAAGGTCTGGCAACCCTTCAATCTCCAGGATGCGGCCTGAGAAGATATTGATCTTGCCTTTCTTCTCAACGGTCAGTAGGCCCTGCTGAATGGCGTAATAGGGGATCGCATTGACCAGGTCACGCAGAGTGATACCAGGCTGCAGTTCACCCTTGAACCGCACCAGAACAGATTCGGGCATGTCCAGAGGCATAACGCCGGTAGCGGCGGCGAAAGCCACCAGTCCGGAGCCTGCAGGGAAGGAGATACCAATCGGGAAACGGGTATGTGAGTCTCCACCGGTGCCGACGGTGTCAGGCAGCAGCATACGGTTCAACCAGCTATGGATAACACCATCACCGGGGCGCAGAGAAACGCCGCCACGGTTCATAATGAAATCGGGCATGGTGTGCTGCATCTGCACGTCTACAGGCTTGGGGTAGGCTGCGGTGTGACAGAACGATTGCATGGTCAGGTCGGCAGAAAAACCGAGGCAAGCCAGATCCTTCAGTTCATCACGGGTCATAGGGCCAGTGGTATCCTGGGAGCCAACCGTCGTCATCTTGGGCTCGCAATAGGTGCCAGGACGAACGCCTTCAACGCCGCAGGCCTTGCCGACCATCTTCTGGGCCAGGGAGAAACCTTTGCCGCTATCGGCGGGTTGAGTCGGGACGCGGAACAGATCGGTGGGGCTCAGGCCAAGTGCTTCACGGGCTTTATCGGTCAATCCACGACCGATGATCAGAGGGATACGACCTCCCGCCTGAACCTCATCGAGAATGACGTCGGATTTGAACGTGAACTCGGATAATACTTCACCGCTTTCGGAAAGGATCTTGCCGTCGTAAGGGCGGATTTCAATAACATCACCCATGCCGAGCTTATCGACCGGGGCTTCGAACACCAGCGCACCAGCATCTTCCATGGTGTTAAAGAAAATCGGGGCAACCTTTGAGCCGATGCAGATACCGCCAGCACGCTTGTTAGGTACACCTTCAACGTCTTCGCCGAAGAACCAAAGCACAGAGTTGGTGCCGGATTTACGTGAAGAGCCAGTGCCGACAACATCGCCTACAAAGGCAACGGGCAAGCCTTTGGCTTTAACTTCGTTGATCTGGGCGATAGGGCCTTTGACGCCGTGTTCTTCAGGGGTTAAACCATCACGTTCCATTTTGTACATGGCGTTAGCGTGGAGCGGAATGTCGGGGCGCGACCAGGCATCTGGCGCTGGGGAAAGGTCGTCGGTGTTGGTTTCGCCGGTCACCTTGAATACAGCAACCTTGATGCTTTCGGCAACTTTGTCACGGGTGGTGAACCATTCAGCGGCAGCCCAGGATTCAAGCACAGCCTTGGCGTTTGCGTTGCCTGCTTTGGACTTCTCTTCCACGTCGTGGAAGGCATCAAAGACGAGCAGGGTCTTTTTAAGTTGCTCGGCAGCGATCTCAGCAAGAGCTGCATCGTCAAGCAGAGCAATCAGGGTTTCAATGTTGTATCCACCGAGCATGCCACCCAGTAGTGTTACTGCTAGTTCTTGATTAATAAGGGGGGAGCTAGCTTCGCCCTTGGCGACGGCGGATAGAAAGCCTGCTTTTACGTAGGCGGCTTCATCAACTCCGGGAGGCACTCGGTTGGTGATCAGGTCGAGGATGATCTCTTCTTCACCAGCGGGTGGGCTTTTCAGCAGCTCGACCAAAGCAGCAACCTGTTCTGCGTCCAGAGGTTTGGGTGGAACACCCTCTTTGGCGCGCTCTTCTACGTGTTTACGATAAGCTTCTAGCACTTTGAAATACCCTCATCAGTTATTCTGTCGCCCAAGCTGGAATCTGGTGTGATTCAGCCTCCAACAGGTATGCGTCACGGGCTGGTAACCCCTCAAATTGGCGGCGAAATTATAACGGAGGCGTGCTTGGAAGTTAAGTAAGACGTTGGATTAGAAGGGTATATCGAGCATTCATGGAATGAATGAAGGCCCCTCGGTTGAGGGGCCTGGACGCTAGCTTTCAAGTTGTGGGGTCTAGCCTTGAGTGACTACGGTCTCGAGGTGTTCCATAATGTCAACTGGCTTTAACGTCAGTACGTCGCAGCTGATGCTGTCGAGTATCAGCTCGGCAGTGTTGCCGATAATGGCCCCGCTAATTCCGGTACGTGCCACGGTGCCCATTACAACCAGTGAGGCATCGATTTGCTCTGCAAGCTGTGGAATGTAGCTCTGGGCTGGACCTTCTCCAATATGAACGCACTCGTCGGCTACTTTGTGCTGGCTGGCGTAAGGCGTGCAAGCGTCGCGATACAACTTTTCCAGGCTCTCAATGTTCTGGTACACCGGGTCCGGGGAGGAAAGCATGGGGGCGGGGTGTGCCGCTCCAATATGGCATTCGGCGTCTGCCAGGCCTGCGATATCGTGGGCATGGGTCATAATTACTTCGTTAAGGATCTGGTGATCCTGATCGGTGGTGTCGGCATCGATCGAGGCAAGAATATTGCCATCTTTCCAGGGGCGATCATTTTTGACCAATAACACTGGGCAGGGGCAGCGGCGTAATAGCTTCCAGTCCGCAGGGGCAAAAACGGCACGCTTTAGTTCATTTTCTTCTCGGGCATCTTTAATGACCAGAGCGCAACCTTCGGCTTGCTGTACCTGAATGATGGTGGTGGTCAGGCTTTCGTGCCACTCTTCATGGCCCTCGGCCTTAATGCCGCTTGAGTGAACATTTTCAACCAGGGTGTTCATCGCGGCTTGTGAGGAGGTATCGGAATTTTTGTTGCATGCAAGAAGGTGCAGAGTTGCGCCTGTCACCTTGGCGATCAGTTTGCCGCGCTTGAGTGCTGTGTGCTCAGCTTTCCTGGTATCAACGACTACCAGAATGTTATTTATACTATGCATTTAGCTTCATCCCCTAGTGGGCATCTATGCCCTTTGTTTGCGAGAGAACCTGTCCCTTTGTTGCGACTTTGCCACCTCGTTCGACTCGATCTCGATGGGGTGCAGGGCTCTAGTTATGGTGTCCGTAGGGACATTTATAACACTTGTTTGAATCATATCAAGCGTTTTGCCCGTGCATAGTTATAATTGCTGAGCCATGTCATGCTCAATCGCTCTAAATGGTTAAAAACACTGATATCCTATCGTTTCAGGATCTAAATCGTTGTAAGGGTGGTGAGAATAATGGCGTCGAGTGATGCGGATGTTTTGAAGGAAATTAATGCTTTTTTGGCTTGTGAGACTCCTCAGGCCTGGTTGCAGAGAGCCCTGTGTGAGCCAGAAATATTGTTAATCGACCATGCCAATTGCGAGAAAAAGGCAGCATCAACGGCGCTGCGAATGATGTTTCGCTATGTGGAGCATACTGACCTGCTGAATAAAATGTCGCGACTGGCCCGTGAAGAACTCCGGCACTTCGAGCAAGTGCTAGCCATTATGCAAGCAAGAGGTGTTGAGTACCGTCATCTGTCAGCCTCAGGTTATGCTTCCAGGCTGCATCAGCACGTCAGGACTTGGGAGCCTGCACGACTTGTTGATCAGTTAATAATCGGTGCCTTTATTGAGGCGCGGTCCTGTGAGCGCTTTGCTGCGTTAGCGCCTCTGCTGGATGAGGAGTTAAGCGCCTTTTATCTTTCGCTATTGCGTTCAGAAGGTCGCCATTATCGCGGTTACCTGGAGCTTGCTCGTAACAGCTCAAGTGAGCCTGTCGAGGACCGAATCGTGTTTTTTCGTGAGCTTGAGAGGGCGGCAATTGAGGAGGAAGATCCTGACTTTCGCTTTCACAGCGGTGTGCCCATCAGCACCCAGGCTGAGGATTTGGATGCCAGTGGGCAGTTTGTTGTTAGCTGAGCATTTTATGCGCTAGCTTGCAGCCTTCTCGCTGGCATCTGGTTGAGTTTCTTCTATCTCGAAGCTTTCCAGTTCTAGAGAGTCCGGGGTGGCCCTAATTAGCCAGCCTTGCTGTTCCCAGTCCCCCAGTACAATCCGCTCTGCCGCTTCTCCCTGAATGTTCATAGGGTGACGGGCTGGTCGATGGGTGTGACCGTGGATTAACCGTTTGCAACGATTCTTGGCCATAATTCGCTCAACCTCAGCAGGGGTTACATCCATAATTTCACGGGACTTTGTCGGGCCCTGTTGCTGGCTGTTGGTGCGCAGTTTCTGAATGGATGAGGTGCGGTAGCTTAGCGGCAAATGCAAAATCAGCCAGCGCATTATCGGGTTGCGGGTGACCCTTCGAAAGCGTTGGTACGCAATGTCCAGGGTGCAGAGACTGTCGCCATGCATAAGCAGAGTCGGCTCGCCGTACAGGTCGACTACCGTAGGGTCGGGCAGAATCGTGCAACCTGCCTTTTTGGCGAACTCCTTGCCGATCAGCAGGTCTCTGTTGCCATGCATAAAATACACCGGGGCAACATTCTTGCTGAACTGCTTCAGGGCATCTGCAATGCGCCCCTGGAAAGGGGTAATGCCGTCGTCGCCGACCCAGTATTCAAAGAAGTCGCCAAGAATGTAGAGGGCTTCGATGTCCTCGCCGCAATTCTCCAGCAGCTGTAAAAAAGCCCGACCAATGGCCGGGCGCTCTTCCTGCAAGTGCAGGTCTGAAATGAACAGCGTAGTCAATGACTATTCCTCAATCACCTCAGCGCTTTCGATCACGACATCCTCAACGGGGACATCCTGGTGAAAGCCCGCATTGCCGGTGCGTACCGCTTTAATGGCTTCGACTACATCCATACCGTCAACGACTTTGCCGAAAACCGCATAGCCCCAGCCTTGTTCCGTTTTGGCGGTGTGGTTAAGGAAGCCGTTATCGCTGACGTTGATGAAAAACTGAGCGCTGGCAGAGTGCGGGTCATTTGTGCGGGCCATGGCAATGCTGCCGATCTCATTGCTTAATCCATTATCCGCTTCGTTTTCGATGGGGGCATTGGTCGCTTTTTCTTTCATGCCAGGTTCAAATCCCCCCCCTTGAACCATAAAGTTACCGATAACGCGATGAAAGATTGTGCCATTGTAGTGTCCCGAGCGGACATAGCTTTCGAAGTTGGCCGCTGTTTTCGGGGCTTTTTCGTGATTCAGTTCAATTTTGATATCGCCATGGTTGGTGTGCAAAACAATCATTGCCGGTTCCTTATGTTAGAGCGACCTTTCGGGGCGCGATGCTAATTTGGTCAAGCAGGGCGTAGGTGCTTACGCTACGGCTCGTTTGGTAGGTATAATACGTTTTTTACCTGTGCTGAGAAAGCGGCTTCCCGAACGGAAACTGTTTTAGCTGTCTCCCCAGAGTCGAGTTTTCGCCAGGTAACTATTGCAATGCCTTACCCAGGGGTGAGGCGGACTCCCTATCTGCCAATATTAAGGGCTGAAATGAGCAACAGCGAACAGACCTCTGCGTCGAACTTTTTGCAACAGATTATTCGTGATGACCTTGCCGCCGGTCTCAATGACGGGCGGGTGCAGACCCGGTTTCCTCCAGAGCCGAATGGCTACCTTCATATTGGCCATGCCAAATCGATTTGTGTCAATTTTGGCCTTGCGCAGCAGTTCGGTGGTCAGTGCAACTTGCGTTTCGATGACACCAACCCGGAGAAGGAGGAGCAGGAATACATCGATGCGATTCAGGAAGATGTTCGTTGGCTAGGGTTCGAGTGGTCCGGGGAGCCTCGTTTTGCCTCCTCCTATTTTGATCAGTTTTATGAGTGGGCCTTGCACCTGATTCGTGAGGGTAAAGCCTATGTTTGTGATCTCTCCGCTGAGCAAGCAAGCGAGTATCGTGGTTGGGCGACCAAGCCTGGCCGCGAAAGCCCTTATCGGGGGCGTAGCGTAGAAGAAAACCTTTCCCTGTTTGAAAAAATGAGAGCGGGGGAGTTTGATGAGGGTGCTTGTGTGTTGAGAGCCAACATCGATATGGCTTCACCCAATATGAATCTGCGTGACCCGATTTTGTATCGCATTCGCAAAGAATCTCATCATCAGACCGGCGATAAGTGGTGTATCTATCCAAGCTATGATTTTGCCCATGGTCAGGAAGATGCCATAGAACGTGTGACTCATTCGATATGTACCCTGGAATTTCAGGATCACAGGCCGTTGTATGAGTGGTTTCATGAGAATCTGCCGGTCCCTGCGACACCCAAGCAGTATGAGTTTGCACGCCTTAATCTCAATTACACCGTCACCAGCAAACGAAAACTTAAGCGTCTGGTTGATGATGCGGTTGTTGATGGTTGGGATGACCCGCGTATGCCGACCATTTCGGGTATGCGTCGGCGGGGTTATACGCCAGCGGCTTTGCGCAAGTTTTGCGACATGATTGGTACCAATCGCTCTGACGGTATTGTGGATGTGGGTATGCTTGAATTCGCGCTGCGCGAAGATTTGAATGAAAATGCGGCTCGTGCCATGTGCGTGTTGAACCCGCTCAAGATTGTTATTACCAATTTTGAAGCTGACGAAGTGGAGGTGATGAAGGCCCCGGTTCATCCCAATCGCGAAGAGCTTGGTAGCAGGGAGTTGCCCTTCACTCGAGAGCTGTACATCGATCGCTCCGATTTTACTGAGGATACATCGCTTTCTCGTAAAAAGTTTAAGCGGCTAGTGTTGGGTGAATACGTTCGGTTGCGCAGTGCCTATGTGATACGAGCCGATGAGGTTATACGCGATGATACGGGTGAAATTGTCGAGGTGAAGGCTTCTCTGGTACCGGATACCGTGGGTGAAAATCCTCCCGAAGGCATCCGTCCACGCGGCGTGATCCATTGGGTTTCTGTGTCCCGTGGCAAGCAGGCTAAGGTACGTCTGTACGATCGTTTGTTTGCACATGAAGCTCCTGATCGCGGTGAGCAGGATTTTATCGAGCATCTCAACCCGGACTCCTTACAAGTACTTGATGCTTGTTGGGTAGAGCCTTCCGTTGCCGAGGCGGCGCCGGAAACTCGTTTTCAGTTTGAGCGCGAAGGTTATTTCTGTATTGATCGTTATGACTCTTCCGGGGAAACACTGGTGATTAACAAGACAATCGGTTTGAAAGACACCTGGGTACGCAAGGGGAGCGCTTGATGGATCAGGATCAGAGTAGCAGTCAACATAGTCTTACTCTCTACAACACTCTGAGTCGAAGCAAAGAGTTGTTTAAACCCCAGCAACCCGGGGTTATTCGAATGTATGTGTGCGGTATGACGGTCTACGACTACTGCCATATCGGCCATGCTCGGGTTCTGGTCGCATTTGATGTGATTACTCGTTATCTAAGATCTCAGGGTTGGCAGGTCGAATATGTGCGCAATATCACCGATATAGATGACAAGATCATTCGCCGGGCAACCGAAAATGGCGAGCACTATACCGAGCTTACGGGCCGGTTTATTGATTGCATGCACGAAGACGAGCGTACGCTTGGTGTTTTGCGACCGGATCAGGAACCACGGGCAACAGCCCACATCGAAGATATTATCAAAATGGTTCAAACCCTGATCGACAAGGGGTATGCGTATGCGGCTGATAATGGTGATGTCTATTATCGGGTAGCCAAGTTTGAGACCTACGGTCAGTTGTCGAATAAAAACCCCGAAGAGTTATTGTCCGGGGCACGTATTGAGGTAGGGGAAAGCAAGGAGGATCCTCGTGACTTTGCGCTCTGGAAGTCGGCCAAGCCGGAAGAGGCTCATTGGGACTCTCCTTGGGGGGCAGGTCGCCCGGGCTGGCATATCGAGTGCTCGGCCATGACCAAGCACTGTCTTGGGGATACTTTTGATATTCATGGCGGTGGACCCGATTTGCCGTTTCCTCATCATGAGAATGAAATTGCTCAGAGCGAGGCGGCCAATGGTTGTCGATTCGTCAACTATTGGATGCATGCCGGCGCGGTAAGGGTTGATGGTGAAAAGATGTCCAAGTCGCTGGGTAACTTTTTCACGATCCGTGATGTGTTGAAAAAGTACCACCCTGAGGTGGTCCGGTATCTGTTAATCAGCAGTCATTATCGCAGCCCTATCAATTATTCCGAGGCCAATTTGATCGAGGCTCGTAGCGGATTAGAGCGATTCTATAAGGCGCTTCGACCCTACGGGCAAGTGGCTCCAGCATCGGTTTCATCCTTAGGCCAAAGCACCACTTATAAGCGTTTTGTGGATGCGATGAACGATGACTTTAATACTCGAGTGGCTTTGGCGTCGATGTATGATCTGGTTCGTGAATTGAACAGTGCGGAAGGTGAAGCAGCGCTAAAAATAGCTGCAGAGTTGAAAGCGCTAGGGGCGATAATGGGGATCTTGCAGGTCTCTGCTGATGATATTCTGCAATCGGGTTCGGATGTTGATGAGCAGCACATAGAGGCGATGATCGAGGCGCGAGCCGCCGCCAAGAAAGCCAGGGATTTTGCTGAAGCCGATCGCATTCGACAAGAACTGTTGGATAGTGGCGTAGTGCTGGAGGATTCGAGAGAAGGTACCAGTTGGCGCATTGACTAGCAGGGTTTATGCCTTGAATGTTAAAAAAAGGGGCAATCAGGCCCCTTTTTATCTTGGTTGCATGCTGAGATAGTCGAAGTAGGGGTTAGTCGTGCAGTTCGTTAGCTGCATAGAGGGTGTTCTCGATCAGGGTGGCAACGGTCATCGGTCCAACGCCGCCCGGAACCGGTGTGATCCAGCCGGCTCGTTCGGCAGCGCTATCAAACTCAATATCCCCGACCAGTTTTCCGCACTCCAGTCGGTTGATGCCGATATCGATTACGATCGCGCCCGGTTTGATCCACTCTCCTTTGACCAGTCCTGGCTTGCCAACGCCGACCACCAGGATATCGGCTTTGCGTACCTCAGCCTCCAGATCTTTGGTGAAACGATGGGTGGTAGTAGTGGTGCAGCCGGCGATTAACAGCTCCATTGTCATAGGACGGCCAACGATGTTAGAAGCGCCGACGATAGTGGCATTCATGCCGCGAATCTGGATGCCAGTGGATTGAAGCAGGGTCATGACTCCTTTGGGAGTGCATGGGCGGAGCAGGGGAAGACGTTGGCACAGACGGCCCACATTGTAGGGGTGGAAGCCATCCACATCCTTGTCGGGGCGAATTCTTTCTAATACTTTCTCTGATTGAATCTGCGCGGGAAGGGGGAGCTGTACCAGAATGCCGTCGACTTCGGGGTCGTCATTGAGTTCGTCAATCAGTTCCAACAAATTTTCTTCGCTAGTATCTGCCGGCCAATCGTAGGATTTTGAGATAAATCCGGCACGATCGCAGGCGCGCCTTTTATTGGCGACATAAACAGAGGAAGCCGGGTCTTCTCCGACCAGAATGACCGCCAGGCCGGGGGGGCGAAGCCCTTTGCGGGTTCTTTCTTGGACGCCTGCGGCCACTTCATCAATCAGGTTGGCGGCGATCTTTTTTCCGTCTATTAATTGTGCGCTCATTGTCTCGCTTTGGGGCTGGTATTTAAGGTGCGGGGATTTTCGCATGGAAATGATGGTAGGCAAAGAGCGCTGAGCAGAAATGGGTCAGGGGCTTTGATCCGTCATGCAGGGCAAAAAAAGCCATGTGAAGCGTTGACGAGGTAGGGTCCTGTGAGTATTATGCGCACCACTCGTTGAGCGGTGCCGCACACCTGTGTATGCAGGCTTGAGGCATAACCTGTGCCGACATTGAGCGCCCGTAGCTCAGTTGGATAGAGCAACGGCCTTCTAAGCCGTGGGTCGCAGGTTCGAATCCTGCCGGGCGCGCCATTTTCCGGTGGGTAGAGCTTTAACGATATTGTGGTGGGCGTAGCTCAGTTGGTAGAGCACAGGATTGTGACTCCTGTTGTCGAGGGTTCGATCCCCTTCGTCCACCCCATTCCCTCTCTCAATACGATGCCTATTTTGAGGGTTGGATTGGTTAGAAGAAAGCGAGTCGTAGCAGTGTTCTGCTCAATTCTCGTAGCGATGCGGAAGTGGTGAAATTGGTATACACGCCAGATTTAGGTTCTGGTGCCGAGAGGCGTGAGAGTTCGAGTCTCTCCTTCCGCACCATATTTTTAAAATGGGGATAAGGCAACTTATCCCCATTTTTGCGTTGAGCGCGTACAAACGTTGGGCGATAACGTTGGTTGTTGACCCTGGATATTGAATAAGCCTGTATAAAAGTTAGGTTTAGCGAGGAAACATCATGCAAGTCTCAGTAGAAGCGACTTCTGGTCTGGAGCGTCGGCTGACAATTACCGTCCCTGCAGAGCGTATCGATAGCGAAGTAAACAAGCGCTTGCAGGAAACTGCGCGCAAGGCGAAGATCGACGGTTTCCGTCCAGGTAAAGTGCCTATGAGCGTCATCAAGCGTCGCTTTGGCCCATCTGCACGCCAGGAAGTTGTGGGTGAAGTGATTCAGTCCACCTTCTTTGAGGCGGTACAGAAAGAATCCTTGAATCCAGCCGGGATGCCAGCGGTAGAGCCTAAGGAAGTCAAAGATGGCGAAGATTTTGAATATACCGCTACTTTTGAAGTCTATCCTGAGATTGCGTTGGGCGATTTTGGTGCGATCGAAGTTAAGAAGCCAGTAGCAGAGATTGCAGACGCCGATATCGAAGATATGCTGAACACTCTGCGCGATCAGAATAAGGCATTTACTGAAGAGGTAGAGCGCGGAGCCGAGGACGGTGATCAGCTGACGCTGAGCTTTGTGGGTACTATCGACGGTGAAGCATTCGAAGGTGGTGCGGGTGATGATATGGACCTGGTTCTGGGTTCAGGTCGTATGATCCCGGGCTTTGAAGACGGTTTGGTTGGAGTTAAAGCCGCCGAAGAGCGTACGATTGACGTGACTTTCCCGGAAGATTATCAGGCGGAAGCCCTGGCTGGTAAGGCGGCGAAGTTTGCTTGCACCGTAAGTAAGGTGCTCGCGCCCGAAGTTCCAGAGCTGGATGACGAGTTCTTTGCCAAGTTTGGTGTTGCTGAAGGTGGTATCGAGGCATTCCGCGCCGAAGTTACCAAAAACATGCAGCGCGAACTGGATCAGGCCATCAAGAATAGCGTTAAAAACCAGGTAATGGATGGACTGCGCAATGTGCACGATATCGAATTGCCCAAGGCCCTGATCACTAACGAAATTGATGTGTTGCGCCAGCAAGCTGTACAGCAGTTTGGTGGTGGTCAAAATATTGACCTGTCTATGCTACCGGCGGAAATGTTTGAAGAGCAGGCGCAGAAGCGAGTTAGCCTGGGTCTTGTGGTTGCAGAAATCGTCAAGGTCAAAGAGCTAAAAGCTGACGATGCTAGCGTTCGTGCCATGATCGAAGAGATGGCTGCAGCGTATCAAGAGCCCCAGCAAGTGATTGACTGGTACATGAGCAACGAGAAGCAGTTGCAGGAAGTTCGCTCTGTTGTGTTGGAAGAGCAAGTTGTAGATACTGTTCTTGCTGACGCTAAAATATCGGAGAAGCAGTGCACCTATAAGGAAGCGATCGCGCCTGAAGCGCCAGCGACCGAAGAGGACGCTGAATCCGATAAGTAATCAAGCGATACTTAGTAAAAGGCCGGCATAGATGCCGGCTTTTTTATCTCGGCTGTAGACACCAGGAGTTTAGAAGAATATGTCCAAGCTTATCGATCAGGGTAATAGCGGCGATATCATCACCAACAGCGGGCTTGTCCCCATGGTGGTTGAGCAGACAGCAAGGGGGGAGCGCTCTTACGACATCTACTCTCGTCTGCTTAAGGAGAGGGTTATTTTTCTGGTGGGTCCGGTTGAGGACCATATGGCAAATTTGCTGGTTGCCCAGCTTCTATTTCTTGAGTCTGAAAATCCAGACAAGGACATTCATCTTTATATCAACTCTCCCGGGGGATCTGTGACCGCGGGTATGTCGATCTATGACACCATGCAATTCATCAAGCCGGATATTAGTACCATGTGCATTGGCCAGGCCGCCAGCATGGGGGCCTTGTTACTGGCTGGTGGGGCTGCGGGTAAACGTTACTGCTTGCCTCATTCTCGAGTGATGATTCATCAGCCGTTGGGTGGATTCCAGGGGCAGGCATCGGATATTGAGATCCATGCCCGGGAGATTCTCTCAATTAAGGATAAACTCAATAAGGTGCTGGCAGATCATACCGGGCAGCCTTTGGATGTGATTGCCCGTGACACCGATCGTGACAACTTTATGAGTGGTGAGGAAGCGGTTGAGTACGGCTTGATTGATGCGGTAATGAACAAGCGCGGTACGCAAGAATAACCTAAGATATAGTATGCGGGGTTATGCGCCCCGTATCTTTGTAGATACCCTTGAAAATTACGGCAAATAGCTGCATCTTGTAATCTAGGGTTTAAGTAGTGGATTTGTCCGGTAAGGTAGGATTCGAATGACCGACCAAAGCAATGGGAAGGGTGATGACGGCGGTAAACTGCTGTATTGCTCCTTCTGTGGTAAAAGCCAGCACGAGGTCCGTAAGCTGATTGCCGGCCCCTCAGTGTTTATCTGTGATGAGTGCGTAGATCTCTGCAACGATATTATTCGCGAAGAGGTTCAGGATGCTCCTGCCGAGAGCAGTAGTGAGACACTGCCTTCTCCCAGGGAGATTAATACCATTCTGGATGACTACGTCATTGGCCAGCAACGAGCTAAAAAGGTTTTGTCGGTTGCGGTATACAACCACTACAAGCGCCTTCAGAAAGACGACAAGAAGGGCGATGTTGAGCTGGGTAAGAGCAACATCCTGCTTGTCGGGCCAACCGGCAGTGGTAAAACCCTGTTGGCAGAAACCCTGGCTCGCCTCTTGAATGTGCCTTTTACGATTGCCGATGCAACCACGCTGACCGAAGCGGGTTATGTGGGTGAGGATGTCGAAAACATCATCCAAAAGCTGCTGCAAAAGTGTGATTACGATGTCGATAAAGCCCAGCGGGGCATTGTCTATATCGATGAGATTGATAAGATTTCCCGTAAGTCAGATAACCCTTCGATCACTCGTGATGTATCGGGTGAGGGTGTTCAGCAGGCACTGTTGAAGCTGATTGAAGGCACGGTAGCCTCTGTGCCCCCACAGGGTGGTCGTAAGCATCCGCAGCAGGAGTTCCTGCAGGTCGATACCTCCAATATCCTGTTTATCTGTGGTGGCGCTTTTGCCGGGCTGGAGAAGGTGATTCGTGACCGTTCTGAAAAAGGCGGTATTGGTTTCTCCGCTGAGGTCAAGAGCAAGGACTCCAGCAAGAATGTGGGCGAGACCCTGAAGGATGTCGAGCCGGAAGATTTGGTGCGGTTTGGTTTGATTCCTGAGTTTGTGGGCCGTTTGCCGGTGATTGCCACGCTTGAGGAATTGGATGAGGAAGCCCTTATTCAGATCCTGACCGAGCCTAAGAATGCATTGACCAAGCAGTATTCCAAATTGTTTGAAATGGAAGATGTCGAAGTCGACTTCCGTGATGATGCGCTGAAGGCCGTTGCCAATAAGGCGATGGAACGTAAAACCGGTGCTCGCGGCTTGCGTTCAATTCTTGAATCTGTACTGCTGGATACCATGTACGAGATACCTTCTCAGGAAGGTATCAGTAAGGTGGTTATCGACGGATCGGTTATTCGTGGTGATTCAGAGCCTCTACTGATCTATGAAAACAGTGAACAGCCTCCTCGCGCACTCCCTGAAGAGTAGCTCAGTAGTGTGAAGCAACAAAAAAGGCCCCATAGGGGTCTTTTTTGTTGCTGATAAACATAATCGTTGTCGACGCTTGTATTTTGCCATCATCGACCCCATCTTAGGGGCATTAGCCTTGTTTCTGTTTTCCCGGCTGCTTCACAGTGGCTGTTACTAGGAGTTATTCATGGAGAATGATCGCATCTCTGGAGATCAGCCCTCTGGAGCATCGATTCCCCTGCTGCCGTTGCGGGATGTTGTTGTATACCCTCACATGGTGATCCCGCTGTTTGTGGGTCGTGAGAAGTCCATTCAGTCCCTTGAAGCGGCGATGGATTCTGACAAGCAAATTGTGTTGGTCGCCCAAAAGCATGCCGCAGAGGATGATCCAGAGCGTGAAGACCTCTTTGATGTGGGAACCCTGGCAAACGTCTTGCAATTACTGAAGCTGCCTGATGGCACCGTTAAGGTGCTGGTAGAGGGTGGCGAGCGAGTTCTGCTAAAGGGGTTGCATGAACAGGATGATGTCTTACGCGTAGAAGTAGAAGATTTTGTCGAAGAGCAGCCTAATGAGCGTGAGGCGGAAGTGCTGCTGCGTTCGGCAATGAATCAGTTTGAGCAGTATGTACAGCTCAGCAAAAAGGTGCCGTCTGACGTGCTGACGTCGATGGGCAGTATCGCTGAGCCGAGCCGGCTGGCCGATACTATGGCGGCTCATATGACGCTTAAGATCGATGAAAAACAGGCCATTCTCGAAATTGCCGGGGTTCAGGAACGCATCGAGCATCTGATGGGGATTATGGAGTCCGAAATTGACCTGATGCAGGTTGAGAAGCGGATTCGTGGGCGCGTTAAAAAACAGATGGAAAAGAGCCAGCGCGAGTATTACCTCAACGAGCAGATGAAAGCGATCCAAAAAGAGTTGGGTGACATGGAAGATGTCCCCAATGAGATTGAGGATTTGCAAAATAAGATTGATGACTCCGGTATGCCTAAAGAGGCCCAGGAAAAGACTCTGGCCGAATTGGGTAAGCTTAAAATGATGTCGCCCATGTCAGCCGAAGCCACCGTGGTGCGTGGTTATATCGACTGGATGGTTGGCCTACCCTGGAAGAAACGCAGCAAGATTCGTAATGATATCGGTAAAGCGGAAGAGATCCTGGATGAAGACCATTATGGTTTGGAAGAGGTCAAAGAGCGGATTCTTGAATATTTGGCTGTGCAGCAGCGGGTTCGTAAACTCAAGGGCCCTGTGCTCTGTCTGGTGGGGCCTCCTGGTGTAGGTAAGACCTCTCTGGGTGAGTCCATTGCTCGAGCAACCAACCGCAAATTTGTTCGAATGGCCTTGGGTGGCGTGCGCGATGAAGCTGAAATTCGCGGCCACAGACGGACCTATATTGGCTCTATGCCAGGCAAGCTAGTGCAGAAGATGTCCAAGGTGGGGGTGAAAAACCCGCTCTTCCTGCTGGATGAAATCGACAAGCTTGGCTCGGACATGCGTGGTGATCCCTCTTCGGCATTGCTGGAGGTACTGGATCCCGAACAGAACAACACCTTTAACGATCACTATCTGGAAGTGGATTATGATCTTTCTGATGTGATGTTTGTCTGTACTTCTAATTCGATGAATATTCCCGGTCCCTTGCTAGACCGTATGGAAGTCATACGCATTCCGGGGTATACCGAGGATGAGAAGGTCAATATCGCCAAGCGGTATCTGGTTCCCAAGCAGGTTAAGAACAATGGCCTGCGTGCTGACGAGCTCAAATTGGAAGACGATACCCTGCGGGATTTGATCCGCTACTATACCCGAGAGGCGGGTGTGCGAGGGCTTGAGCGAGAAATTGCCAAACTGTGCCGCAAAGTTGTCAAGGAGCATGCCACAGACAAAGAGGCTGGGCCTGTGGTGGTTTCTCCTGAACTGCTGGAAACCTACAGTGGTGTACGCAAGTTCAAATATGGCCTGGCCGAAGACGAGGATCAGATTGGTCAGGTGACCGGTCTGGCATGGACGCAGGTCGGTGGTGAACTGCTCACGATTGAGGCGGTATCGGTGCCTGGTAAGGGGCGTCATAGTAAAACCGGCTCGCTGGGCGATGTCATGCAGGAATCTATTCAGGCCGCCCTGACGGTGGTTCGTAGCCGATCGCAAGTGCTCGGTATTCCATCCAATTTCCATGAAAAGAATGATATCCATATACATGTTCCCGAGGGTGCTACGCCTAAAGATGGCCCAAGTGCGGGTATTGGTATGTGTACGGCTCTGGTCTCGGTGCTGACTGGTATTCCGGTTAAGGCCAACGTGGCCATGACCGGAGAAATCACCCTGCGGGGGCAAGTGCTACCGATCGGCGGGCTGAAAGAGAAGCTGCTAGCGGCTCATCGTGGAGGCATCACTGTGGTGCTAATTCCGGATGAAAATATGCGGGATCTGAAGGAGATTCCGGATAACATCAAAGAGGATCTCGAAATAATTCCGGTTAAATGGATTGACGATGTGCTGCAGGTCGCACTTCAGTATATGCCGGAGCCTTTAGATAAGGATGAAGGCTTGACCACTGAGGAGTCTCGCGAGGACAATAGCGAGAGAATAAACACGCATTAGCGTGTGATCTCCTTGACAGTGATCGAAGCGAGTTGGTATAAAACCGGTTCGCTGTGGCATTGTCAGGCCATGGCACAAGATTGAGTGGAATCGCCGTGGTAGCGGGGTTTTCTGCCTAAAAAATGTACAAGACTTCGATCTCCTTTTGAGTTGACCATTTGTTGGCCGAGGGTTGAAGTGTTTCTTTTTACGAGTATAAGGGGATAGATAGTGAACAAATCCGAGCTGATCGATGCGATCGCAGCATCTGCCGACCTTCCTAAGGCTGCTGCCGGTCGTGCACTGGACGCCATGGTAGATTCTGTTACTAATGCGCTCAAAGAGGGTGATCAGGTTGTCCTGGTTGGCTTTGGTACTTTCTCAGTGAAAGAGCGTGCTGCTCGCACTGGTCGTAACCCACAAACTGGCCAACCAATCCAAATTGCTGCAGCCAAGATTCCTAGCTTTAAAGCGGGTAAGGCTCTGAAGGACGCCGTTAACTAAAACGCGTCACGCAGAAGAGCAGTGATTCTTGCTGCTCTTTGCAGGCATGCTTCAGGAGCGGTAGTTCAGTTGGTTAGAATACCGGCCTGTCACGCCGGGGGTCGCGGGTTCGAGTCCCGTCCGCTCCGCCAAAGTTGTCTAAAAGGCGCATCCAATGAGGTGCGCCTTTTTATTATTTAAGGTTTAGCCGGGGTATTAAACACCGGCTTGCAGAGGCTTATCTATGCTGCAGAATATCCGAGAAAATGCACAGGGTGTTGTTGCCAAAATCATCGTTGGATTTATTATCCTCACGTTTGCAATTTTTGGTCTGGAAAGTATCAGTGGAGGGGGAAGTGGCAACACGGCTGCCAGTGTCAATGGTGAGGACATTACTCAGCAAGCCCTCTATCAGGCAATGCAGATGCGCCGACAGCAGCTTTCTCGCGAGATGGGTGAAAACTTTAACCCCGCATTGCTCGATGAGCAGCGTATTCAGCAGTCCAGCCTGCAGGGATTAATCGATCAGACTTTGTTGCTTCAGCAAGCAGCCGACCTAGGGCTCTATTTTCCAGATGAAGCCATTGACCAAATGATCGTCAATACTGAGAGTTTTCAGGTTGATGGCAAGTTTAATCCAGACCAGTTTCAGTTGGCTTTGCGCAGTATCAGTTTGTCGCCTATCCAGTTCCGGCAGATGATTCAAGGCGAAATGTTGATCAGCCAACTGAGCTCCGGATTTGCCGCTAGCAATTTTGTAACACCCGCGGAAATGGAGGCTATCTCAGCACTCGAGCGTCAGCAGCGTGATATTCGCTACATCACATTATCCGCCGAAACAGAGCGTGCAAAGGTAAGTGTTGAAGCTCAGGAAGTTCAGGATTATTACGATTCCAATCCCGGCGAGTTTATGGCTGAGGAACAGGTTCGTGTTGATTATCTGTTGTTGAATAAAAATGATTTGATGTCGTCTGTCGAAGTCTCTGAAGATGATGTCGCAAATGCTTATCAGGCCTATTCTGAGCAACTGACTGGCGCAGGAAATGAGCAGCGCCGTGCCGCCCATATCTTGTTGGAAGTTAATGAGGAAAATCCGGATGAGACTGTTAGCCAGTTAGCGAATGAGCTGAAGCAGCGTATCGACGCTGGTGAAGACTTTGCCGCACTGGCTAAGGAATATTCTGCCGATGCATTCTCTGCTCAGCAAGGTGGTGACCTTGGTGTGGTAGAAGACGGTTTTCTAGGTGAAACTTTTGATGACACCCTGTCATCACTTGAGCCTGGTGAGGTGTCGGCACCGGTTAAAACCGAATTTGGTTATCAGTTGATCAAGCTACTGACCGCTGAAAGTGTTGAGGTGCCTGCACTTGACGAGGTGCGTGAGCAGCTTGTTCGTGAAATTAAACTGGATCGTGTTGAGCCTATTTTTGTTGAACAATCTCAGTTGCTTGCCGATATCAGTTTTGAATCTGCTGACCTGCAACAACCGGCCGAAGAGCTGGGGCTTACCTCTCAATCTACGGATCTGTTTGGCCGCAATGGCAGTCAAGAAGGACTAAGTTCTAACCCTGCCTTTATTGCTGCTGCTTTTGCGGAAGATGTATTGAGTGAGGGGGCTAATAGCCAACTGATTGAGCTCGATGGTGACCGCGTCGCCGTGCTTAGGCTGGCTCAGCATATTAAACCTGAGCCCCGTGCGCTTGTGGATGTAGAGAGCCAGATTCGTACGACTTTGGTGGCGGTTAAGGCAGAAGAGATGCTACAAGATCAGGCGCTAGCGCTCAAAGAGAAAGCGCTTTCTTCGGGTCTCGATTCGATCGTTGAGCAGGAATGGGTTGATCAGCCAGCTGTCAGTCGCCAACAGCCAGGCAATCTGGCACAGCAAATATTGCTTGATACCTTTAAGGCGCCTCATCCATCCGAAGGGGTTCCCAGTCTGCTTATCAGCGGCCTGCCAAATGGTGACAAAGTGCTGCTTGCCGTTACTGCGGTGAATACACCGGAAGTTGCCGATGCTGAGCTGGAAACTACTCGTAACCAGTTCCTGTCTCGCATGCTCTCTCAGCAGAAAGGCCAAGCTATTTTCGAGGAGTATCGGCAGTCGTTGTTGAACTCTGCCGACATTGAAACCTTCTAATCAATCTGTGCGCTGTTAAGCGCATATATTGAGCATAAAAAAGGCCGCTAATGCGGCCTTTTTTATGGGTTGCTGGAAAGCACTGGTGGAGGCGGGTTATTCCGCCTCAGGCTCTTCCAGAGAGCCCATGGCTGTAGTGTTAAAGCCGCCATCGACATAGGTGATCTCTCCGCTGACACCGCTAGCGAGATCGGAGCACAGGAAGGCGGCTACATTGCCAACCTCATCGATAGTAACGTTACGCTTCATTGGGGTTTGAGCTGCGTTATGCGACAACATTTTTCGGAAGCTGGCGATACCGGAAGCGGCCAGAGTCCGAATGGGGCCAGCGCTTATGGCATTAACGCGAATGCCTTCGGGGCCCATGCTACGAGCCATGTAGCGGACACTGGACTCCAGGCTGGCCTTGGCCAGTCCCATCACGTTGTAGTTAGGCATGGTGCGTTCGGCACCCAGGTAGGTGAGAGTTAATAGGGAGCCGTTACGGCCTTTCATCAGTTCACGACCTTCGCGGGCAAGGGCAACAAAACTGTAAGCGCTGATGTCGTGGGCAATGCGGAACCCCTCTCGAGTAGTAACATCGAC
This sequence comes from Aestuariirhabdus haliotis, assembly GCF_023509475.1. Taxonomy (NCBI): domain Bacteria; kingdom Pseudomonadati; phylum Pseudomonadota; class Gammaproteobacteria; order Oceanospirillales; family Aestuariirhabdaceae; genus Aestuariirhabdus; species Aestuariirhabdus haliotis. The sequence goes on along the minus strand of NZ_JAKSDZ010000002.1, from coordinate 135,785 downwards.
AAAATCGCCAGACAGCTGATCGCCAGGGGCAAAGCCTACAGAATGAACAATGCAGTCGATGCCATCCCACTTTTTACCCAGCTCTGAGAAAACATTGGCTATGTCATCATCGTTGGCGACATCGCAAGGGAAGCAAAGATCTTCGGAAGATCCCCAGTTCTCAGCAAACCCGATAACACGGCCTTTCAGTTTGTCATTTTGGTAAGTGAAGGCGAGTTCGGCACCCTCGCGATGCATGGCCGCTGCAATACCTGAGGCGATGGATAATTTACTGGCGACTCCGACAATCAGGACGCGTTTTCCGGCGAGAAATCCCATGACGTTTTCCTTTTGTTGTAAACGCTTGTTGTGATCAATGGGTTCAGTCAACACTGAACCTGAATCTTATATACGAACCGTCTGAGTATAGAGAAAGGGTCTGTATAGTTCGATATAGGGTTGTTTGTATTTGTGTAAGTGCTGTCCTGGCTTAACCCAGGGCAGCGTTTAGAAGCTGCTGTGTATAGGCTTGGGTCGGTTGCGAAAAAATCTGCTCGGCTTCACCATACTCGATGCTTTTCCCGCCTTGCATAACCAACACTCTGTGGCTAATGGATTTAACCACGGCCAGATCGTGACTGATGAAAATGTAGGCGATACCATATTTCAACTGCAGGGATCTCAATAACTCCAGCACCTGAATCTGCACGGTTCTATCAAGAGCGGATGTGGGTTCATCGAGAATTATTAATCGGGGGCGCAGTACTAATGCCCGTGCAATCGCCACCCGTTGTCGCTGTCCGCCTGAGAATTCGTGGGGGTATCGATTGGCAGCGTCAGGATCCAGGCCTACTTCCAGTAAGGCATCCGTCACTCGTTGCTGTTGTTCCTGTTCCGGCAAACCATGAACGCTCAAGCCTTCGCTGATCACCTGGCCAATCGACATGCGCGGGTTCAGGCTTCCGTAAGGGTCCTGAAAAACAATCTGCATGCTTTTACGAAGCGGGCGGAAACCTTTTTGGTCGAGTTGGTGGATGGCTTGCTGATCAAACAGTATTTCACCCTGGCTTTCGACCAGTTTCAAGATGGCAAAGCCTAACGTGGATTTACCCGAGCCACTTTCTCCGACGATACCCAAAGTTTCCCCGGCGGCCAAACCAAAAGAGATGCCATCGACGGCCTTGATATGGTCTACGGTGCGTTGCAGGACACCTTTACGGATTGGAAACCAGACGCGAATGTTATGAGCGTTGAGTAAGGGTTCCAGCTCGTTGTTAATGGCAGGAGCCTTGCCCCTTGGGATGGAGCCGATCAGTTCTTTGGTGTACTCCTGCTGAGGGTCGTCGAAAACGCTATTGGTGTCCGCTTGCTCAATACAGACCCCTTGGTGCATAACGCAAACATGGTCGGCAATCCGCCGTACGATATGCAGGTCATGGGTGATGAGCAGAATCGCCATGCCCATTTTGCGTTGCAGCTCCTGAAGCAGATCCAGAATTTGCTGTTGCACAGTGACATCCAGCGCAGTCGTAGGCTCGTCGGCAATCAGTAGGTCTGGCTCATTCGCCAGGGCCATGGCAATCATGACACGCTGTCGTTGTCCGCCCGACAGTTCATGAGGATAAGCGTTGAGTCGCTTGTCAGCTTGCTGGATACCCACCAGATTGAGTAACTCAAGCGTACGTTGCTTCACCGATGTGCGGTCACCGCCCCGATGCAGCTGAATTACTTCGCCAATTTGACGAGAAATCGTATGCAGGGGGTTAAGTGACGTCATGGGTTCCTGAAAGATGATGCTAATTCGATCCCCACGAATTCTTTGCATGATCGCCTCATCGGCACCAATGAGTTCCTGGCCATCCAGCTTAATACTGCCGCAAGGATGCTCGGCGGTGGGGTAGGGGAGTAATTGCAATATGGAGTGCGCTGTTACCGATTTTCCGGAGCCGCTTTCACCCACCAGCGCCAGGGTTTTACCCTTATCGAGAGTAAAACTGATCTCTTTTACGGCCGCGATTGAGTCATCGGCACTACGAAAATTGACCGCCAGTTTTTCAACCTGAAGAAGCGGGGATGTCATGCGATCTGTTTCCTTGGGTCGAATGCGTCTCGTGCGGCTTCTCCGATGAAAACCAACAGGGTTAACATCAGTGATAACGTAATAAACGCCGATAGTCCTAGCCATGGGGCTTCCAGATTGTTCTTCCCCTGGGCCACCAGTTCCCCTAATGAGGGCGAGCCGACCGGTAAACCGAAGCCGAGGAAGTCGAGCGAGGTGAGCGTGGTGATGGCGGCGGTTAAAATAAAGGGCATAAAGGTTAGGGTCGCGACCATAGCGTTTGGCAGTATGTGGCGAAATATAATGCCACTATTGCCAAGTCCTAGTGCTCGAGCTGCGCGTACATATTCAAAATTTCGAGCCCGGAAGAATTCGGCTCTGACCAGATCTACCAACTGCATCCAGCTGAACAGCAGCATAATACCCAGCAGCCACCAGAAACTGGGATTGACAAAGCTGGATAAAATAATCAGCAGGTAGAGCACGGGTAAACCTGAAAAAACCTCAATCAGTCGCTGCCCTATAAGATCAATCTTGCCCCCGTAATAGCCTTGAATTGCCCCTACGGCAACCCCAATCACTGAGCTCGAAAGGGTAAGGGCAAGGGCGAAAAGTACCGAAATTCTAAAGCCATAAATGACTCGAGCCAATACGTCTCGGGCCTGGTCGTCACTGCCGAGCCAATTGTTGCCCGTGGGTGGAGAGGGAGCGGGAGTGGGCAAGTTGTATATGATCGTATCGTAACTGTAGGGAATTAACGGCCATAGTATCCAGCCTTTGGCTTCGATCAGCTGCTTTACATAATCATCACGATAATCGGCCTCGGTTTCAAATTCGCCACCGAAATCCGTTTCCGGATAGGCCTTTATTGCAGGGAAAAACCATTCGTTGTTATAGCTAACAATCAGAGGTTTATCGTTGGCAATAAATTCCGCAAACAAGGTAACAAAGAACAGGAAGGCGAAAAACCAAAGCGAGTAGTACCCACGTTTGTTGGATGTGAATATTTGCCAGCGGCGCTGATTGATAGGGCTTAGGGTAAACGTCATGGATTAACCCTCCCTGCTATCAAAGTCGATACGAGGATCAACCAGTGTATAGGTGACGTCGCCGATAAGTTTTAACAAAAGCCCGATCAGGGTGAAAATAAACAAGGTTCCGAATACCACCGGGTAATCACGGTTAAGCGCCGATTCGAAACCCAATAAGCCGAGCCCATCGAGGGAGAAAATCACTTCAATCAATAGTGAGCTGGTAAAGAAAATTCCGATAAGCGCTGCGGGTAATCCTGCGATGATAAGTAGCATGGCATTGCGGAAGACATGGCCATACAGAACCTGTCTTTCTCCCAGCCCCTTGGCTCTGGCTGTTAGTACATACTGCTTGTGTATTTCATCAAGAAAAGAGTTTTTGGTCAGCATGGTGAGGGTGGCAAAGCCCCCGATGACCATGGCCGTTACCGGCAATACCATGTGCCACAAATAATCCAGAAGTTGCTCGAAGGTACTCATCTGATCAAATTCCGGTGATGTCAGGCCGCGTAAAGGGAACCAGTTCAGATAGCTGCCGCCGGCAAAATAGACGATTAATAAGATGGCAAAAAGGAAGCCCGGTATGGCGTAACCGATAATGATCAGAGTGCTGGTACCAACATCAAAGGGGGTGCCATGCTTTACGGCTTTTTTGATCCCCAGCGGAATGGATATTAAATAGACCAGTAATGTGGTCCATAAGCCCAGGGATATAGAAACCGGGAGCTTCTCGGTAATTAAACCAATAACCGATTCATCGCGGTAAAAACTGTCGCCAAAGTCCAGCACGACATAACTTTTCAGCATCAACCAAAATCGTTCATGTGCGGGTTTGTCAAAGCCGTATAATTTTTTGATATCCTCAACCAGGTCTGGGTCAAGGCCTTGGGCTCCTCGGTAGCTGCTGTCCGAGTTTGTCGTAGTGACTTCGCCGCCCCCCCCCATACGTGTACCAATACCTGTCTCCATGCCCTGTAACTTTGCCATCATCTGTTCCACTGGACCGCCAGGGGCGGCCTGAATGATGGTGAAGTTGATCAGCATAATGCCGAACAACGTGGGTATGATCAGCAATAATCGTCGAATAATATAGGCGAGCATGGCGAGCGCTTAGTTGTCCTTGGTTTTGTTCTTTTTCGCATTATTGATACGGGCTAGCTTGGCGTCATCAATCCACCAGGTATCAAGGCTCACACCATATTTTGGCATGATTTCCGGACGTCCGAATTTATTCCAGTAGGCCAGACGGTCGTTAGTGATATGCCAGTTGGGGATGACATAGAAGTTCCAGAGTAGAACGCGATCGAGGGCGCGGGTAGCGGTGATTAAATCCTCACGGCTATGGGCGCTGATTACCTTTTCGATCAGGTCATCAATGACCGGGTTTTTGATGCCGATTTGATTTCGGCTACCTTGACGGTCTGCCTGACTGGAATGCCAGAAATCCCTCTGTTCATTACCGGGGGAACTGGACTGGCCAAAACCCCCGACAATCATATCAAAATCAAAACTTCTAATACGCTGAATGTATTGTTGGGTATCGACCATACGCACATTCATGGTTATGCCCAAGCGTTCGAGGTTTTTCTTAAAGGGCAAAACGATGCGTTCAAAGGCAGGGCTAACCAGAAGGACTTCAAAATTAAAGAGCCGTCCACTGGCTGTATGGGTAAGACGCTTATTGCGTATTTCCCAGCCGGCTTCTTTCAACAGTTTCATTGCCACGCCAAGGTTGCGGCGAACATTGCCATCACCACTGTTCTTGGGTGGATGATATTCTTCTGTGAAGAGCCGAGGGGGAAGTTGATTACGAAAGGGTTCCAATAGGTTCAGTTCTGCACCGGAGGGTAAGCCTGAGGAGGCCATATCGGAATTGGAGAAGTAGCTCTCAGACCGAGTGTAGGTACCGTAGAAGAGATTTCGGTTGGTCCACTCAAAATCAAAAGCATAGGCGAGGGCTTCTCGTACTAGAGGATCCGCAAAGAGTTCGCGGCGAGTGTTATACACAAAGCCCTGCATCCCGGTGGGGTTCTTGTTTGGCAGGGCTTCTCGAATCATTAAGTTGTTGTCAAATTGAGAGCCTTTGTAGCGTGTGGCCCAGTTGCGGGCGCTATTTTCTGAACGATAATCGTATTCGCCAGCACGTAGTGCTTCTATTGCGACGGTGTCATCTCGGTAGTAATCGAAGCGGATGTGATCAAAGTTGTAGTGCCCACGGTTGATGGCTAAATCGGCTCCCCAATAATCATCAACTCGTTGGTAAGTGATCGAGCGTCCTGCGTCGACGCTTTGAATCCGGTAGGGGCCGCTTCCTAGTGGGGGTTCCAATCCGGTTTTATTAAAGTCACGATCTTGCCAGAAGTGCTTGGGGAGAATAGGCATCTGGCCGACAATCAGCGCCAGCTCCCTATTATCGCCCTGTTCAAAATCAAAGCGAATGCTCAGGGTTTCGAGTACGGTGATCTTTTTGACATTCTTGTAATAGGTTCTGTACAGGGGGTGCCCTTCGCTGGTGAGCAAATTAAAGGTGAAATGGACATCTTCTGCTGTGATGGGCTTGCCATCGTGAAACCGGGCCTTGGGGTTCAAATGATAGGTGACCCAGGAGCGGTCTTCTGGCCATTCTATACGTTCGGCTAGACGACCGTATTCCGTAAAGGCTTCATCGTCAGCTCTAGAGGTGAGGGATTCATACAAATAACTGGTGCCGAGATAGCCCATGCCGGCGGCTGAAATACCTTTGACAATAAAGGGGTTCAGGCTATCAAAGCCACCGCTGCTTATTACGGCAAGCCTCAATGTTCCGCCTTTGGGGGCATCCGGGTTGGCGTAATCAAAATGATCAAATCCTGCCGGGTACTTTGGCTCTCCATGCATGGCTATGGCGTGGCTGCTGTGATACTCGGTAGCCTTTGAAACTTCTGCGGCCCAGGCAGCAGGAATGCTTATGAACAAAAAAAGACCAAGCAGGGCTTGATTGAACGCTGTAGATCTCATTACAGGAGAGTTCCTTCTAAAATAATTGCTCAGGGTTCGATCCACCAGGTACTCAGGCCAAGATCGTATGCAGAGGTAGACTCTGGATAACCGAAGCGGTTCCAGTAGGCTACTCGATGATAATCAATATACCAGTTTGGAACCATGTAGAACTGCCAAAGCAAGACCCGGTCGAGCATTCGGGCCGAAAATATGGCTTCGTTGTTGGTGCTAGCCGAAATCACCTGACTGATCAGGGTATCGACGGCGGGGTTCACAATGCCGGCATAGTTAAGTCCGCCGTTGAGGTTTGCATTGGCCGAATGGAAGTATTGCCTCAGCTCATTACCTGGGGTCAGGGACTGCCCCAGCGCAATGGTCGTCATGTCAAAATCAAAGTTATCCATACGATTCTTATACTGGGCGCTATCAATCAATCGAAGGTCGAGCTGAATGCCTATTTTTTTCAGGCTTTGCTGGAAGGGCACCATCACCCGACTCAAGGATTGCTGGCGAATAAGGGCCTCAAAACGAAAGGGTGTCTTGGTGCTGGTGTTTCGTAAAATGCCTTTGTCGAGCTCCCATCCAGCCTGTCGAAGGAGTGTTAAGGCGCGCCGCATTTCTGCTCGTTGGTTACCGTCACCCTGGGTTATGGGCAATTTGTATTGTTCTGTGAGAATTCGTGGATCCAGGCCATCGAACTGAGCGAGTGCCGTTTGCTCTTCTGGGGTAGGTAAGCCGGTGGCAGCAAGTGGGCTGTTTGCAAAATAGGAGTTGCTGCGTTTGTACGCGTTATGGAACAGCGAGCGATTGATCCACTCGAAGTCGAACATCAATGTTAAGGCTTCTCGAACTTTCGGCTCAGAAAACAAGGCGTTGCGAGTATTGAAGACAAACCCCTGAAGATTGGCTGGGTTGCCATGAGGGATCTCTCTTTTTATCAGTTCGCCGGGTTTGGATTCGGCAAAGCGGTAACCGGTCGCCCAATTTTTGGAGATGTACTCCAGGTGGACATCGTATTGCTGAGCCTTGAACGCTTCGAAAGCAACGGTCAGGTCGCGATAGAAATCAAATCGTACTTGATCAAAGTTATGTCGCCCCTGGTTAACGGCGAGGTCTTTCCCCCAATAGTCCTGAACCCGGTCAAAAGTGATGGAACGTCCGGGGTTTACATTGCTGATTTTATAGGGGCCGCTTCCCATCGGAGGCGTTAAGGTTGTTGCACTGAAATCGCGATTGCGCCAAAAGTCTTGTGACATGACGGGCAATTCACCCAGGGAGATAGCCAGTCGCCGGCGACTGTCACCTCGCAGGCTGAATTTGACGCTGAGGGTATCGGTCACTTCAACATTGGTAACATTTCGGTATCTGGTTCGAAATCGAGGATGCCCTTGGTCGATCAGTGTTTCGAAGGAGAATTGCACGTCGCTGGCTTGAATCGGAGTGCCGTCGTGGAAGCGGGCCTCGGGGCGCAGGTGAAACTTCACCCAGCTGAAATCTTCGGGGTATTCAATGCTTCCGGCAATCAGACCATAGGCGGTCAGGGGTTCATCTCCGGAGCGATTGAGAGCGTCGGTACCCATCATCAGGGTTTCATTGCTTTCGGATACTGAGTAAAGGATGAAACCGGGACTGTTTACCGGGCTCTGGCCTTTCAATGTATAGGGGTTGAGGGTATCGAAGGTACCCGTTGCCATATAGCGAACACTGCCACCCTTGGGGGCATGAGGGTTGACGTAGTCGAAGTGTTCGAAATCGGCAGGGTATTTAGGGGCATCATAAAGCGACAAGGCGTGGCTTTTTATTGAGGACGCTTGCAGGAAACCGCAGATAGGCAGAAGCAGCAGGGACAGGGTGATTACGAGGGTTTTAAACAAGGACAAAATAGCAAGGTATCCCTATATCAATTATCAAAACATTGACCGTAACAGGAAGCGGCAGTGCCATAAAGTTATTATACTGGGTTCAGCCTGATAGTTATCATGTGTCATAAGAGGTGTACGGGCGTCGAATTGCGTTGTGGCAGCGGCGTGGAAGTATTGTCTCACTAAGGGGTGGATCTGTTTTGGTAGATCGGGACAAGGGGCGAGCCTATTGGCTGCAACGTTTTGAAGAACTGAAAATGCCGGCTATCTCCTCGGTCTTACATGAGTTCGAGCAGCTGACGGATCATAAAGATTTGGCCACCATACAACAGATGGCCGATGTGATCATGAAAGATGCTTCCTTGACCGCCAGCCTGCTCAAGGCCGCTAATACGGTCTATTACAACCCGAGTAGAACACCGATCAACACGGTTAGTAGAGCGATTGTTCTGTTGGGTTTGAAAGCGGTCAAAATGCTCTGTGTCTCGGTGATGGTGATTGAGCAGTTAATGGGGGATGATCCGTCCGATCGCCTTTATTACTGTCTGGCGCTTTCCTTCCATGCCGCGGTACAAGCCAAAAATATCGCCTCTGAAGTTGAGCCTAACCGGCAGGAAGAGGTCTTTATTGCCGCTTTATTGTACAACCTTGGGGAGCTTTGTTTTTGGGCTCTCAAGGACCGGGTTGGGGTTCACCTTTACAGTCAGCTGATTCATGAAACCAGTGGTAATGATGATGTGGTGGTTGAGCGCCTCGGCGTCAGCTTTATCGAACTTTCGCAAGGTTTGGCAAAGCAGTGGGGCCTGAGTGAACTGCTGACACAGAGTTTCGCTCCTGCTGCTCGTGTAGGAGGCTTAGGCCGCTGTGTTGTGTTGGGCAATCAGTTAAGCCGTTCGGCGCTGGACGGTTGGGACAGTGCCGGGGTGCAGAGTCTGGTTAAGGATATAACCCGTTACACCGGCGCAGAAAAGGAGGCGGTTGAAGAATTACTGTTAAAGAGTGCTGAAGAGTCACAAAAGGTTGTCGCCAGCTTTGGGGTTGAGAAACTGGTTGAGCTGATTCCGATTCCGGACGACCAGAGCATACGGGAAAAGCTACAAGAGCGGTGCGCCCCACTGTTGAAACCCAATTTGACGTTGCTCAGCAAAACACTGAACAGTATCAGTCGTATGAAGGATGAAACCGTTGATCTGAACAAGGTATCCGAGGCCTTGTTAACGGCTTTGAATGAGGGGGCAGGCATCGAACGAGTGGGTGTTTTCCTGAATCTCAGGGAAAATCAGCCTCTGATGCTTCATTTCTCTCGGTTGGCTGAAAAGGCTGATGCTTTGCCGAAAGAACTGGTGCGATGCGATGATCTGTTTGACTATGTGATGCGTTACCGGGAAACGCTTTGGCTGGGAATTCCTGGCAGCGTCGGATTGCGTGATCTTTACGATTCTGAGCAGGCCAGACTGATTACCGGCGGTGAGCAGTGTTTTTGCGGAGTGCTCTACTCGGTGCGTCGTGTGATTGGTGTGGTATACGCAGATAATCGTGTCAGTGGAATGGGCTTGGAGCCAGTGCAGTTCCAGAACTTTCAGGAAACTTTGCGCTGTACCAATCGAGCCTTGTCTATCTGATGAGTTTTCTGCTTCAGCTCTAGCCCGGGTAGGCGCAGGGCTTGGATCGAGAGTTGGCTCTCTCCAAACCCGTATCGTGGAAGTTGATTACCGACTACCCTTGGTGACATCCACGTAGAGAGTGAGCATCTGCCCAGGTTGCAAGTATTTTGCATTCAGGGTGTTCCAGCGCTTGATTTGTCCAACCCCGACATTAAACCGGCTGGCGATTCGCGATAAGGAATCCCCGTTGCGTACTCGGTAATTGACCTTGCGGATAATGCCCGAGCTAGATGGGCTGCTAACAGTTGCTTGGGATCCCCAGATCACCAGCTGTTTGCCGATCTTCAATGGGTCTCCCGGGGCCATGTTGTTCCACTTGGCCAGTTCCCTAACCGACACTTTGTGGCGGCGGGAAATTGTCCAAAAGCTATCTCCGGAACGAACCCGGTATGTGGTTTTTTGTTTACCGTTGCCTCCACGTTGTTGTCGGCTCAGGGTGCGTTGGTGTGCGCTTAGGCTATAGGTAGACAGGTTGGCGGAGGGCTGGGGGATGAGCAGTGTTTGGCCGGCTCGAATCATGCTGCCCCGAAGCTGATTGATCTCTTTAATCAGGGCTACGGTTGTGTTTTGCTGGCGAGCTATACGGTTTAGGGAATCACCCTGTGCCACCTTGTAACGTTGCCATTGTACGCGGTGCTCCGGGGCGACCATGGCCAGTTTTTGTTTAAAATCATTCGCCTTGTCGACGGGAAGCAGCAGGCGATGAGGGCCGTCTGGATCGGTAGCCCATTGATTAAAAGCCGGATTCAGCTGGTACAAGCCTTTCATGTCGAGGCCGGCCATTTGGGCGGCTTGCGCCAGATCAAGTTGGCCGTCGATATCGACGATTTCAAAGTAAGGGGCGTTGTCGATAGGCGGTAAGCTGACATTGTACTGGTTTGGGTTTTTAACCAGTTTGCTCAGGGCAATCAGTTTGGGGACGTAAGCACGGGTTTCGCGAGGCAGGCTCAATGACCAGAAATCTTCACCTTTACCGGCCTTGCGGTTTCGACGCAGCGCTTTGGCGACCGTGCCCCCTCCAGAATTATAAGCGGCCAGAGCCAGCTCCCAATCACCGAAGCGCTTGTGCAGTTGTTGCAGGTAATCCAGGGCGGCGCCGGTTGAGGCAACGATGTCTCGACGTCCGTCATACCACCAGTTTTGCTTCAGGCCGAAATGACGCCCTGTGGATGGGATGAACTGCCAGATTCCCGATGCGCGTCCATGTGAGTAGGCAAAGGGGTCGAAAGCACTTTCAACAATGGGGAGAAGCGCGAGTTCTCTGGGCATATCGCGTTTCTCGAGCTCTTCGACAATAAAAAACATGTAGCGACTGGCCCGATTGCTGACCCGGTTCAGATACGACTGATGCGTCGCGTACCAGCGAAGTTGAGCTTTGATACGGGAGTTGTTTTGGTCCAGGTCGAGCTGGAAACCTTCACGAGTTCGCTGCCAAAGGTTGGTTTCTCGGGCAGGGAGAGTCTCGGTGGCTTCGGGGCCAGCAAGAGTCGCCTGATTAACTTCAGCCGGATCGCTTTCAGAGCTGTTTAGTTTGCTGTCTTCACTTGAGGCGCCAGGCAGCAGGCTTTGCTCCTGATTGCCGGTGATGGAAGCCGCAGCGCTATCATCGGAGGCGGCCTTGTTAACGGCGATTGGCTGGCAACCGATAAGCAGACTGCCGGAAAGCGCTAAAACACACGGCAGTAGTAAAGAAGGGTGCATCATGAGAAAGAGGAAAATACTCGAGTCGTAAAAGCGGGCAAGTGTACCACCATTGCCCGGCGGACCCTAGAAGCGATCCTTCCAGTTGCGAATAGCCGCAAAAATGGCGGCCTCATCGTTCAGCTCCTGCCCTTGCTGCTGTTGCGCTGCGTCGATAACGGCAGGGACATGGACCCTGAGAAAAGGGTTGCAGGCGAGTTCGTCTTCCAGGCTTGAAGGCAGGGTTGGCTGATGATCGGCGCGAAGTTGCTTGCATCGTTCGGTGCGATCGGACAGTTTTTTATTGGCGGGTTCGACGGCCGCCGCAAACGCGAGGTTGGCGAGAGTATATTCGTGGGCACAGCATACTTGAGTATTTGCCGGAAGGGCTGCCAGCTTCTGCAGTGAACGGTGCATTTGATCTGGGGTGCCTTCGAAAAGTCGACCACAGCCACCAGCAAATAGAGTATCACCACTTAAAAGGAACGGTTTCTCCCCTGGGGGCGTCGCAAAGTAACAAATATGATCCAGGGTGTGGCCTGGTGTTTCGATAATATCCAGATCAATGCCCAGAAGGTGGATTTGATCCCCTTCCGTTACCCGGCGTGTGAGCGTTTCAATGCGAGGGTTTTCAGGGCCAATAACCTCCAGGTCCGGGTAATCAGCCAATAATCGGGGAATGCCTCCTATATGGTCAGGGTGGTGATGGGTGACGAGGATGCCTTCGAGTTTAAGGTTGTGCTTTTTGATATGACGAATCACCGGAGCGGCATCTCCCGGATCCACGACCCATGAATGTTGTCCGTTGCACAGCATCCAGATGTAATTGTCGTTGAAGGCAGGGATGGGGGTAAAATCTAACATGGAGAAACCCTTTTCGCTTTAATTGGTGGGGTTGGGCGTGTCAGCCAATCCCATTCAAATGGTATGATACAGCCTACCGTATATGGGAAAGTCATAACATGGGTCGTTGGTTTACAAAACAGGGAAGAAACGATCTGGATCAGCTGCTGCCGTCTTTGCAACACTGGTTTGACGGAGAGCTTGGGCAGGAGCTGCTGGAGCAACAGCGGATTCTGATAGATCAAAGCCTTGCTCTGGTATTTGGCTATCATTGCGCCTATATCGGTATTGCAGATGCGGCTCAACTGTTGGCTAATTCCCGAATTGGGCATCATTTTACGATTTGCCCAAGCGCCAACGCGCGATGCGGTATTCAGCAGGTTCGTTGCGATTATGGGCAATGGGCGTTAGCGGATCGCAGTGTCGATGCGGTTGTTTTGCATCATGCGCTGGATTTTTGTCTGCAGCCTCAGCAGCTGCTTCGCGAGGCCTCTCGTTGTGTAATCCCTGGTGGTAAGGTGATTTTGACTGGCTTTAATCCTTACAGTGGAATGCACATGCTTAATCGATGTTTTCCGCGTCGTCGCCAACCCCTGTCTCAGGGGCGTTTTATATCAGCGCGTCGAATTCAGGACTGGTTGCAGCTATTGGGGTATTCGGTTGATGAGGTATCCTATGGTGCCTTTTTGCCCTTAACCAGCAAGCCATCACTGCAGTTGCTAGAGCAGCGAATGACCCATCTTGGTCGACGTTGGCATCTGCCTTTGGGCGGGTTTTATGTCATACAGGCCACGCGTGAGGAGCAGGTGGTCACGCCATTGCGTCCCAGATGGCGAGTGCCACGTAAACGGCTGGTGACCGGGGTGGCGGTAGAGAGAAACAGCAGGAGACGATTGGTTGAGTGAGGGGTGGGTTGAGATTTATACCGACGGAGCCTGTAAAGGGAATCCCGGTCCTGGAGGTTGGGGAGCTTTACTGCGCTACCAAGGCAAGGAAAAATCCCTCTTTGGTGGTGAATTGGATACTACCAATAACCGAATGGAGTTGATGGCTGCGATTAAATCCCTGGAAGCGCTCAAGAGACCTTGTCGGGTGAGGTTAACCACCGATTCCGAGTACTTGCGTAAAGGCATAACGGAATGGCTGGTAAACTGGAAGAAAAGAGGGTGGAAAACCGCCGGGAAGCAGCCGGTCAAGAATGCTGACCTTTGGCAGCAGCTTGATGAGGCGGTCAAAGGTCATGATATCCAATGGTTGTGGGTTAAAGGTCATAGTGGTCATCCCGGTAATGAGCTTGCAGATGCGTTGGCAAATGCTGGGGTTCAGCGAGTATTAGGAGCGTAATTCATGCGTCAAGTGGTACTGGATACCGAAACCACGGGCCTGGAGCCCAGGCAAGGGCACCGTATTATCGAGATTGGCTGTGTTGAACTGGTGGGGCGAAAGCACACTGGACGGCACTACCATGTTTACATTAATCCGCAGCGTGAGGTGGACCAGGGAGCTATGGCGGTTCATGGCATCACCAATGAATTTCTTGCCGACAAGCCCTTGTTTTCGGATGTTTGTGCTGACTTTGTGGAGTTTATCCGCGGTGCTGAGCTGGTTATTCATAATGCCCCCTTTGATGTGGGTTTCATCGACCATGAATTCCGCATGCTGGATGCCGGCTTGCCAAAGGTTGAGTCAATTTGTGGTGTCGTTGATACGCTCGTTATGGCTCGAGGACGTCACCCTGGGCAAAAAAACAACCTGGATGCCCTGTGTAAGCGCTATGGGGTAGATAACTCTTCCCGAGAACTGCACGGTGCGTTGCTGGATGCAGAAATTCTCGCCGACCTCTACCTGGTGATGACCGGGGGGCAGACGTCGCTTTCCCTGAGTGGTTCGGATCAGGACAATGCCGATGAAGCGATAGGAACTATTCGCCGGCTTGCAGCGAGTCGATTACCTTTGCCGGTTGTTCGTGCCAACGAATCTGAGTTGGCGGCACACGAAACCAAGTTGGATGAAATTGCAGGTAAAGGGCAATGTCTGTGGCGGGATATTGAGGCATCCTCTTGAGATAAACTCTTGGAATAATCTGTCCGCGGATATAAAAAAGGCGAGTCTCCTGGTCAGAGGCTCGCCTTTTTTGTACAGATTTTGCCTAGATCAGGAAACGTACTGCCAGTAAGCCTACGGTGCCCATAACCAGAGTATAGGGCAGTGCCATGATAACCATGCGGCCATAGGAAAGTCTGATCAAGGGTGCCAAAGCAGAGGTTAACAGGAACAGGAAGGCTGCCTGGCCATTAGGGGTCGCTACGCTGGGTAGGTTGGTACCGGTGTTAATGGCGATCGCCAGGGAATCAAACTGCTCTCGGGTGATTGCGCCATTGACGAAGGCGTCTTTGACCTCATTGATGTAAACGGTGGCCACAAACACGTTGTCGCTGATCATCGACAGAACACCGTTTGCGATAAAAAACATGGTGGGCTGTATTTCTGCATCCATTGCCAACACTGCATTGATAACCGGAGTAAACAGGTGCTGGTCATGAATAACAGCTACCACACCAAAGAAAACGACTAATAGTGCAGTAAAAGGTAGTGCTTCTTCGAAGGCTTTACCGATCTGGTGTTCTTCAATGATACCGTTGAAGGAGGTGACCAAAACAATGACGAGCAAGCCAATCAGGCCTACTTCGGCAATGTGGAAAGCCAGACCTAGCACCAATACCAGACCCACAAGGGCTTGAACAATCAGTGCGGCCTTGTCTCTGCCTGTGCGCTTTTTGTTCTGAATGTCATCAAACTCTTCCAGTACACCTCGTACCTTTTCCGGTAGTGTGGCGCCATAACCGAACCAGCCCGTAAGCTCCAGCGCAACCACGGTCAGCAGTCCGCAAAACAAAACGGGCATTGTTACGGGAGCCATGCGGATGAAGAATTCGACAAAGTCCCATTCCATTTTTTCAGCAATCAGCAGGTTTTGCGGTTCGCCTACCAGGGTGCAGACACCTCCAAGGGCAGTTCCAACCGCTGCGTGCATGAGCAGGCTACGCAGGAAGGCTCGAAACTGTTCCAGATCGCTGCGATGGAACTCAACCACGAGGTCATCTTGCAGGTGGTTGTGATCAGGGTGTTGAAGTTTCTTGCCGGAAGCCACTTTATGGTAGACGGAATAAAAGCCCACGCCGACACTGATTACCACGGCAGTGACTGTGAGCGCATCCAGAAAGGCTGACAGTACGGCAGCAACGATGGAAAAAAGCAGAGATAACAAAACCTTGGAGCGGACGCCTAATAAAATTTTGGTGAAGGCAAAAAGCAGGAGGCTTTGCATAAAGTAGATGCCGGCAACCATAAACATCAGCAGCAGAATGACTGGGAAGTTTTGAAAAACTTCGTGTTCAAGGGATTGAGGGCTGCTAAGGCCGATGAGTAATGCTTCCGCAACCAATAAGCCGCCGGGCTGGAGTGGGTAGCACTTTAGTGCCATGGCTAGCGTGAATATAAACTCTAGAACCAGCACCCAGCCTGCGACAACGGGGCCAGCCAGATAGAGGATAATAGGGTTGATCACAAGAAACGCGATGATCGTGTATTTGTACCAACCGGAGGTGTTGCCCAGGAAATTATTGGCAAAGGCCCCCTTTAATGACGCACTCATCTGGTGATTTCCTCTTGGATGACAAGAAAACCAGGGAGGCGTTGCCTGACCCTGCTATATCGATTTTTTTATGGTGTTGAGAGAACAACCCCAGAAACGAGCAATATTATACTCAGCTGCAGTGAAATTGTTACAGCTCCTGATTAAAACAGTCGCTTTTCTTGAGTTGGGTTAAATATAAAGGAAATAATGGTAATTAATGGCTCTATAACGATGAATCTGGGGTTGAATGCCGGTATGAATCCCATAAGCGTGATAACAATCCTGTTTTGCTGACAGAGCGTTGCATGAACTACTTAGCATTTTGCTTTAGGATTGATATAGTAAATCGAATGTATTGAACATCCCTGTAAATGGAGTACCTGATGCTGGAATTGAAAACCGTCACCGTAAAACAGGATGGCAAAGTTGCCCACCTGATGCTGAATCGTGGTGATAAAGCGAACGCCGTGAATCAACAAATGTGGGAAGAGTTGCAAAAGGCGTTTGACTGGGTTGCTGAAGAGGCCAGCGTCCGCGCCGTTGTCATCAGTGGCAGTGGGGCTCATTTTTGCTCGGGTATCGATCTGGCTCTGCTCATGGAAATTGGCACCAAGTTGGGTAAAGAAGTGGCTCGTAATGCCCAGAAACTAAAAAAGGTGATTCGTGACTCCCAGCAGTTGATGGATACGATAGATAGCTGTCCTAAACCGGTTTTGGCGGCGATACATGGCTGTTGCTATGGTGGCGGCATCGATCTGATCTCCGCTTGCGATATGCGCTACTGTGTTTCCGATGCCCGCTTTACCATCAAAGAGGTCGATATGGGTATGGCGGCTGATTGGGGAACCCTGCAGCGACTGCCCAACATTGTCGGAGACGGTGTGGTGCGTGAACTTGCCTACACAGGGCGGGTTTTTGATGGAGAAGAAGCACAGCGCATAGGTTTGGTGAATGAAAGCTTTGCTACCAATGAGCTTATGCTCGACAAGGTGTTCTCAGTAGCTCATCAAATTGCCGCCAAATCTCCCGTAGCCGTTCAGGGCACCAAAGAGATGTTGCGTTACAGCCGTGATCACTCTATCGAAGATGGCCTCAATTATGTTGCCACCTGGAATGCGGCTATGTTGCAGTCAAACGATCTCAAAGTGGCCGTGATGGCTGGTATGAGCAAGTCGACTCCTGAATTTGAAGACTAAGGCCGGATGGCGCTAATACAACCATGAAGAGGGAGCCTAATGGCGGGTGCTAGTTCATTAAATCTGGTTCGGGAAGAGCTGGAAACAACGATTCATGATGCTGAAAATAGCCTTGAGCACTTTATCGAAGAGCGTGATCAGGGTTCGCACATGCAAGCTTGTGTTAATTACATCAAGCAGATTAGGGGCACTCTTAGTCTGATTGAGATGAGTGCTGGAGAGTTATTGGCCGAGGAGATGTTTGAGCTTGCCACCGACATCCCGGAAGGTGCTGGCCATGACCGTGATGATTCTCTTGGTGCGCTAAGCAACTCCCTCTTTGTCTTGAGTCGATATCTTGAGTACTTGCAGCAAAGCAAGGAAGAGATCCCGGAAGTGTTGCTGCCGACCATAAATGAGCTGCGACGTAAGCGCGGGCAAGCCTTGTTGCCCGAATGTTATTTTTATTCGATTCGGACCCGGCTCCCCGAAGGTGATGAGCTGGGCAAGCTGATTGCCAATGAAGAAACGGGGCGCCGCTTACGCTTGATGTACCAGGTTGGCATGCTGGGTTTGTTCCGTGAAGAAAACACCATTTCCAGCATTAAGCTAATGGAGCGCTCAACCCAGCGTCTGCACGGCTTGATGGAGCCTGGTAAGGGCGCGCAGTTGCTTAGAGTGGCTTCTGCAGCACTGGAAAGCATGGCCGAAGCCGAGATGGGTACCTATATAGAGCGTAAGCGCTTGTTTGGTAGCGTTGATCGGCTGATTCGTTCATTGGTACAGGGTGACAATAAAGCGAGCATCAGCGATCAGCAATTCAAGGATCTTTTATACCTGGTTGTGCTCGGTGACAGCCAGAGCCAACTGGCGAAAGACGTGCGAAACGACTTTGGTTTGCTGCCCTTACCCTTCAATGATCATAGCCTGGCCGAAGAACGCTCGATTATGGCGGGGCCAGGTAACGAGGTATTCCGTTCGTTATCTGCGGCGCTGAAGGAAGAGCTCACCCGGTGTAAGGAAATGCTGGACTTGGTAGAGCGTGGCAGCGAGACCGATTTTAATGAAATGATTGAACTGATCGGCCGACTCCCCAAGACATTGACGATGGTAGGGCTGCATTCTGCGGCTAAAGCGCTGCATGCTAATCAGAAAACCGTGGCTGCCTGGAAAGAGAAAGGCGCGGTTGAAGATAAACAGCAGCTGTTGACCCTTGCCAATGCCATTCTTTATGTTGAGTCAATGGTGGCCAGTCTCGAGCAGCCAAGGGCTTCCAAGGATCTTAAATCATCAGAAACTGACCAGGCCAGCATAATGGCCTCTAACCAGCTGTTCGAAGCTCGAATTGTTGTTGTAGATGAAGCTCAGGCTGGTTTGGCAATGTTGAAGCGAGCCATCACTGCTTTTACCGAATCGGATTGGGATCAGATGCATTTGGCTAATGTCGATGTCACGCTTGACGGTTTGAGGGGGGGGCTGTTCTTTATCGATCAGGAACGCGCTTCAAACGCAATCGCGGCTTGCCAACGCTATCTGAAAACCAAAATACTGGGCCAGCAAGGAGCTCCAGCGCAGGGTGATCTGGAAACCTTTGCCGACGCTTTGACTGGGCTCGATTTTTATCTGCAAGGTCTTAGTGGTGGTAAGTACGAAGGTGAAGATGTGTTGGAAATGGCTGAGTCAGCGCTCAAAGAGCTCGGCTTTCCTGTCTGATTCATCCCATCCAGTTCTGCCAGACAAGTCGACAGGCGATACCTAGTACGACCAGGGTGAATACGGGGCGAATAAATCGGCTTCCCAAACTGATAGCCGAGCGAGCCCCGACATAAGCCCCGATCATGAGAGCAAAACCAAGCGATGCGCCTAGTAGCAAGTTGACGTGACCCAGGGCAGCAAAGGTAAGAAGGCTAACGACATTGCTTATGCAGTTCATTACCCTGGCAAGACCAGAGCTGTACAGCAGATTCATGCGGTACAATGCCATATTGCTGAGGGTCCAGAATGATCCGGTCCCGGGTCCTGCGACACCATCATAAAACCCAATACTGATTCCCTGTAGCCACTGGGCACGGGGGCGTCGCTTTTGAGGTATTGTGCCCTGGTTGTCATCGGTTAAGGGCTTTGATATCAAGGCGTAAATGGCTGTGATGATGATTATCAGTGGCAGTAATTGATTTAACCACTCTGCGCTGATCTGGTCGGCTGCGAGAGTTCCTGCCATCGCGCCGATGGCTGTGCCAATTGCAGCGGCAAGCCAGTAGCGAGGTTGAAAAATACCTCGCCGATAAAAAGTTAATGAGGCTGTTACAGAGCCAAAAGATGCGCAGAGTTTATTGGTGCCCAATGCCATGTGAGGTGGTAGGCCAGCCGTGAGCAAGGCGGGAATGGTCAGCATACCACCGCCCCCTGCGACGGCATCGATGAAGCCGGCCAGAAAGGCAACCAGTAGTAATAGCAGTAACACCGCTGGCGTTAATCCGAAAACGGTTTCTATCATGTCTAGTCCGTCACTCCGGCGCCAAAAAGGGCTGAGCATAACTGGCCAATTAGCCAATGACAACGCATAATCGAACGGTAAAAAAATCAAAGGGATAGGTGTCCATGATCTATGGGGGAGTTGCCGTTGGCGTCGGCTTGCTAGCGCTGTTGCTGTTGTTTGTTGCCTTCAAGCTACTAAAAGGCAGTTGGCTATTAGGGTGGTTGAGGGGCAGTGCCGGACTTTTTGTTCTTTTGACCTCAGGCGTGGTTGGGTTACTGGCTTGGGACCTTTCCAGTTATGTGCCTGTGGCAGGCATCGGAACGGTTGCAACGGTCAGTTTCAGCAAGCAGGGAGAGCAGCAGTTTAGCGCTTTGGTGGCAGATGCCAGTGGAGGGGAAACACTGGTAGACCTACAGGGCGAGTTATGGCGGGTTGATCTACGCCGTTTACGCTGGAATACAACATTGTCGGCGCTGGGGCTGGGCCCCGGTTATCGGCTTGCCGATATTCGGGCGCGTTATCTGTCCATAGAGCAGGAGCAGCAGGCGGATAGAGTCGCTATTCCCCTGATTCGCAGTCGCTATGGCGTCGATGGTTGGCAGTGGATTCATCGCTATGCTGGTAAAGAAGGCTTGGTAGAAGCTCAAATAGAACCTTCCGCTTATCTGCCTATGGTCGATGATGGGCTATATCAAGTCGAAATATCCGCAGAAAAAGTGGATATCGTTGCCGTTAATGAGCCTGCCAAGGCCGCTTTGGCAAAGTGGAAGTGATCGTTTGAGGGGGTTGTGAGGCAGGAAGGGGAAAAGGAGTGATGTCTGTTCAGGGTGACGAGCTGTCTCGCCACCCTGTTAAAGCAGCTTAAACCGGGAACAGGTCAGCCAGCTTGGTCGCCAGCATGATGTCGCCTTCGGCGCGCAATTGACCGCCCATAAAAGCCTGCATGCCGTCGGTTTCACCGGTCATGATGCCGACCAGAGTTTCGGAGCTCATGATCAGAGTGACGGAAGGTGCATCGTGAGCACCGTCAGCAATTTCACAAGCACCATCTTTAACGGTGACGTTATAAGTGTCGCCATCCTCAATATCAAACTGAAAAACCACGTCCAGTCCAGCCGCGGCGTCAGCGTTAAACTTGGATTTCATTTGATCAATGATTTCAGATACTGTAGGCATTCTTTGATTCCTTAACGGTTTGTCTGACTTGCAGGTGATGTGCAACCTTAGCCAGTGGGTTGGTGTGTATCAGAATGAATCTGCGCACTCTCGATTGTTATATGTTGCGGAATGTAATTGAACCGAACACCAGCAGGTTAGGGGGATTGATTGCCCCTGTCAACATAAAAGCATACGCTTGTTTGAATTGCTCCCTATTAATATCGGCTGAAGTTTCTGTGCCGTAATCGGCGACTTCCTGCTTCTGTTCATAACCTTGAATGGCACGTTTGTCATAGGGGTGGGGTTTCACATAAACTGCGCTATTCAATTCTTATGATTGCAGATAGCTCGGAGATCAATACCTTGGAATTTCTTGCCGAATACGGCCTCTTTTTTGCGAAAACCTTTACCCTGATTATCGGTGTTCTGATTCTGCTCTCTGGCGTTGTGGCCATCGCTTCCCGAAATAAGCGAGGTTCTTCCAATGGCCAGCTGGAAGTAACCCGATTGAACGATGAATTTCGCGATATGGTCGATCAGCTCAAATCTGAGGTGTTGGATGAGGAGCAAGTAAAGGCAGAGCAGAAACGTCAGAAAAAAGAGCAAAAAGACAAGAAAAAGCAGGCTAAGCAACAAGCCAAGAAGCTCAAGTCACAAGCCTCGGGGGCTTCTGAAACCGAGGCGGATAAGGCCTCAGACGACACCAAGCCCAGAGTTTACGTACTTGATTTTGATGGCGATATCAGGGCGTCTGCAGTCGACACCATGCGAGAGGAAATTTCGGCGGTGTTAGGACTGGCGCGTCCCAAGGATGAGGTGCTGGTGCGCCTTGAAAGTGGTGGTGGCATGGTTCACAGCTATGGTTTGGCGGCCTCACAATTGCAGCGCATTAGAAACAAGGGTATTCCCTTAACGGTTTCTGTCGATAAAGTGGCTGCCAGTGGTGGATATATGATGGCCTGTATCGGGGATCGAATTTTGGCTGCACCCTTTGCTATTTTGGGTTCAATCGGTGTGGTCGCCCAGCTGCCAAACTTTCATCGACTGCTCAAGAAAAACCATGTCGATGTCGAGCTCTTGACGGCTGGTGAGCACAAGCGGACCCTTACAATGTTTGGTGAGAATACGGAAAAAGGGCGTCAGAAGTTTATGGAAGAGCTTGAGGACACCCATGGCCTGTTCAAGGAGTTTGTTTCCGAGCACCGCCCACAGCTCGATATGGAAACGATCGCTACCGGTGAAGTCTGGTTTGGCAAGCGTGCCCTGGATCAGCAATTGGTCGATGAATTGAAGACCAGCGACGAATACCTGTTTGACCTAAAGGATGACCATGATATTTTTCAGGTGAGCTATGTCTATAAGCGATCCTTACAAGAGAAGTTAGGCTTGGCCGCAGAGCAGTCTGCAGACCGGCTACTGGTCAAGTGGTGGGGACGGATGCAACAGGTAAGACTGTTCTCCTGACCGGTTTTAAAGGGGGTGTATGGTGAGTCAATTCAAAGCGCTGGTTGTTGATCGTAAAGAGGGTGAGAGCCTTTATAGTCAGCAGGTTGCAGAGCGTCATCTTGATGACCTCCCTGCCGGCGATCTACTGGTGCGGGTGAATTACTCCTCACTCAACTTTAAAGATGCCTTGTCAGCCAAAGGGAATAAGGGCGTGACTCGACAATATCCCCATACCCCGGGCGTTGATGCGGCGGGTGTGGTGGAGTTTTCCGGTAGCGACCTGTTTGCGGCCGGAGATGAGGTAATTGTTACCGGTTACGATTTGGGGATGAATACCTCTGGCGGTTTCTCGCAATACGTCCGCATCCCGGCAGAATGGGCAGTTCCATTACCTCGCGGGCTCGATCTTCGCCAGGCTATGGTCCTGGGGACTGCTGGCCTGACGGCCGCGCTTTGCGTCGATAAGTTGCTCAATGTCGGGTTGAAGCCCGATCTGGGGGAAGTGTTTGTGAGCGGCGCAACGGGTGGCGTAGGCAGTATTAGTGTTGCCTTATTGGCCAAGTTGGGATTCGATGTGGCTGCCAGTACTGGCAAGCTGGAGATGGTCGATCGTTTGATTCATCTGGGTGCTAAGAATGTGGTGGATCGCGATACCATCAGCGAAGGTGTTGATCGCCCGATGCTCAAGGAAACCTGGGCCGGTGCGATTGATACGGTCGGTGGCGATATACTCTTTAATATCGTCAAGTCGCTCAAATACGGTGGAAGCGTAGCCTGTTGTGGCATGGTGGCATCACCTAATTTTCAGGCGAATGTTTTTCCTTTTATTCTGCGTGGTGTGAACTTGCTGGGCGTAGATTCCGTAGAGCAGCCTATCGAACTCAAACAAGCTATGTGGCAGCGCCTGGCCGGAGAGTGGAAGCTCGACTGTCTGGATTCGGTAGTGAAAGAAATTTCCCTGGAAGAGCTTCCTCAGGCGATCGATATGATTTTTCGCGGAAAGGCGGTTGGTCGAATTCTGGTAAGGGTCGATTAGCATTTAACTCTTTATGCACAAAAAAGCCCGGCTCTAGTCGGGCTTTTTTGTGGCTAACTAAAAGGCTATGGTCATGGGGGCTAGTCTCGACGTAAGCGATCAGATACCGCGATAGGCGACTTAAAATTAAAGACTACAATGTAGGAGGAGATCAGGAAGCTCATAATGGCTGTGGCCTGAATAACATGTGAGGCTTCGGTGCCTATTAAGGTGGCGGAAGCGGCGATGTAGGCAATGAGGATTGAAAACTCGCTGGTTTGACCCAGTCGGAACCCAACCTCCCAGGCGATAGATGAGTCTTCTCCGCTTTTTCCCAGGCAGAGTTTGAATACCAGAGGCTTGATAGCCAAGGTTAGCAGGGTGAGTACCAATGCAGGAAAGAACACGTCATCGAGCAAAGATAAGTTAAAACTGGCACCTACCGAGAAGAAAAAGAGAATCAGGAAAAAATCTCGCAAAGGCTTAAGACTAACGGCAATGTATTGGGATATCGGACTGGTAGCGACCGATATGCCGGCAATGAAGGCACCAATTTCGGCAGAAAGGCCGACGGCATGAGCTAGCTCAGCCAAGCCCAGGCACCAACCAATCGCAACGAGAAAAAGGTACTCATGAAAACGATCAAACTTCCCCATTAGGGGAAGCAAAATATAGCGTACAAAAGTAAAAGCGAAAACGACCAGTAGTGGTAGCGCAAGCAAAGCAATGCCTAGCGCTACGGTTGGGTTCTCACCTTCATTTGCGTATAAAAAGAGCAGTACCATTATGGCCATCAGATCTTGCAGTAATAGAATACTGACCACCAGTTCCCCGGTGTGCTTATGATGCAATACGGTAGTAGGTAGCAGTTTGATACCAATAATCGTGCTGGAAAACATCATGGCGCCGCCAATGATGACTGACTCCATCGAACTGAAACCAAACAGCAGGCCGCAGCCGTAGCCGAACAGAGCAAAAACCAATGAGCTGGCTACTCCTATCCAGGATGTTTTACGCAGCATATGCGCCAGATGGGCCGGTTGCATATCAAGGCCGAGTAGAAATAGCAGAAAGATAATACCGACGTGCGCGATGTCGCTTAATAACTTGGTATCGGTAATTAAGGCCATCCCAGAGGGGCCAATCAATGCACCTAACACGATGTAGGCAATTAAGAGTGGCTGGCGAGTATAGAGCGCAATAGAAGCGAGAACGGCTGCACCGGCAAAAATCAGGAAAAAGGAAAAAACGAGTGAACCGCTGTCCATAATGAAATGCCGATCCCTGCAGCTGTACGGTTATCCTAGGGTATCACGGGGTGCGAGAGGTGCGAAGTCCGAATACAGAAGCGGCGATGACCTGCATCATCGCCGCTGTCTCAACCATCTCCAATTCTATGTGGAGTAAAGGGATGTAATTGCTAGCGCCTACGGAACAGGGGAACCGGTTGTTGGACGGCGTTTTGGTAAACCTCGGAAAAATCACTCAGTCCCTGCATGGCATCTTCGGCGTCTCGATCTTCACGAATCAGGAAGCTGTTAAAGCCGCAGCGTTGCAAAAAGAACAGCTGGTCACGCAGAACATCGCCAATTGCTCGCAGCTCGCCACTGAAACCATGACGTTCACGCAACAAACGGGCAAGGGAATAACCGCGCCCGTCGGCAAAGGTTGGAAAGTTGATAGCGATCACTTTTATGGCAGCAAGGTCATCCAAAAGGGCGTCAGGCTCGTCACTAGCTTCCAACCAGACACCGAACTGATCCGGTGATTCCAGCAACTCGCCACGGCGTGCTTGCCACTCTTCCAGAGAGACCAGTACCTTGCCGTCGGGCAGTTGATCTTCTGGGCTGCGTTTAATCGTAAATTCGTCTTCGACCAGGGTGCGGTCTTTAATCAGCTTTGGCATAGGCCCGCTCCTTAAATGGCTCAATTCCGATACGGTTAAAGGTATCAATAAAACGTTCGTTGCCTTCGCGGCGTTCGGTGTAAACGCTGATCAGTTTCTCGATAACATCAGGAATTTCGTCGCGTCCGAACGCTCGTCCGATAATTTTGCCTAAAGCCGTATCCTGATTGGCGTTGCCGCCTAGTTGAATCTGGTAAAACTCTTCGCCTTTCTTGTCGACACCCAGTAAGCCAATATTGCCAACGTGGTGATGACCGCAGGCGTTCATGCAGCCAGAGAAATTCAAACTGACATCACCGATGTCATACAGCTTTTCCAAATCGGAAAAGCGACGCTGAATCGCTTCGGCAACGGGAATGGATTTGGCATTGGCCAGCGAGCAGAAATCTCCGCCAGGACAGCAAATCATATCGTTAAGCGTGCCAATATTGGGGACAGCCAGTTCGAGTTTATCAAGCTGTTGCCACAGCTCGAAAAGCTGATCCTGACGGACATCGGCCAAGACGATATTTTGCAAGTGGGTAGTACGCAGTTCGCCAAAACTGTATTGATCGGCCAGGTCGGCCAGTGCATCCATTTGTTCGGCGCTGATATCTCCGGGTGCCTGGGCCGTTGCTTTTAGGGAAACCGTTACCGCAGCATAGCCCGATATCTTATGTGAGGTGACATTACGATCGTACCAGCGCTGGAAGGATTTATTCTCTGTCAGAGCCCCCCTGGCGGCACCGTCGATGGCATCGGTGCTGTACTCGGGAGCGGCAAAAAATGCGCGAACCCGAGTCAGTTCTTCCGTGGTCAGCTTAACGGGACCCTCTTTAAGGTGCAGCCACTCTTGTTCAACTTTTTCGGCAAAGGTTTCAGGGGACAAGGCCTTTACCAGTATCTTGATACGAGCCTTGTACTTGTTATCACGGCGGCCATAGCGGTTGTAAACACGCAGGATGGCTTCGAGATAGCTAAGCAGATCTTGCCAAGGCAGGTAGTCGCGAATGACACTACCAATCAAAGGGGTGCGTCCCAAACCACCACCGACTTGCACCTGGAATCCGGTTTCACCCTGTGGGTTTTTCACCAGCGTTAAACCGATGTCGTGGACGCCGACGGCGGCACGATCTTCGGCAGCACCATTGACCGCAATTTTGAACTTGCGGGGTAGGTAGGCAAACTCCGGGTGGAATGTCGACCACTGTCGAATGATTTCACACCAGGGGCGGGGATCCTCGAGTTCGTCGGCTGCGACACCCGCGAAGTGGTCGGAGGTCACGCTGCGTATGCAGCTACCGCTGGTTTGGATGGCGTGCATTTCGACGCTGGCCAGTTCGTCAAGAATATCAGGTACGGATTCCAGTACGGGCCAGTTTAGCTGGATATTTTGCCGGGTACTGACGTGAGCGTAGCCTTTGTCATAACGCCGGGAAATGTCCGATATCTTGCGTAACTGTGTACTGGATATCATGCCGTAAGGCACGGCGATTCGTAACATGGGAGCAAACCGCTGCACATAGAGACCGTTTTGCAGTCGTAATGGCAAAAATTCAGGGTCGCTGAGCTCTCCTTTAAGGTAGCGCTCGGTTTGTCCTCGATATTGGCGGGCGCGATCATTAATGATCTGCTGGTCAATGGCGTCGTACTTGTACATCAGGCAGTGTCCGGTGGAGAAGATGCTCTATCGGCATCGATCAGGTTGTTGGCATTAATCCATACCGTATCGCGGCGCAGATTAGCAGTTTTTACTTATTCGATAAATGAATGTTTTTCTATATGTTATTAGTTATTGGTTATATAAAGAGTGCATCTTATGCAGCTCTTGTTGGCGTGTTTCTTCTGGCAGTTTGGCAAGCGTCTGTAGTTGATCATAAAAAGCGGGTAAATCCCTGCCAAGGGCCTTCAGGCGATGTTCAAAAAGGGGTACCCACTGGTAATAGCTGGCGATGGTGCCAAGCTTGGCATTGTTAAGAGGGCCTGTCATCCATTGATCAAAACGATCGAAGGATTGCCATTCACCCTGACGACGTTGTTGGTATTCATGCCTCAGGGTATCCAATAGTTGTTGTTTGGTCTGTCGCATTTCTTTTGTTGTTAGGGCTTGCTGGTAAAGCCGGGATAATTGCTCACGGGTATTTTGCACCAGGTTGGAAAAATTCTGGCGAGCGTTAATGTCGGCCATAACTGCGGATGAATCATAAATGAGCTGATGTTGAGCGGCCCAACGCCGGGTGCCTTCGGCTGCGATAACGGTGGCCAGGCTTTCATTGAAGGCCGTATCGCCTTTGGCAAAAACTTTTTGGTGAGCCAGTTCATGAAAGATCAATTCGGCCAATTGGAGTTCGTCGTCGAAAACAAAGGTATTGAGCAAGGGGTCTTTGAACCAGCCAAGCGTTGAGTAAGCTCGCACGCCCCCGATCCAGGTATCGAAGCCTTGCTGTTGGTAATTTATCGCCGCTTGTTTGGCGTCCTCGGGATCAAAATAGCCGCGGTAATGAAGGCAACCAGCCACGGGATAGCACCAACGGTGCAGATCGGTAGAAAACTCCTCGCTGGCAAATAGATTCCACACCACAAAAGGCCGCTCTAGATCAGCATAGTGCTGGTAACTGCCATTGTCCGGAAGGTCCAGGGTCTTGTGGGCAAACTTGAGAATCTCCTGGCTAAGGCTGAGGCGCTGGCGTAACTGAGTTGGCGTATCCGGGGATGCGATCAGCTCGCTAACCGATTGGCTTTCACGCTGTATTTGCCACTGCCCCTGACCGGCTTGCCAATAGTAGGAAAGGGACTCGCAGCCTGTTAAAAAAAAGCCCAGTGTAATAACGACGGAAAGACCTTGCCAGGGTTTCAAATGCGAATACCTATCCATTGCCGTTTACGCCAGATCGAGGCGAACAGAAGCGATGAGAGTAACCGTTGCCCTAGCTGCAGGATCCAGATGGCGGTTAGCCCATAACCCAGCATCGGGCCTAGCAGCCAGGCCAAAGGCAAAAATAGCAGCCACTGCAAGGAGATGCTGATCCGCATCACAATACGGTTGGCACCGGCCCCGAGTAGCGCCTGGGTTAGCACAATGGCTGTGGCATCGAGCACCATCCCCAGGGCGGTCAGTTGCAGCGGGAGGTGGCCTATGGCCCGTGAGGCTTCGTTGGCGAGAAACAGACTTAATATGGCATCGGGAAATAACCAAAAGGGAATGCCAAGCAGTAGTAAAACCACCACTGCCAGCCGCACCACATCCCAGCCCCAGCGGTAGGCGTCTTCTGGCTGGTTCTCTCCGAGTGCTCGACTGACCAATGTGGTCGCGGCCATTCCCAATCCAACGCCAGGCAAAATCAGGAACAGGGCCAGGTTAATCAGAACATGGGCAACCGCCAGCTCTTCCGTACCGATACGGGCAATAATCCAAAACAGCGCGGTGACTCCCAGAGCGAAAAACATCTGTTGCATGGAGTTGGGGATCGCCAGGGTAAGGACCGATCTGAGGGTTGCACGGTCCGGTCTGGTGCGTAAAAAGCCGTGTGGGCGAGCGCTTTTGGTGGTGATGACAAAGTAGAATAGGGACCCCAAAGCCATAGCGATACTGGTGCCCCAGCCTGCCCCCGCTGCGCCCAGTTGGGGCAGGCCGAAAGCACCAAAAATAAGGCCGTAGCTGATGCCAATATTGATCGCGTGCATCAACACGATCACCCTGAGATACACGGAAGAACGGTGAATGCCATTCCAGTATCCTCGAAAGCAAAAATTCATAGCGACGGCGAGCAGGGCAGTGATACGGGCATCAAAATATTCGATACCAACGGCTGTTACGGCGGCATCGGAGCTGATCAGCCCCACCAGCCATGGCGATATACAATAGAAAATAATGCTGACCGGAACGGCGATAAGCAGAGCACAAAGCAGGCCCACATTAAGCGGCTGGGCGCAACTCTCAGCGCGACCTTGCCCCATTCGTCTGGCCACAATCGCTTGCACACCCGATGACAAGCCCGTGGTCATCGAAACCGCAAGAAAGCTCAGGTAAGCGCCAACGCCAACGCCGGCCAGGGCGACCTCTCCCAGGCTGCCGACCATTGCGGCATCGACCAGATTGAGAATGCTCTGGGAGAGCATGCCCCCCATGATTGGTAGGGCCAGAGAGGCTGCTCGCTTTATGCGATCCCTTTGCATAAAAAATCAGAGAGGCTCAGGCGTCGTAAGACAGGTTTGGTCGAAGCCAGCGCTCCGTATCATCGACAGACATGCTCTTGCGTTCGGCGTAACTTTCGACCTGATCACGATTGATTTTGCCCACTGGGAAATAGCGGGATTCCGGATGAGAAAAGTACCAGCCCGAAACCGAGGCCGCTGGGTGCATGGCAAAGCTTGAGGTCAGCTCCATACCGCATAGCTGCTCGGCATTCAGCAGTTTGAACAATTTGCTTTTCTCTGTGTGATCGGGGCAGGCAGGATAACCCGGTGCGGGCCGAATGCCTCGATACTGCTCTTTGATAAGGGCGGTATTGTCGAGTTCTTCGGTAGGTTCATACCCCCAGATTTCCTTTCGCACGCGTTCGTGCATTCGCTCTGCCAAGGCTTCGGCCAGACGGTCTGCCAGAGACTTGATCAGAATAGCGTTGTAGTCATCGTGTGCTTGCTCGAACTGCTGTGCTACCTCATCGGCTCCAATGCCGGCGGTAACCGCGAAGCCGCCAATGTAATCGGTTTTTCCGCTCTCTTTCGGCGCGACAAAGTCGGCCAATGAGGTTAAGGGTTTGGTGTTACCTGGCTTACGGTGTTGTTGGCGCAGGTGACTGAGGGTTTCGATCACGCCCTGGCCATCCTCTCGATAGATCTCGATATCGTCATGGTTCACGGTGTTGGCGGGCCATAAACCCACTACGACAGAGGCACGAACCAGTTTCTCATCGAGAATCCGTTGCAACATTTTTCGGGCGTTTGCGTACAGGTCTCGGGCGGCTTCGCCAACGACCACATCTTCGAGAATGGCGGGGAACTTACCTGCCAAATCCCAGCTGATAAAGAAGGGCGTCCAGTCGATATAGTCGATCAGCTCTTCAAGTGGATAATCTTCGAAATGAGTGAGTCCCAACTGGAGCGGTTTGGGGGGGGTGTAGGTATCCCAATCGATCCGCTGGCGCTGTTCGATGGCTTCTTGATAGGTGTGAATGGTGCCACGAACCGTGCGTTTGGATGCCCGTTCGCGAACGGCGCTGTACTCGTCCTCGAGCTTGGCAAACAATTCCGGGCGCAGTCGGTCAGAGACCAAGGTGCTGGCAACACCAACCGCACGAGACGCGTCGGGCACGTAAACCACCTGGTTACAGTTCAGCTGCGGATCGATTTTGACGGCGGTATGGGCTTTTGAGGTGGTTGCGCCGCCGATCATCAAGGGCAGGTTGATCTGCTGTCGCTCCATTTCAGTGGCGACGGTTACCATCTCGTCCAATGAAGGAGTGATCAAGCCGGACAGGCCTATGATGTCGCACTCCTGCTCTATAGCGGTTTGCAGGATCTTTTCGCAAGGGACCATAACCCCAAGATCGATCACTTCGAAGTTATTACACTGCAGAACTACGCCGACAATGTTCTTGCCGATGTCGTGCACGTCTCCCTTAACGGTGGCCATCAGGATACGACCATTACTTTGTTGGCCTTCGCTCTTTTCGGCTTCGATATAGGGTTGCAGGTAGGCGACTGCCTGCTTCATCACACGAGCCGATTTCACCACCTGGGGCAGGAACATTTTACCGGCACCAAAAAGGTCGCCAACTACGTTCATACCATCCATCAGGGGTCCTTCGATCACTTCGATGGGTTTGTCGGCGATCTGGCGAGCGGCTTCAGTATCTTCTTCGATAAAGTTGGTAATGCCTTTTACCAGCGCATGTTGCAGACGTTCGTTGACTGGCAGCTGACGCCACTCTTTATCCTCTTTCTTTTCGGCGCCGGTACTGCCATCACCACGATATCTGTCGGCTATAGCCAACAGAGCTTCGGTAGCATCAGGGTTTTTATTCAACACGACATCAATAACGGCATCTCGAAGTTCTGCCGGTAAGTCATCATACAGGGCTAATTGACCGGCGTTGACGATACCCATATTAAGCCCGGCCTGGATCGCATGGAGCAGAAATACCGAGTGGATTGCTTCCCTGACCGGGTTATTACCGCGGAAGGAGAAAGAGACGTTGCTGACGCCGCCAGAGATGCTGGCGTAGGGGAGGTTTTGCTTGATCCAGGCGCAGGCTTCGATGAAATCGACTGCGTAGTTGTTGTGCTCCTCGATACCGGTTGCCACGGCAAAAATATTGGGGTCGAAGATAATGTCCTGGGGTGCGAAGCCTACCTTGTTGACCAGAACCTCATAAGAGCGCTGGCAAATTTCGGTTTTACGGGCAAAGGTATCGGCTTGACCCTCTTCATCAAAGGCCATTACCACCACCGCGGCGCCATACCTTAAGCAGGTACGGGCCCGTTCGATAAACTCCTCTTCGCCTTCCTTCAAGCTAATGGAGTTAACGATGGGTTTACCCTGAATGCATTTGAGGCCGGCTTCTATGGCTTCCCATTTGGAGGAATCGACCATGATGGGCAGTCGGGCAATGTCCGGCTCTGAGGCGATCAGGTTGAGGAAGCGAGTCATGGCGGCTACGGCATCCAGCATGCCTTCGTCCATATTGACGTCGATGACCTGGGCACCGTTCTCAACTTGCTCCGCCGCGACTTCCAGAGCAGTATCGTAATCTTCTTCCAGAATCAGGCGTTTGAAGCGAGCGGAGCCGGTAACGTTACAACGTTCGCCGACGTTGACGAACAGGGAATCGGCATCCACGTTAAAGGGTTCCAGTCCGGACAGGCGCAGGGCCGGAGCAATGGTCGGTGGAGTGCGTGGCGGATGCTGGGCCATCGCATCGCTGATGGCTTTGATGTGCTCAGGCGTTGTTCCGCAGCAACCGCCGATAATATTGAGAAATCCGCTGGTCGCAAACTCCTCGACCACGGCGATCATCTGTTCCGGGGTCTCATCGTACTCTCCAAACTCATTGGGCAGGCCTGCGTTGGGGTGCGCCGACACATAGGTATCGGCAACCCGGGACAATTCCTGAACATAGGGACGCAGTTCACTGGCACCCAGCGCGCAGTTGAGGCCAATCGATAGTGGTTTGGCATGGGCCAGAGAGTTCCAGAACGCTTCGGTGGTTTGCCCGGATAGCGTGCGCCCGGAGGCGTCAGTAATGGTGCCGGAAATCATAATGGGGCGCACATTACCGCTTTGCTCAAAATATTCCTGTACGGCGTAGACCGCCGCCTTGGCGTTCAGGGTATCGAAAATGGTTTCGATCAGGATGATATCTACCCCACCTTCAACCAGTTCACGTGTTGATTTCAGGTAGTCAGCTACCAGCGCATCAAACGTGATGTTGCGCGCGCCGGGGTCGTTGACATCGGGAGACAATGAACAGGTTTGGCTGGTTGGACCCACCACGCCGGCGACAAAGCGGGGCTTGTCGGGGTTGAGCGCGGTGATCTCATCGGCCGCTTCGCGGGCCAGGCGAGCCGATTCCCGGTTGATCTCTCCTGCCAACGATTGCATCTGGTAATCGGCTTGAGACACTTCGGTAGCGTTGAAGGTATTGGTCTCAATGATATCGGCACCAGCCTCAAGATATTCCCTGTGGATTCCCTTGATGATTTGAGGTTGGGTTATTGAGAGCAGATCATTGTTGCCCTTGATATCCAGGGCATAGTCGGCAAAACGCTCGCCACGGTAGTCCGCCTCTTCCAGTTTATGACGCTGGATCATGGTGCCCATAGCACCATCCAGAATCAGAATGCGGGACTCGAGGGCCTGTAACAGGGCGGCGTGTCGCTGGTCGTAGCTGCTCATCAAAAAATCCGGGTCAAATGGCTGTGGATGGTAAGTGGCCGGGGATTTTAGCAGAGAAAGCACGACGACAATAATGAAGGCTGTTCAACTGACTGTGGGAACTTATTCAATAACCAAGTAACATGCTGGGGTAAGCGTATCCCTGTGGGTCGAGTTGGGGTACAGTTAGCGGACTATTGTGTTGGATGGAAAATGCAGATGTTGATCACTATTACCGAATCAGCTCAGGACTACCTTGCGGAATTATTGGCAAAGCAGGAAGTTGAAGGTATCGGTATTCGGGTATTTATCACGCAACCCGGAACCCCCTATGCAGAAACCTGCATCGCTTATTGTAAGCCGGGAGAGGAGAATCCTGAGGATAAAGTGATGGAGTTAAAAGGTTTTAACGCCTTTATCGATACAGACAGCGAAACCTATCTCGAAGAAGCCCTGGTGGATTATGCCGCCGATCGTATGGGCGGTCAGCTCACGATCAAAGCACCCAATGCCAAGGTGCCCAAGATTGGTGAAGACAGTTCCGTCTCTGAACGCATCAACTACTATCTGGTGACCGAAATCAATCCTGGTCTGGCCTCTCATGGCGGACAGGTCGATCTGGTAGAGGTGGTTGAAGACTACGCGGTGTTGCGTTTTGGCGGTGGTTGTCAGGGTTGTGGTATGGCCGATGTCACATTGAAAGAGGGTATCGAGAAAACTCTGCTGTCCCGTATACCGGAGCTCAAAGGGGTGCGTGATGTCACTGATCACAGCGAGCGTGCCAACGCCTATTACAAGTAGGGGCTAGCAAGCATTTTATAGACACCCGCTATCAGAGCATTCTATAGCGGGTGTTTTGGTTCTGGCGCGGTGATTGATGGCTCGTATTGGATACCCAGTATGTAAACGTATTCTTCACCTTCGGGTAGCGTAATTAGCACTTCGTCATCGATGGCCTTGCCAATGAGCGCCTTGGCCAGGGGGGAGTCCATACTGATCCAGCCTCGCTTTAAATCAAACTCGTCAGGGCCAACGATGCGGTAATTTACTCGTTTGCCGTCTTCTTTCTCCAGCTCGATCCAGGCACCAAAAAAGACCCTGTTCTGATCGCTTGGGTATTCGCTGACGATAACCAGCTTTTCCAGGCGTTTACGCAAAAAACGAACCCGCCGGTCGATTTCTCTAAGCTGCTTTTTGCCGTAAATATATTCGGCATTTTCGGAACGATCGCCTTGTGCTGCGGCTTCTGACACAGCCTGGGTGACTTGCGGCCGTTTTGTTTGCCACAGGTAATCCAGTTCTTCTTGTAAGCTGGCTGCTCCCTGAGGTGTGATGTAGGCGGAAGAGGCAGGTTGAGGGGGGCGGTATCTTGCCATAGTCGAATTCTTTTTGGATCAGTCACACATAAGCAACAAAAAAACCGGGCTAACCCGGCTTTTTTGCAAGCGCCCCCGGATTAGTCTTTACGACGACCCGGTAGCGTGTCTTTCAGCTTGTTGCGCATATCACGCAAGGTTTTCTCTGTGGTTTCCCAATCGATGCAAGCGTCGGTAATGGACACACCGTACTCAAGGTTGTCGCTCATCTTCTGGTTACCCCAGCCAAGGTTACTCTCTACCATCAAACCGACGATCGAGCGGTTACCCTCAAGAATCTGGTTGCTGACATTTTCCATGACCAGGGGTTGCAGGCCGGGATCCTTGTTTGAGTTCGCATGGCTGCAGTCGACCATGATATTGGCTGGAATACCTGCCTTATCAAGTTGTTGCTCGCAGAGCGCGATGTTGACCGAATCGTAATTGGGCTTGCCATCGCCGCCCCGAAGTACCACGTGGCCGTAACCGTTGCCCTTGGTATGAGTGATAGCCACCTGGCCGTTGTGATCAATACCGAGAAAACGGTGTGGGCTGGACACCGATTGCAGGGCGTTGATGGCGACGCTCAAACCGCCGTCGGTACCATTTTTAAAACCAACGGCGCAAGACAGGCCACTGGCCATTTCCCGGTGAGTCTGGCTCTCTGTGGTACGTGCACCGACCGCCGACCAGGAGATCAGGTCTTGCAAATATTGGGGTGAAATAGGGTCCAGCGCTTCGGTTGCGGTGGCCAGGCCCAACTCGGATACATCCATCAGCAGGCGACGTCCGATGTGCAGGCCATCCTGAATTTTGAAAGAGTCATTAAGGAAAGGGTCGTTGATCAAGCCTTTCCAGCCCACGGTTGTTCTGGGTTTTTCGAAATAAACTCGCATCACCAGATACAGGGTATCGGAGACCTCTTCGGCAAGTGCCTTGAGCTTGCGGGCATAATCCATGGCCGCTTTGGTGTCATGGATGGAGCAGGGGCCTACAACGACAAAGAGACGATGGTCTTTACCGTCGAGAATATTGCGTATCACCTGCCGTCCATCGTCGACAGTTTTATAGGCGCTTTCGCTCAGCGGAATCTCTGCTTTCAACTCGCCGGGGGTGATCAGAATCTCCTGGGATTCTATATTAAGGTTCTCAATCGGTAGGTTAGTCATTCCGTTTCCTGTATCAGTACATCTGGTATCAATGCCGTTGTTAAGAGGCAAGGTTTAGCAACGCTTTATCGTACTCAGAGCGATTGTCGTTATGGTGGGGTTATCATACTGTTTCCGAAGGGCCTTGATAAGCACTGGTCTTAACATGAAGGCGATTAGCAGTATTCTCCGTCACTCAAGCTAGAGTTTCGATGGCCCGTTGGCGATAATCGAAACGACAGCGAACATTAAAGGGAGCAGGGATGAGCGTTCAAGAGAGCGATAAACTGGTTGTGGCGATCTCTTCGCGGGCATTGTTCGATTTGGGCGATAGCCATGATGTCTATGAAAACCAGGGGCTGGAAGCCTTTGCTCGTTATCAGATCGAGCATGAGAACGATGTTCTGGCGCCGGGCGATGCCTTTTCATTGGTCAGTAAACTCCTGAGCCTCAATCAATATTTTTCCGATGCCCCCAAAGTCGAGGTGATCCTGCTCTCTCGTAATAGTGCTGATACCGGGCTTCGAGTGTTTAACTCTATCGAGCATTATGATCTCGATATTTCTCGCGCTGCTTTTTGC
This sequence comes from Aestuariirhabdus haliotis, assembly GCF_023509475.1. Lineage (NCBI taxonomy): Bacteria > Pseudomonadati > Pseudomonadota > Gammaproteobacteria > Oceanospirillales > Aestuariirhabdaceae > Aestuariirhabdus > Aestuariirhabdus haliotis. Next base: position 99,933 of record NZ_JAKSDZ010000002.1, on the reverse strand, counting down.
GGTGGCACCAGTCCTTACCGCTATGTCAGCTCGTTCGGTTGCCAGCTGTTTCTTTCAACCCATGCCGAAGACGTTCGCCAGGCCCTGGAGTCCGGAGTAGCCGCCGCGACTATAATGCCGGCCCCTGGGGGAAGCAGCGAAGACTCTCAGTTAAGGATCGCTTTCGATGGGGATGCGGTACTGTTCTCGGATGAGGCAGAGCGTGTCTACAAGTCTGAAGGTTTGGCAGCCTTTGCTCGTAGCGAGAAGGAAGCCGCCAACGAGCCCCTGAGCGGCGGACCTTTTAAAGCCTTCCTTGGCGCGCTACATCGCTTGCAAGCGGCGCTGGATCCACATGAATGTCCGATACGCACAGCACTGGTCACGGCACGTTCGGCACCGGCTCATGAGCGCGTTGTGCGCACCCTCAGGGCCTGGGATGTGCGGTTGGATGAATCCTTGTTTTTGGGCGGAATGAAAAAAGGCGCCTTTTTGAAAGCCTTTGGTGCCGATGTGTTCTTCGATGACCATATGGTGCACTGTGAATCGGCCAGCGAACACGTTGCTACCGGCCACGTGCCCCACGGAATTGCCAATCAAAGTGAAGAGTCGGCCGGTTAGGTCTCTAGAAAAAGGCGTATTTCAAGCCCAGGGCAAGCAACGTGCTGGCCAGAATCGGGTGCAGTACCTTGTCGGGCAGTCTGGAGCCCAGACGGGTGCCGACATAGATAGCGGGTAATGAGCCGGTTAACAGGCAACCCAGTAGATAGAAATCGACATTGCCCAGCAACAGGTGGCCAAGGCCGGCAACAAGCGTCAGGGGTACGGCGTGGGCCAGATCGGTACCGACGATACGAACGGAGGCCAGGGCAGGGTAAAGCACCATCAACACCGCAGTGCCGAAGGCGCCAGCTCCAACCGACGACAGAGTGACAAAGGTGCCGAGAAACAAGCCCATCGTCCAGGTCATGAATTTGCTGTGGCGCTGCAGAAATCCGGCTTCCCCTTCGCTGTTCTCATGAAATTTCAATAACTGCTTTTTGAACAGCAATACAATGGCGGTGAGTATCAGCATCACACCAAGGCTGCTGGTGAGCACATGGCCGTAACTGCTGCTGTCGGGGAAGAATACAAACAGGACAAAAACGGTGATTGCCGCGGCAGGTATACTGCCCGAAGCAAGCAACAGTACCTTGCTCCAGTCTATATTGCCCCTGCGCTGGTGCATGGCTACACCACTGGCCTTGGTCAGGGAGGCGTACATCAAATCGGTACCGATTGCGATGTGGGGCGGAAAGCCAAAAAGGAGCAACAGAGGCGTCATCAATGATCCACCACCGACACCTGTGATGCCAACCGCTAAACCGACGGCGGCGCCGGCTAAAATATAGGCTAATATATCCATTGAATATGGTCTAAAGTTATAACTAACTGGAGTGGTGGTTACCGAAAGGTATTGGGTTGGTTAGGGTGCTAATGTAGTCTTATGCATCTATTCTATAAAAGAATATTTCCTTATATTTTTAGATTACTGTGGCATATAAGCCAATAAAACGGAGTGCTTAATGAAGCTGCAACAACTGCGATATATCTGGGAAGTCGCACATCACGACCTCAACGTATCGGCAACCGCGCAGAGTCTCTATACCTCACAGCCAGGAATCAGTAAGCAGATTCGCTTGCTTGAGGACGAGTTGGGCGTCGAGGTGTTTGCCCGTAGCGGTAAGCACCTTACTCGTATTACCCCGGCGGGTGAAGCGATCATTGAAAAAGCCGGAGAGATCCTACGTAAGGTAGAAAGTATCAAGCAGGTGGCTCAGGAGTTCAGTGATGAGAAGCGTGGTAGCCTCTCTATCGCCACCACCCATACCCAGGCACGCTATGCTTTGCCCGGTGTGATCAAGGACTTTATTTCCGATTACCCGGAAGTTTCCCTGCATATGCACCAGGGAACGCCCATGCAGATTTCGGAGATGGCCGCCGATGGTACGGTTGATTTTGCCATTGCAACCGAAGCGCTGGAGCTTTTTAGCGATTTGGTGATGATGCCTTGCTATCGTTGGAATCGTTGTATTCTTGTGCCGAGAGGGCATGCCCTGGCGAATGTTCCAGAGCTTAGCTTGCGCGATGTGGCACAGTATCCGATTGTGACTTACGTATTCGGATTTACTGGCCGCTCCAAGCTGGACGAGGCCTTTATGAATGAAGGCTTAACGCCCCGAGTTGTGTTCACGGCCGCCGACGCCGATGTCATCAAAACCTATGTGCGTTTGGGGTTGGGGGTTGGAATCATTGCCGGTATGGCCTATAACCCCCAGGCCGATTCAGACCTTGTGGCGCTGGATGCCAGCAAGCTGTTTGAGCCGAGTGTGACTAAAATTGGCTTCCGCCGCGGAACCTTTATTCGTGGATTTATGTACCATTTCATCCAGAAATTTGCTCCGCACCTGACCCGCGAAGTGGTTGATGAAGCTTACAAGCGTCATAACAAGGCCGAACTGGATGAGCTTTTCAACTCCATTGATATCCCTACTCATTAAGGCACCTCTGAATAAATCAGAGGTGCCTTAAGGATATACAGCGGGAATAAAAACGGGGCCTTGAGCCCCGTTTTTAGCTTCTTAGTGGGCAGTCAACCCACTATATTTTCTGAATATTTCCGACATGCAGGCCACACTCTTTTGCCGTAGCCTCTTCCCACCACCAGCGACCTTCGCGTTCGTGCTGATTTGGTCGGGTGGCGCGTGTGCAGGGCTCACAACCAATACTGATAAATCCCTGGTCGTGCAGCTCGTTGTAAGGCACATCGAACATCCAGATATAATCCCAGACGTCTTTCGAGCTCATGTTTGCCAGCGGGTTAAATTTGGTTAGTGAGCCGTTGATGCCGCTAAACGTAGGGTCAGATTCTATGATCGGAATCTGGCTTCGGGTGCCGGGGCTTTGATCCTTGCGCTGTCCGGTGATCCAGGCGTCAACAGTAGCAAGCTTCTTTCGCAGTGGTGCAATCTTACGAATGGAGCAGCACTCGTTATGACCGTCTTCGTAAAAGCTGAACAGCCCTTTTTTCTTAACCAGGGCTTCGACTTCAGTCGCGTCAGGAGAAATAAGTTCGATATCAATATTGTAATGCTTGCGGACCTTCTCAATGAAACGGTACGTCTGAGGATGTAAGCGACCGGTGTCTAGGGAGAATACCTGCAAGCGATCGGTGATCTTACTTGCCATTTCAATCAGGGCGACATCTTCCGCGCCGCTGAAGGAGAGGGCAATGTTATCGAATTGCTTAAACGCGTGTTCGAGAATCTCTTGGGGTGACTGACCTTGATACTCTTGATTGAGTTGGTCGGTATTGATATCGGCGCTCACCTGTTACCTCGTTCGGGCTATTTATGATGGTGTCTTACAACGATCACGGCTAATTATTTAGCGATTGTAGCTTTTTAGTTATATGAAAAATAATAATATGTTTATCTATGGTTAGGCGTAGCTGCTATATGTTCCTCGTGAAACACCGTCAGCTCTGGCCTGTAGGCCGATTCTTGCGTGAGCTCTGGCAACGGGTTAGATTGGCGCCTCTGCTAAATTCAGTCAACGTAAAATGAATCAATAACAGGAGTCGTTTGTGGAGATTGCATGTCTTGATCTTGAGGGGGTATTGATACCGGAAATCTGGATCAATTTTGCCGAAAAAACCGGTATTGAAGAGCTGAAGGCAACGACTCGGGATATTCCTGATTACGATGTTCTTATGAGGCAACGATTAGCCATTCTCGAGCGCGAAGGTTATGGCTTGCCGGATATTCAGGCGGTTATTGATACCCTCGAGCCTTTAGATGGGGCGGCGGAGTTTGTCGATTGGTTGCGGGAACGTTTTCAGGTCATCATTTTGTCTGACACCTTTTATGAATTTGCCCAGCCGTTGATGCGGAAACTCGGATTTCCAACCCTTTTATGTCACAAGCTGGTGGTGGATGATGCCGGTAAAATTGTCGATTATCATCTACGCCAGAAGGATCCCAAGCGCCAATCGGTGATAGCCCTGCATTCCCTCTATTGTCGTGTTATTGCTGCCGGTGATTCCTACAACGATACGACCATGCTTGCTGAAGCAGAAGCAGGCATATTGTTTAAGGCGCCGGACAACGTGATCGAGGAGTTTCCGCAGTTCCCGGCCGTGCATCGGTATGAAGACCTCAAGCGGGAATTTATTAAAGCCAGTAATCGTGAACTGAACTTATAGTTCTCTTTCGGGCGGCGGTTGAATGCCGTCAGGCAGGCATTGCTCCAGTGCGTAAACGAGGTTTCGGACTTTGGCGAACGATTCTTCGCGTTCGCCATCGCACTGGGAGTCGGCCACGATCCCGCCGCCGCCCCAGCAGTACAGGTTGCCTTTATGAGCCAACAGGGTTCGAATGCAGATGCTACTGTCCATCTGCTGATTAAAACTGATGTAGGCGATTGACCCGCAATAGATGCTACGGCTGTAATCTTCCAGCTCGTCGATGATCTCCATGGCGCGAACCTTTGGGGCGCCGGTGATAGAACCGCCGGGGAAGGCATGAGTGTACAGCGTAAGCGGGGATTGGTCTGCTGCCAGTACGCCCTGAATCGTGCTGACCAGATGGTGCACATTGGCGTAGCTTTCCAAACCGAACAGTTGAGGCACTCTGACAGAGCCTGGCTGGCAGGTACGCCCCAAATCGTTTCGCAGCAAGTCCACTATCATCAGGTTTTCGGCCCGGTCTTTCTCGCTGGCAAGCAGCTGTTGGGCTTTTTCTTGATCTTCGCCTGGAGAGGTACCTCTTGGTGCTGTTCCCTTGATGGGCTTGCTTTCTACCAGGCCTTTTCTGGACTGTAAGAAGCGCTCGGGAGAATGACTGAGAATGGCGCCTTCAGGGTTTTCCAGATAGGCAGAAAATGGTGCTGGACTGGTCCTGCGTAACCGTTGGTAGGCGGTAAAAGGGTCGCCTGTATACTGGCTGCTGAAGCGCTGTGTATAGTTTATCTGGTAGCAATCGCCCGCCTGTATATAGTTCTGAATCTTATCGAAGCTGTGTTGATACTGTTGCTTGCTGGTATCGCAGTTAAAGGGGCTTTGTAGTTGGAAGGAAGAATCGTTTTTGTCTGAAGTTCCGGTACTGGCCTCTAGCAGGCTGACAATGTCGTTTCGAAAATCCGAATCGCAATCGGGGTGAAAAACCAGCTGACTGCAACCCGTTTGGTGATCCTGAATCAGGGCCCATAAATAGATACCCACACGCAATTCGGCTTCGTCGTAATGGCGTGTGTTGGGGCAATGATTGGGTTCCAGTTCGGCTTTGAGTTCATAGCCAAAAAGCCCTAAAGCACCGCCACAAAAGGGCAGTTCACTGTCAATCTGAGAGTAAAGTGCCAACCGTTGTTGAAGCAGCTCGAAGGGAGGGATCTCGAGGCTTTCCGGACACGAGCCTGCCAGTCTATGTAGGCACTGGCCATGTCTTACCTCAATTAGCTCATTGGGAGCGGCGGTAAGGATATCGTATCGACCAGAAGCCATTCCCGGTTGGTGCGCGCAGGAATCGAGCCAGGCCGGATGGGATAAATGCCGGATTCTCTGGAAGTACTGGCTGCTATCGGTCAGGTAGGGAACGGATGTCAGGTGTGGCGCAGGCATAGGGTCTCGCTAAGCAAGCGATGCATTGTACTTAGCTTTTTTCAGGGTAGGAAGGGGTGTTGGTCCTTTCTCAATTATTGGCTGGATTGTAGACAATAGTATGAAGTATAGGCTAGATGCTTGGGAAATGATGGTTTGGCATGCTAGGATTGTCGACAATTTCTGGAGGTCAATACAATGGCGCAGGATATAGAGGCACGAACCATCGCCGACAGGGTCTTCGAATCGATCCAGACCGCAATCGTCAAAGGCGATATCCCACCGGGCAGTAAAATCAGTGAACCCGAGTTGGCACGTACCTATGGTATCAGCCGAGGGCCGTTACGAGAGGCCATTCGTCGTCTTGAAGGGCGAAAGCTGTTGGTGCGCATACCCCATGTTGGTGCCCGGGTCGTGTCGTTGTCTGCTGAAGAGCTGCTGGAAATCTATCATGTGCGGGAATCGCTTGAGGGTCTCGCTTGCCGACAGGCGGCAGATAAGATGACGCAGGAAGAGATAGAAGGCCTGCAAACCCTGTTAACGCTCCATGAACAACAGATCGAAGAGGAGGAGGGGCGAGCCTATTATCAAAAAGAAGGCGACCTCGACTTTCATTATCGCATTATCCAGGGCTCCAAAAATCAAACCCTGATTCAAATACTGGGTGGCGAGCTTTACCATCTTGTTCGGATGTATCGATATCAATTCAGTGCATCGGGCAATCGTCCCAAGCGTGCTTTTTCCGAACACCAACAAATTATTAACGCCATTGCCGATCGTGATGGTGAACTCGCAGAGCTGTTAATGCGACGCCATATTGCTGCGTCCAGAAATCATCTGGAGCAGCGAGTGGCGGAAGGTGTTTCGCAGCCGATAGAAAATAGAATCGCCTGAGGCACAACCATCGGGCCACGGACAAGCAAGAAAGAGGAGAAGATGATGAGTGAAAATTTGACCCCGGGTGGACGTTTCCGTAGAGCGATCAATGACAATAATCCCCTGCAAATTGTAGGTACGATTAATGCGTATACCGCCATGATGGCGGAGCAAGTAGGGCATCAGGCGATTTACCTTTCTGGTGGTGGTGTTGCTAATGCTTCCTACGGTTTGCCAGATCTGGGGATGACTTCTCTGAATGATGTGCTGGAAGATGTCCGTCGTATTACCGCCGCGACCGATCTGCCGTTACTGGTAGACATTGACACTGGCTGGGGAGGCGCTTTCAATATTTCTCGTACAGTGAAGGAGATGATTCGCAGCGGCGCCGCGGCGGTTCATATCGAGGATCAAGTGGCTCAGAAGCGTTGTGGCCATCGGCCCAATAAAGAAATTGTCAGCGAAGAAGAGATGGTTGATCGTATTAAAGCGGCTGCTGATGCTCGTTTTGATGAAAACTTTTTTATTATGGCGCGTACGGATGCCTTCCAAAAAGATGGTTTGGAAGCTGCTATACAGAGAGCCCAGGCCTGCATCGATGCGGGTGCTGACGGAATTTTTGCCGAGGCGGTGCATGAGCTGAGCGACTATAAAGCCTTTGCCGATGCCATTGATGTCCCCCTGTTGGCTAACATCACCGAATTCGGTGCTACCCCGCTGTATAACAGAGAAGAGTTGGCGCAAGTGGGCTGTGCCATGGTGCTCTACCCCTTAAGTGCTTTTAGAGCGATGAACAAAGCCGCCTTGGCGGTGTATCAAAATATTCTGGACAAAGGTGATCAAAAAGAGGTCGTTGACTTGATGCAAACTCGTATGGAGTTGTATGACTTCCTCGGGTATCACGATTACGAACAGAAACTGGATGCACTGTTTGCCAGCGGAAAAAATAAATAATAATCAGGTTTGGAATGATGATTGTGATTGCTTTGTGTGCAAATCATCGAGCGTATTGGAGGAGATAGCATGAGTGAGAAGAAACTAAGCGGTGCAGGATTACGAGGTCAGTCGGCCGGAGAGACAGCGCTTTGTACTGTGGGCCAAACCGGATCAGGTCTCACATATCGTGGTTATGACATGGTTGAGCTGGCTGATAAGGCGCGTTTTGAAGAGGTCTCCTATTTATTGTCCCGAGGCAAGTTGCCCAATCAAGCCGAGCTTGATAACTACGTCGCCAAGCTGAAAGGCTTGCGTGAGCTGCCGGCAGCATTGAAATCGGCGTTGGAATTGATCCCTGCTAATGCTCATCCGATGGATGTGATGCGCACCGGTTGTTCCATGCTGGGTAATCTGGAAACCGAGCAGGATTTTTCTGAACAGATCGACCATATCGATCGCATGATGGCGGCTTTTCCTAGCATTATTTGCTACTGGTATCGTTTTTCTCATGATGGCGTACGCATCGAAACGCAGACTGATGATGACTCCATTGGTGGACATTTCCTGCATATGCTTCGTGGTGAAAAACCCAATTCACTGCATGAAAAGGTGATGAACGTTTCGCTGATTCTTTATGCCGAGCATGAGTTTAATGCATCAACCTTTACTGCAAGGGTCTGTGCTTCAACGCTATCTGACATTCATTCCTGTGTTACGGCCGCCATCGGCTCGTTGCGCGGGCCTTTGCATGGTGGTGCCAACGAGGCGGCCATGGAGATGATCGAGCGTTGGCAGAGCGCAGATGAAGCCGAACGCGAAATTATGGGAATGCTGGAGCGTAAGGAAAAAATCATGGGCTTCGGTCATGCGATCTATCGTGAATCCGACCCACGCAATGCGGTGATCAAAAGCTGGTCCGAAAAGCTGGCAGCGGATGTTGGTGATACTGTTCTTTATGCCGTATCCGAACGTTGCGAAGCGGTGATGTGGAGAGAAAAGAAACTGTTCTGTAATGCCGATTTCTTTCATGCCTCTGCATATCACTTCATGGATATTCCAACCAAGCTGTTTACGCCTATTTTCGTTTGCTCAAGGGCTTCAGGCTGGAGCGCCCATGTGATGGAGCAGCGAGCCAATAATCGCATTATTCGCCCGAGTGCGGATTACACGGGTCCTGAAAGTTGCGACTGGGTTTCAATAGAAGATCGCGACTAGTTTTCTGCCTGTTATAAGGCCCGTACTCGCGGGCCTGCTTCCTGGATTAGAGCGTTACTCTGTGGAGTAAGTTATGAATACGTTATACCGCAAACCCCTTACCGGAACCGATCACGACTACTTTGATACCCGAACGGCTGTCGAAGAGATTCAATCCGGCGCTTACGCAAAGTTAAACTACACCTCCAAGGTTTTGGCCGAGCAGCTGGTTCGTCGCTGCGAGCCCGAAGCCCTGACCGATTCACTAAAACAGTTGATCGAATGTAAGCGAGATCTGGATTTTCCCTGGTATCCCGCGCGTGTTGTTTGTCACGATATCCTTGGCCAAACAGCGTTGGTCGATCTTGCCGGTTTACGCGATGCTATTGCCGATCAAGGCGGGGATCCTGCCAAAGTGAACCCAGTGGTGCCTACTCAGTTGATTGTTGATCACTCGTTGGCTGTCGAGGCTGCAGGTTTTGATCCTGAGGCATTTGAGAAAAACCGTGCGATTGAAGATCGCCGAAACGAAGACCGTTTTCACTTTATCGATTGGTGCAAAACGGCGTTCGACAATGTCGATGTGATTCCTGCCGGCAATGGCATCATGCACCAGATCAACCTGGAAAAAATGTCTCCGGTGATTCAGACGCGTCCCGATTACCATGGCAAGTCTGTTGCGTTTCCCGATACCTGTGTCGGTACCGATTCCCATACGCCTCATGTTGATGCGTTGGGCGTTATTGCTATTGGTGTGGGCGGGCTGGAAGCGGAAACCGTTATGTTGGGTCGACCTTCTATGATGCGTTTGCCCGACATTGTTGGTGTCAAACTGGTTGGCAAGCGTCAACCGGGCATTACGGCTACGGATATCGCGTTGGCGATGACAGAGTTTTTGCGTAATGAAAAGGTGGTTTCCGCCTATCTCGAATTCTTCGGTGAAGGGGCCGCTTCTTTGTCGATCGGTGACCGCGCCACACTTTCGAATATGACTCCGGAATACGGCGCTTCTGCGGGCATGTTTTATATCGACCAGCAGACCATCGACTATTTGACCCTGACTGGTCGGGAACCGGAGCAAGTGGCTCTGGTGGAACAATATGCCAAGACCACCGGATTGTGGGCTGACGAGATGGAAGGCGCCCATTATGAGCGCGTGCTGGAATTTGATTTATCGAGTGTTTCTCGCAATATGGCGGGCCCTTCCAATCCACACCGCCGCCTGCCAACGTCTGCATTGACCGAGCGCGGCATCGCCGGCGAAGAGCTTCTGGCGGCGGCCAAATCGGAAGAGGCTGACGGAAAAATGCCCGACGGGGCTGTAATTATTGCGGCCATCACGAGCTGTACCAATACCTCTAATCCTCGCAATGTGGTGGCGGCTGGCTTGGTCGCGAAGAAGGCCAACGAGCTGGGGCTCGTGCGCAAACCCTGGGTGAAGTCTTCTTTTGCACCAGGGTCGAAGGTGGCCAAGTTGTATCTGGAAGAAGCCGGGTTATTGCCTGAACTGGAAAAATTGGGCTTTGGTATTGTGGCTTATGCCTGTACTACCTGTAATGGTATGAGTGGCGCGTTGGATCCGAACATCCAGCAAGAGATTATCGATCGTGATCTGTACGCGACGGCGGTGCTGTCGGGAAACCGAAACTTTGATGGACGTATTCACCCCTACGCCAAGCAGGCGTTTCTTGCATCACCGCCTTTGGTGGTAGCTTACGCGATTGCGGGAACCATGCGCTTCGATATCGAAAAAGATGTGCTGGGTACCGATCAGAATGGCAATCCTATCACCCTGAAAGATATTTGGCCGAGCGATGAAGAGATCGATGCTCTGGTGGAAAAAAGCGTTAAGCCCGAGCAGTTCAACCAGATCTACATTCCGATGTTTGATTTGGGGGCAACAGAAAAAGCAGCTAGCCCGTTGTATGATTGGCGGCCAATGAGCACCTATATTCGACGTCCCCCTTATTGGGAAGGGGCGTTGGCTGGTGAACGAACGATGAAAGGCATGCGCCCTCTGGCCGTGTTGGGTGACAATATCACCACCGATCACTTGTCGCCTTCCAATGCAATTTTGGCCAGCTCGGCAGCCGGTGAATACTGCGCAAAAATGGGCTTGCCGGAAGAGGATTTTAATTCCTATGCCACGCACCGGGGCGATCATTTGACGGCTCAGCGTGCCACGTTTGCTAACCCGAAGTTGCTCAATGAAATGTGCCGCGACTCAAGCGGAGAGGTGAAGCAGGGCTCTCTGGCACGCATTGAACCGGAAGGCAAAGAGAGTCGAATGTGGGAAGCCATCGAAACTTACATGAAGCGTAAGCAACCGCTGATTATAATTGCAGGAGCCGATTATGGTCAGGGTTCATCCCGTGACTGGGCGGCAAAGGGAGTACGCCTGGCGGGTGTTGAAACCATTGTTGCCGAGGGCTTTGAACGTATCCATCGAACCAATCTGGTGGGAATGGGGGTGTTGCCACTTGAGTTTAAAAAAGGCGATACGCGCTGCAGCTACGCCATTGATGGTACCGAAACTTTTGATGTGGTCGGTGAAATCAGCCCTCGTTGTGATTTGACTGTGGTCATGACGCGAGCCAATGGTGAAAGGGTGGAGATTCCGGTGACCTGCCGATTGGATACTGCGGAAGAGGTTCATGTCTATGGTGCCGGAGGCGTGTTACAGCGCTTTGCCCAGGACTTCCTGGCGGGTAATGCCTAACTAGGATTCGAACCGATTGTTGATGGCGCGACAATGGGTTCGATTTTTTTAGTCAAGACGAGGTCGGTCCCTAACTCTCGTTTAATAAAGGACTCTCATTTATGGCAAATGTTTCGCAGATCAAGATTCCGGCCACCTATATGCGTGGTGGCACCAGTAAAGGCGTTTTTTTTAGTCTACAGGACCTTCCAGAATCGGCCCAGGTGCCGGGGCCGTCACGTGATGCACTATTACTTCGTGTTATCGGCAGCCCAGACCCCTATGGCAAACAGACGGACGGTATGGGTGGAGCGACATCGAGCACCAGTAAAACGGTGATTGTGTCCAAGACGCAGCAAGCGGATCATGATGTTGACTACCTTTTTGGTCAGGTCTCAATCGATAAGCCCTTTGTGGACTGGAGTGGAAACTGCGGCAACCTGACTGCTGCGGTTGGGGCGTTCGCTATCAAAAGTGGGTTGGTTGATGCTGCACGCATTCCGCAAAATGGCATTGCCGTTGTTCGTATCTGGCAGGCGAACATTAAAAAAACGATTATCGCTCATATACCAATCACGGAGGGCGAGGTTCAGGAAACCGGAGACTTTGAGCTTGATGGTGTAACCTTTCCAGCCGCTGAAGTTCAGGTTGAGTTTGTGGATCCAGCCGATGGCGAGGGTGCCATGTTCCCAACGGGAAATCTTGTCGATGATCTTGAGGTGCCGGCGGACGTAGTGAGTAGTGGATCTTTGAAAGCGACCATGATCAATGCCGGTATCCCTACAATCTTTATCAATGCCGAAGAACTCGGTTACACCGGCACCGAATTGCAAGAAGCCATTAATGGAGACGACAAGGCGCTGGCCATGTTTGAAACCATTCGCGCCTATGGCGCGGTGCGAATGGGTCTTATCGATCATATTGATGAAGCCGCCCAGCGACAGCACACGCCCAAGGTTGCCTTTGTCGGTCAGCCCCTGGACTATCTCTCGTCCAGCGGTAAGCAGGTGGCTAGTAACGATATTGATCTGCTGGTCCGTGCCTTGTCGATGGGTAAGCTGCACCATGCCATGATGGGGACGGCTGCCGTTGCTATTGGTACTGCGGCTGCCATCCCGGGCACATTGGTGAATTTGGCAGCCGGAGGAGGGGAGCGCGAAGCGGTCCGGTTTGGTCATCCCTCAGGCACCTTGCGGGTGGGTGCACAAGCTTGTCAGGTAAATGGTGAGTGGGTTGTGAACAAGGCAATAATGAGTCGCAGTGCCAGGGTGTTGATGGAAGGTTGGGTTCGCATTCCGGGTGATTCGTTCTGAATTGGCGGTAATTTTTCTCGTTACTCTTTTACCCATAAGGCCTCACGGCTCCAGAGCCCCTCGACAGAGTTTGAACCCTGTCGAGGGGCTCTCTGTTGTGGGTGTTTAAGCAAGATCTATAGGTGACTTTTTAGCAGGATGTTATTAGTCCTACTTATCAGTGAATAAGTAAAACTGTGTAATCGCGGCGATTCGAATCCGCTATACTGCCGTTTTGGCGACAGCACCTTATCGGGCAATTACTTTAGCTTTGAGCGAGTCCGTTTCAGGCATGCTCCGGTAAGGAACTGAGTTTTTTTTGGGTTAATAAATACGTGAGTTATGGCTGTTTATTGTGCCTTATTGCTCATGCAGGCTGAAAATCAACAAACTGTTTGGGTTTAAGGGCGATTATTAATGAACCATTGGCTACAACGAAAATCCTGGCAAACCCCGGTGGGGCTGCTGGTTTTGATGTCGATGGCCATGCCGTTGGCGTTTGCGAGTTGGCAAACCCTACTCAACAACTTTGTCGTTAATGAAGCCGGCTTTAATGGTGCTGATATAGGTATTTTGCAGAGCTTGCGTGAGGTGCCTGGGTTTCTCGCTTTCACCGCAGTGTTTGTTCTGCTGGTCATTCGAGAGCAGCGTTTCGCCCTTATCTCACTCGCTTTGCTTGGGTTGGGAGTCGCGCTGACCGGGTGGTTCCCCTCAGTAATAGGGCTTTATTGCACCACTGTCTTGATGTCGGTGGGGTTCCACTATTTTGAAACAGTAAAAACTTCGCTTTCACTGCAATGGCTAGGGCATGGGGAGGCGCCTCGTATTTTAGGGCAGCTGATAGCCGTAGGCTCTTTCAGCTCGTTGTTTGTTTATTGCGCAATCTGGGTCATGAGCGAATGGTTGCAACTGGGTTACGCCAGCATGTATATGGTGGGGGGAGGGCTGGCTTTATTGATTGTGCTCTTTTGTGCGACGGCGTTCCCGGACTTTCCCCAACCGCATACTCAGCACAAACATCTTGTTCTTCGACAGCGTTATTGGCTCTATTACGCATTAACCTTTATGAGTGGTGCCCGACGCCAGATTTTTGTCGTATTTGCCGGCTTTATGATGGTCGAAAAATTTGACTATGGGGTTGGTGAAATTGCATTGCTGTTTATTATCAATCACCTGTTCAATCTTTTTTTTGCGGCCCGTATCGGTGGCTTGATCGGTCGTATCGGAGAGCGCAGGGCCCTGGTGATCGAGTATGTAGGTCTGATCGCCGTGTTTGCGGGTTATGCTTTTGTTGAAGTGGCCTGGTTGGCGGGGACTCTCTACGTGGTCGATCATCTGTTTTTTGCCCTGGCGATAGCGATTAAGACCTATTTTCAGAAAATTGCTGATCCTGCAGATATTGCATCTACCGCCGGAGTGGCATTTACCATTAACCATATCGCGGCCGTCGTTATACCGGCATTATTTGGCATAATATGGCTGAGCTCCCCCTCATCGGTATTTTTGATCGGAGCTGCGATGGCGTTTGTTTCGCTATTGCTGGCTTGTAATGTGCCCCAGCACCCCGAACCATCCCGTATAGCGGTAATGGGTAATGCAACTCCGGCACCTTAAAAAAGCAGTATTGTTGTTTTTTTGTAACGGTATGAAGTGTTACCCACTCAGGTTTCAATTGTTACCGCGAACCCGAAAGTGTTACCAAGCCTCTGTGCCAGACTCGTTAAAAGGGGCGTTTTAAGTCATTCTCCAGTACCTCTGTCTTATTTCGACATCTCGGCAACTTTTAACTAATTTGATTTTCGGCCATTTTTTGATCACTTTGGCCTGTTTTTTCCCGAATTTAGTGAGTTATAAGCTATAGGTATTTACCCTACTAAACGTCTGTTTAAAACTGAAAAATCGAGGTATGATGCCTGCTATCTGTAGTTTGAGTGGATATAAATTGCAGCTATAAGGGGATGCCATTTTGATCATTATTTGGAACACACGTTCTTTTTTGTTTCAGTTCTGATTTTTGTTGGCATTATAGTTGCTTTAAATATGCGCCAATCATTATGCCGCCTTTGGGGGCTGTCATAAGCGGATACAACTCCGACACAGTTACTGTGTCGATAACGTGGCAGAACCCCGTTTCTTAAGCCACCTATATAACAACACTAATAATGAACTATTCACGGAGTAGTCAATGAACACCAAGAACAGCTATCCACTGTTTCTGCGTCTGGCCCCGGCCAAAGCGGGTTTTGCTCTCGCCGGCCTGATGGCCGCGCTGCCGGTTCAGGCGATCGAATTTGAATTTGCTGACGGTGAAGTCACCGGCTCTGTCGACACCACTTTGTCTTATGGTGCGATGTGGCGGGTTGAGTCACGAAATACAAACATCGATAACAGTGGTGTCAACAGTAACGACGGTAACCGCAACTTTGACACAGGGCTGGTGTCTTCGGTTTATAAGTTCAACACCGAGATGGAAGTGAACTATGAAGACTACGGTGCGTTTGTTCGTGCTCGTGGTTATTACGATACCGAAATCATGGACAGTAAAAACGACAGTGGTGATCTGCCTTATCAGCCTAGCTACTACGGCCGCAAATTTGGCGATAAAGCGGAAGACTACTCCGGTTCCCGTACCGAATTAATGGATGCCTTTGTCTACGGCAACTTTTATCTGGGCGAGGATGAAATGCCGC
This sequence comes from Aestuariirhabdus haliotis, assembly GCF_023509475.1. NCBI lineage: Bacteria > Pseudomonadati > Pseudomonadota > Gammaproteobacteria > Oceanospirillales > Aestuariirhabdaceae > Aestuariirhabdus > Aestuariirhabdus haliotis. The sequence goes on along the minus strand of NZ_JAKSDZ010000002.1, from coordinate 84,633 downwards.
TCAGCCTGCGTGTAGGTAAGCAGGTGATCAGCTGGGGTGAGGGTATCTTCTATCGTGAGGGTGTGAATGCCATTAACGCCCTGGATGGTAACGCCTTTAACCTGCCAGGCTCCGAAGTGAAAGATGCCTTGCTGCCGGCCGGCATGATCTACGCCAACCTGGGTTTGACCGACAATCTGAGTGTCGAAGCCTTTGTCCAATGGGAATGGGATGAGACACGCCTGAATCCGGTTGGCACCTACTTTAGTACCACGGATCTGTTTGCGCCGGGTGGTGAAGGGAATTTGATTTGGAGTGATCTCACCGGTACTCAACTTGATGGGCTCTTGGCTGCGTATCAAGGTGGTTTAAGTGCGGTGGCGGACCCTTTTCTTAGTAGTGGCTCTTTAAATGTTGATGCTAATACCTTGAATAATGGTCAGTGGGCCAATTTAGGTACCATAGTTCGTGATAATGAGGCGAGCGATAGTGGGCAGTTTGGTGTGGCTTTTCGCTATGTGGCGGAAGAGTTGAATGAAACAGAGTTTGGTTTCTATTACATTAATTATCACAGCAAGACGCCTCTAATATCTGCAGACATTAATAACTATAATTACGACCCTACAGGTAATAGGTTTCTTGGCCTTGTAGGTGCTGTTGGTGACCCGACTCTTGCCGGTGGGTTGGCGGCTCTTGATTTGGCGCAAAATATCAGTGCATATCGTGATTATGAAGAAGATATCGACATGTTCGGTGCCAGCTTCTCGACACTGGTTGGCGATACTTCGATTTCCGGGGATGTTGCCTATCGTCCGGATAATATGATTTTTGCCTATCACGAAGATGACCTATTAGCTTCTATTAGTAATCCTCTGGGTGCAGGGCAAGAGTATTTTGCGGGTGACGGCTGTGCTAGTTTGGATGTTGCGAATGGTAATACTGGTGTAGCAGAGAATTTAATTGGTGAGGTCTGTCATGGAGAGACAGCCAATAACTGGGTAGAAACCGAAACCATCAACTGGAACCTGAATGCTATTCACAACTTCGGCCCAAGCCTGAGCTTTGATCGCTTCGTTGCCATTGTTGAGCTTTCCGGTGAATGGTTGCCTGAGCTGACCAATAAAGAGCTGGATGTGATGAACTCTACCGCGCAAAACGCCGGTGATAACACTCGTCATTCCAAGAAGCTGACCCGTACTGCTTACGGTGTAACCACCGTGCTGCAGGGTAACTGGAACGATGTGATTGCGGGCATTAACCTGAATCCTCGTGTGGTGGTTAAGCACGATATTTCCGGTAACTCCCATCGTGCGGGTAACTTTATGGAAGGTCGTTCTGCTTACAGCTTTGGTTTGAATGCCGATTACCTGAGCTCTATCTCTGGTGGCCTGTCCTACACCATGTATCAGGGCGCGGGCAGCTCTAACGATATTACTGATCGTGATCACGTTGCCTTCAATATCAAGTATGCGTTCTAACAAGAAGTAAAATCGGGTGGGCAGTCCCAGGGCTGCCTGCCAGGATAACTACTTTTCATAACAATATTTGCAGACACAGAGTAAGCACTATGTTGAAAAAGAAATTGTTAGTCAGTGCCATTGCAGCGCTTTCCATGATGGCCGGTTCAGCAATGGCGGCCGTCAGTGCCGATGAAGCCGCTAAGCTTGGTAATGAATTGACCCCTTTGGGTGGTGAGAAGGCCGGTAATGCGGCGGGTACCATTCCGGCTTGGGATGGTGGTATTACGGAAGATAAAATTCCTTCGGCGTTTAAGCACCCGGGCCAGCATTACCCCAACCCTTACGCGGGCGAGAAGCCGGAGTTTGTGATTACGGCTGAAAATGTTGATCAGTATGCCGATAATCTGACCCCTGGCCAGTTGGCGATGTTCAAGGCGTACCCGCAAACCTTCAAGATGCCCATCTACAAGACGCATCGAAGCCACTCCTCTCCGCAGCGTGTTTATGACGCAACCAAGGCCGCTGCCACCAAGGCTCAGCTATCTGATGGTGGTAATGGCGTGACCGGTGCGGTAGGTGCAACCCCGTTCCCAATTCCACAAAATGGACTGGAAGCGCTATGGAACCATGTTGTCCGTTATCGTGGTGAATACGTCGTTCGTAGTGCATCAGAAGTGGCCGTGCAGCGTAACGGTAACTACACCCTGGTGTCTTCGCAGCAGGAAGCGGGCTTTAAGTACTACTACCCGGATATGACCGACGAAACTCTGGAGAACATCCTGTTCTACTACTTGTCGTTCACTAAGGCGCCTGCGCGTTTGGCTGGTGGTGCTGTGCTGGTTCATGAAACTCTGGATCAGGTTAAGCAGCCTCGTCAGTCCTGGGCTTATAACGCCGGGCAGCGTCGCGTTCGTCGCGCACCCAGCATCTCCTACGATACGCCTATCACCGATGCCGATGGTCTGCGTACCGCTGACGATACCGATATGTATAACGGAGCTCCGGATCGTTATAACTGGAAGCTGGTTGGTAAAAAGGAAATCTACATTCCTTACAACAACTACAACCTGATCTCATCTGATGTGAAATATGATCAGTTGTTGCAGGCTAACCATGTTAACCCTGAGTACACTCGATATGAGTTGCACCGCGTGTGGGAAGTTGAAGGAACCCTGAAAGAGGGCGCTCGTCATATCTACTCCAAGCGTACTCTGTTCCTCGACGAGGACAGTTGGGGTGCCGCTGTGGTGGACCAGTACGACGGTCGTGGTGATCTGTGGCGCGTAAGCATGGCTTATCTGATTAACTTCTATGATCTGCCGACCACCTGGACCGGGCTGGATGTATTCCATGACCTGCAGGCACGTCGCTATCACGCTCAGGGTTTGGCGAACGAGGAGCCGGCTTTCGTCGATTTCTCTCAACAGATCCCAAAAGCGCGTTACTTTAAATCCTCTTCTTTGCGTCGCCGCGGAACTCGCTAAGCGCTGTTGGAAAGGTCCCAAAGCCGCTTCTTCTCGAAGCGGCTTTTTTCGTTATTTCATAGGGTTAAGGGGCATTGGTAGCGTTTTCACTCTAACGGATGATTTTTTCATCCCCCTCTGTAATTTGAGCAGAAAGGGCAAGAATCTTGTGGATTAAGTCGATATAATGTTTCGGCAATTTAAACGTTTGTTTAAAATGCTGACAACGATAACAATAAGGGAGTTTTTGTATGCGAGATGCCATCAGGCAATCCTCACACCCAACCCCCACTATAACTCGGCAGTGTTTCTCTATGATGAAAACGACATTGATCGCCTTCAAGCGTTTTGTTTTGTTGGCAATGGTTTTATTCGGGGCATCGGTGGCTGTTGCGGAGCAGCCAAAACAAGCCGTGATGTCCGACAAGGCAGCGACTTCGCTGTTGTTGGATGTTACCAGGGCCGGTGAGCGTCTGGTTGCCGTTGGTGACCGTGGGCATATTCTCTATTCCGATGATAATGGCTCCAGCTGGACCCAGTCTAAGGTGCCAACGATCCAATTGCTGACAGCGGTAGACTTTGTTGATGGGAACAGTGGCTGGGCAGTTGGTCACGATGCCTTGATTCTGACAACGTCTGATGGGGGAATTACCTGGACTGAGCAATATCAGGATCCGGATGCAGAAGTTCCTTTGCTGGATGTCTGGTTTCGCGATCCTTATGTCGGTTTTGCGGTTGGGGCCTATGGCACTATCCTGATGACCAATAACGGCGGTAAGACCTGGTCTGATTGGCGCGACCATATCGAGAACGAAGATGAGTTTCATTACAATGCGATCACTGCATTGCAAGACGGCACCCTGATCGTCGCAGGTGAGGCCGGCATACTCTACCGTTCCGTCGACGGTGGTGAACAGTTCGATATGATAGAAAGCCCTTATGAGGGTTCTTTCTTTGGCGTGCTTCCCACCCAGAAAAATCACTCGGGCCTGGTATATGGTCTCAGGGGGCACATCTTCCAGACCAATGACAGTGGTGAGACCTGGGAGCGCATTAAGGTCAATACCGGACATGGGCTGTTTGGTGGACGCTTGCTGGACGATGGCTCGTTGGTCATTGCCGGGCATTCCGGAACCATTCTAAAAAGCTACGATGGTGGCACGACTCTTACGCTAAAAAATCGCGCTAACCGACTGATTATCACTGGGGTGGCACAAGCTCCCAATGGCAATCTGATTCTTGTCGGGCAGGGCGGTATCCATCGAGTTGCCTCAAATGGCGACGACCTAAAGCAACCAGCTAACTAATTTCGGGGGATTTCATGGCGACCCATAAGCATCACGGTGAAGCTGCCCCATTGCTGGAGCGGCTGTTTTTTAACAATAGAATTATAGTGCTGGCCTTCTTTTTTCTGGCCACAATCTTTCTTGGATACAAAATGCTCGACGTCCGTCCCGACGCGAGCTTTATGAAGTTGATTCCTCTTGAACATCCCTTTATTCAGAATATGCTGGAAAAGCGCGATGATCTTGAGAACCTCGGTAACTCGATCAGTATCTCGGTCGAAGCCAAAAATGGCGACATTTTTGATGCCGAGTATATGGAAACACTCAGGCTGATTAATGACGAAGTCTTTTATCTGCCAGGGGTTGACCGTTCCGGGCTGAAATCTCTCTGGACTCCTAATGTTCGCTGGATAGAGGTAACAGAAGAGGGCTTCGAAGGCGGGCCTGTTATTCCGGGTGATGATGATTTCAGCAACCCGGCAAATATCGAAGAGCTGCGTGCTAATGTGCTGCGGTCGGGGCAAGTTGGGCGTCTGGTTGCGAATAACTTCAAGTCTTCGATACTTTTTATCCCGCTGTTTGAGATCAACCCTGAAACCGGTGAAAGGCTGGATTATCAGGAGTTTTCTCACCAGCTGGAGGAAAAGGTTCGGGATAAATTTGCCGACAGTAATGTCAACATCCAGATCATCGGCTTTGCCAAAAAAGTAGGTGATTTGATTGATGGTATCGGTTCTATCGCTTACTTCTTTGCGATGGCTATTGGTATCACCCTGGTGCTGTTATTCCTGTATTCCCACTGCCCGAAGAGCACGATTGTCCCACTGCTGTGCTCCATTGTGGCGGTGGTCTGGCAGCTGGGCTTGTTGGCCACCTTTGGTTATGGCCTGGATCCTTATTCTGTACTGGTTCCGTTCCTGGTGTTCGCGATAGGTGTCAGTCATGGCGTGCAGATTATCAACGCCTTGGGAATGGAGGCCGCCCTCGGGGCTGACAAACTGACCGCTGCGAGACGTACTTTCCGCTCGCTCTACATCCCAGGAATGCTGGCCCTTGTGTCAGACGCGATTGGTTTCCTGACGCTGTTGATCATAGAAATCGACGTGATTCGTGATCTGGCCATTGCCGCCAGTATCGGTGTTGCCGTGATTATCATGACCAACCTGATCCTGCTGCCGATTTTGATGTCCTACATCGGTGTCAGTCAGCGTTCGATTGATCGGGCGAAGCGCCACGCCGCTTCCGAGCCAAAAACCTGGAAGCTGCTGTCTAACTTTTCCCACCCTAAGGTAGCGCCAGTTTCCGTCGGTATTGCTTTGGCTTTATTGGGCGGTGGCCTGTACATGAGTCAGGATCTTAAGATCGGTGATCTGGATCCAGGTGCTCCAGAATTACGCGCGGACTCCCGTTACAATCTCGATAATGCCTTTATCACCGAAAACTATTCCACCAGTGCGGATGTGATGGTGATTATGGTAGAGACTGCCATTGAGGGTTGCGCTACCTACAATACGATGGAAGCCATAGACCGCTATATGTGGGCGATGGAAAACGTCGATGGTGTTCAGTCCGCCATTTCTCTGGTAACCGTTTCCAAACAGGTGATTAAGGGACTGAACGAGGGCAATCTGAAATGGCAGACCCTGTCCCGAAATCAGTTTGTGCTGAACAATTCGATTAGTCGTGCCTCCGGTCTGTACAATTCAAATTGTAGTCTGGCCCCGGTTTTGCTGTTCCTCGAGGATCACAAAGCCGAAACCCTTGAGGCGGTTGTAGAAGCCACTCAGGAGTTTGCCGAGGTTAACAACAGCGACGCTATTCAGTTTAAACTGGCGGCGGGTAATGCGGGTATCGAAGCCGCAACCAACGAAGTGATTTCGGCAGCCCAGAACCAGATGCTGATCTGGGTTTATGGTGTTGTGAGTTTGCTTTGCCTGATCACTTTCCGTTCTATCCGTGCCGTGCTCTGCATCATTATTCCACTGGGTCTTACTTCTGTACTCTGTCAAGCGTTGATGGCTTACCTGGGTATTGGTATCAAGGTGGCAACCTTGCCAGTAATTGCCCTGGGGGTTGGTATTGGTGTGGATTATGGTATCTATATCTACAGCCGTTTGGAGAGCTTCCTGCGTCAGGGCATGGACCTGCAGCAAGCTTACTTCGCCACGCTGCGTACTACGGGTAAAGCTGTTAGCTTCACCGGTGTTACTCTGGCCATTGGCGTCGGTACCTGGATCTGGTCTCCGATCAAATTCCAGGCGGATATGGGGATTCTGTTGACCTTTATGTTCCTTTGGAACATGGTCGGTGCCCTCTGGTTATTGCCAGCGTTGGCACGCTTCTTTGTAAAACCTGAGAAGTTGCAAGCCAAAGGTTGATAGCTGGATTAGTAACAAAAAAGCCGCGCTCTGCGCGGCTTTTTTGTTTATCTTTTTTAGGGTTTACGGGTGTTAGAAAGCTTTAGGGAGCAGAGAGACGTTCTGTTTGATGACGGCGCTGACGATACGAAAGGGAAGGTATCAACTGCGTAAAAGTTCAAAGCTCTTGTGTCAGACAGTCAAAGACTCGCATTACTAAAGTCCTGATCGCCGCGGCTATTGGCTTTACAGTATTGAGTTCGATGCAGCTTCTGCGGCCATGTTTGCTCGCATAAGTGCTGCAGAGCACGATCTTTTATCAGTCTTGGGTAAGGAGTTTGGTTAAGGCTGTTCTGACTGATTTGTATGAAATCTGGCTTTTAGGCGAATTCAGAATCGTGGCGCCGGTACACTAAGGTCGAGAACTTTCAACAAGGCGTAACAAAGAAACACGGGGCTCCCGAGAGCCCCGCAGAATTCTATCTGAATTAGCCAGTGGTGCTATAAGGGCAATGATTCTCAATAGGCCGGTCACTGAATAATCCAACTGATAAAACCAGTTTAACCATAGAGAGGTTTCAGAGTCTCTTGCTGTTGGCTATTGAGATGAGCATTCCTAACCTGTTCAAGAACTGGAATATGTGACTTATAGTCGGGTGGTGACTTATTGCTGTTGTTGTACAGCGAATTTTCGTGGTGCGCAAAAAGCGCTTTTAATTGATGACTGCCTGCTTGTTGGCAAAGCTCCTCTACAGGGATACCCGCCGGAGCTTTAAGCAGATAAGTCAGCCAGCTGCGAAGCAGGGGGGCAAAGTTATGTGGGTCCTCGCCGCTTTTGCAGTGGTTTAGTAGCGCATCGTAGGCACTGGACTCGTTATGGTCAGGGAGGCTTTCAGATTTGCTCTCTTCTGTGCGTTTGGTTGTTCTTCGCCATCCCCAAAGAGCCGTTAATAGCCAAAGCAGCAAGAGTAGGGCGCTAAGGAGTTGCCAGAAATAATTGTCTGGTTTGCTCTCGTTTTGGATAACGATGGCTGCTGGCTGTTCTATCGGTACGGTTTTTTCCGGACTCAATGGTTGAGGCTGGTTGGGTTCGGCTACCGGCGTAGTTACAGCCGGCAGGACCGTTATCTGCTGTTCGTCCAGAGTTTCTTTACGCAGTTCTCCGCTCTCGATGTCAAACCATTCTATGGACAGGGCTGGTAAGCGGTAATCGCCAGGTTGAGTGGCAACAAAGGCGCTTGATAATGTGGTTATACCCATAATCCCATGGTCTGACAGGCGATTCTCATTTCTTGGTTGATCCGGGTATGCATTCAGGCCCGTGATTTCCGAAGGTTCGATGGGTGGGAGTTGGGCGAATGTGAGACCATCGACTTTCAGGTTCAAAGTTCGGGTGATGGAGTCGCCGACGGTTAACTGGTTTGGGTCTCCGCTCCACTGCTGATCAAGTTCCAGGGCGCGAGCCGGTAGCCAATGTTTGCCATCCCATTCGGGTGGGGCGGCTTTCACGTCAATGTGTATTTCTGCTGACCGTATCGAAATACGCTTGCCGGCTCTGCCGCTGTAAGGGTTGAACGGGTCTCGATTGTTAACGGCGGTAGCAGTGAACTGCTGGGAAGGTATCACTATGCTGCCACTGCTTTGAGGATAAATGGCGTATTGCAACTCAAAAATACCATGACGCACACCGTTAATGATTTCTGATCGTGCGGTGGGTTGTCCTAAGGACTGGACAATAGCATTATCAATTTTAAGTTCGCTAAGTTTGCTGTCATCAAATAGGGGAACGGAATGCATAATCCGTAATGTGTATAAAATTTGCTGTTGTACATAGACCCTTTCAAGGTCAACGCTACCTTCCATAAATATGGGTTCAACAGCACCGGGTTGCTTTGGCGCAGGTGAGGTCGATGGTTTTTCTATTTGTAATGATATTGGGTCGGTTGCCAGGCCGTCTAGAACGATGGGAGGGATTACAACAAAGCCTGCACGTTTAGGGCTTAACTTGATTACCCAGTCGGTCCAGGAGACACTTTTACCGTTATTGGATTGGAATTGGCTGCTTTGCAACTGACTGACAATCGTAAAGTGTTCTTCAAGTGGGCTGAGGTCTGGTGTGCTGAAAAACTGCTGTTTATCGCTGCGCAGGGTTAGTTCGACAACTTCATCCTGATTCAGGGTAGTTCGATCGACGGAGGCCACGAAGGTTTCACCCCTGGCTAACGGAATCCACAGCAGGGTGAGCAATAGGAGGGCTAGTGTGTTTCTTACCATGCTTTTTCTCCGGCTTGTTGAGGGCCGCGCTGACGATGTTGTATCTCGAATTTTCTTCTTAGCAAACCGGACGGATCATCCTCAATGCGTCGGAGCCAACCTTCCATCGCTTGCTGATCTTCAGCAGAGATATCCGCCTGATCCATTGTTTCTGCAGTTGCGTTTGCTGCATCACTGGCGGATTCGTCTTCAGTGGAGAGGGCGTTGTTTTTCTGAGATTGTTCAGTGATGTTCGCGTTTTCTTCGTCGGGCTGGCGCTCGTTCTTTGTGTCAGCGTCGGTATCTTGTTTACCTGTGCTTTCCTGCTGTTGCTCGGCTGTGGACTCATTGTCTGGCTGGGCTGCAGACGAGCTGTTTTTATTCTGGGATTGGTCTTGATCTGATTCCTCTTGTCCCGAGTCGGAAGTTTGCTCTGATTGCTCGCCTTGTTGGTTTTCCGGGGAGCCGTTGCTGCCTTGCTCTTGATTCCTGTTCTCGTCCTTATTGGCTTTATCTTTGTCTTTATCGTTTTCACCTTGGCCGCTCGAGTTTTGCTCTTGTTGTGCTTGTTCAAGTAATTGTCGAATGATATCCCGGTTTTTCAGTGCGGCCTTGTGCTCGGGTTGCTGTTTGAGTACTTGATCGTAAAGCTCTAAGGCTTGTTCCAAATTGCCAGAAAGTGCTTCCGCATTGCCGCGGTTGTATTGGGACTCCAGAGAGGTGCCTGCACCAAATGCCTTGGCTGCAGATTCGTATTCCCCCGCTTCGAAATAGGCGTACCCCTTCCAGTCCTGATTCGTAAATGTTTCGGCTGCTTTCTCGGCTTCCTGTTTTTTCAGCAAGCTATTGCCCTGCTGGTCAGGCGTCTGCCACAGAGATTGCCAATCAAGTGCGTAGCTGGGTTCGCTGGGAAGTATTAGTAGGGGGAGTGCAATGGTTAGCAGCCACCCTTTACGAAAACTAACCAGCACCAGTATTAACAACGGTAATACGAGCCAATAACCCTGATCCGACCATTGATCAAAACGTTGGTTTTCTAGCTCGGTGCCGGTTGCTGGCCCAGTTTCCAATGCAGGTTGAATCCTGTTCCAATCGCCTTGATCTACTCTAATGGTTGCGTAACGTCCACCCAGATTACGTGCGATTGATTCAAGTCCAGACTTGTCCAGGCGGGGAATGACGATGGCCCCTTGGGTGTCACGTAAAAAACCGCCATCCTTCATTCTTATCGGAGCGCCTTGTGGGGTGCCCACGCCGATAATTGATACAGGTACAGCATGGTTGGCGAACAATTCTTGCAGTCGACTATTTTCTTCTGCGCTAATTTCGTCGGTTAACAAAAGAATGCGAGCGTTTTTGGACGGCGTTTCACCCAGTAAGTCGACCGCCATGCGAATACCCTGACTGGTCTGGCTGCCGGCCAAAGGCATCAAGGCGGGCTCCAAGACCGACAGTAAATTGGTGATGGTTTCACGATCGTCCGTTAAAGGTGCGACCCGGTACGCATCACCGGCATAGGCCACTAGAGCGGTGGTGCCATCTACACGACTGTTGATAATATCGTGAACCTTTCGGCGGGCACGGGTAAGTCTGTCAGGGCTAAGATCCGTCGCATACATGGACCATGAAAGGTCAAGGACAATAACGAGCGGTGCATCGTTCTTGTAGACAGGCGAGGGCAGTTTTTGCCAGCTTGGTCCGGATAAGGCCGTGGATGCCAGTACCCAGAACAGGATTAACCAGCGTAGCTGGCGTGGCGCAGCGCGAACGCTGTCTCTCTTCTGTAAATGATGCAGCAAATGATCCGGAATGACACGACTCCAGGCAGACTGGCGCAAAGTGAGTCGAGACATTAACCATAAGATCGCAAGACCCAATGGGAGTAAAAGCAAACCAAAGGGTCTGATAAAGTGAAAGTCTGTCAGCAATTGGGGCAGGTTCATGGCGAAGGTTTCCTGAACCATTGGCTACTTATCTGCCAACTTCGAAGTGGGCGCTGAAGCAGCTTAAATAGCCACCAGCTAAGGCATAGGACCATCGCTGCCAGCAGAGGAAAGTAGTAAAGGCTTTGCTTGGGGCGTACGGTTTCAGCTTGCTGTTCAACCGGTTCCAGGGCATCCAGCTTTTGATATATGTTTTCCAGCTCATCCGGGTTCCTTGCCCGAAAATATTCACCACCTGTCAATGCTGAAATGTCGCGCAGGGTTTTCTCATCGAGGTCTGCGGAGGGGTTGACGCGCCGAGCGCCGAAGGATGATCCGAATAGACCGGGCTGAACCATCTCTTCCGCACCAACACCTATGGTGTAGATACGTACCTGCTCCTGCTTGGCCAGTTTTGCCGCTTGGAGAGGGGGGATTTCACCGGCTGTATTGGCGCCGTCGGTTACCAGAATTAAAACACGGCTGGATGCCGGCCGGTCGCGTAAGCGCTTGACGGCCAGACCGATGGCATCTCCAATCGAGGTCTCTCGCCCGGCCATGGCGATTTGTGCTTCACCCAAAAGGATCCTGACGCTTCGTAAATCAAACGTCAGGGGGGATTGTAGATACGCTTGGGAGCCAAACAGTATCAGACCAATCCGGTCGCCTGAACGACGGTCGATAAATGGCTGGATGACCTGTTTGACGACCTGAAGCCTGTCCACCTGATTACCCGAAATTTCCATATCACGGGTTTGCATGCTGCCCGACAAATCGATTGCCAGCATGAGATCCCGGGCCAGGGCTGGAATAGTTACGGCTTCACCCACGCTCACTGGACGGGACGCTGATGATAATAGCAGCAGCCATAACAGGATGATGCCAACCAGCTTGGTTCGTTTTAACTGTTTTTGGCCTGGATGGGTTGTTAAGGGGGAGAGTTTCTCATAAAGCGGCAACCGCACTCCCGTCCGGGGCGCTGTATTCGCTTTCGGTAACCAGCGATAGACCAATACTGGAAGCGGTAACATCAGCCAGATCCATGGCCATTCAAGTTCAAGACTCATGATGTTCAACCCACTTTATACAATAATAATAAAAGGCCGCAGGGTCGGTATTAAAACCAGGCTGATAACGTGATTGTTCTATTTCTTTGGCTTCTTGACTGTTTTCATTCGGCAGGGATTGCTGCAGAAATGCCCACCAGCTTTCACCCTGTAAGCCGGCCACAGAACTACTGTCGTAGGCTTGTATGGCAACTTGTTTTAACAGTTGGTTGCATGTTTCGACAAGATGCAGCTTGTCCGGCTGCTGTTGGTAAAGCTGCCATTGCCGTTCCAGTTGCTGTCGTGCCTGTTGCCGGTAGGCTTGCCTGGCAATTCTGCGTTGACGTTTTTTTATCAATCGATGGATAGCAAAAAGTACTAACAGAATGCCCAGGGCGAGCAAGTACCAGCCGGGAGCCAAGGGCCAATAGGGGTTAATAGCAACAGGCTCGATGATGGGGTCCAGCTGCTTAAGTAGGGCACTGTTATCCATTATGGGACCTGGTGGCTCGTCCGGGGAAGATTCTTTGCAGTTGCGGTAGCGTTGGCTGGCCGCAATCAAGGTCGACCAGTGGGATTTGAAAGCGATGTAATCGTTGTTCCATTTCACTTCGCTGCTGATGGCAGAGGTGTTCGTATTGGGTTTGGGCAGCAGTCGAATTGGTATTCAGTAAGGTTGCCCGGCCGGTGGTGCCATCGTTGATCGGGTAATAGCCTTGTGGTGGTGGGGACTGTTCCAGTCGATCACTGATTCGAACAAACAACAGATCGTGATGTTTGGCCAGGCGATGAAGGTGAGGTTCACAGTCCGGGGTCAGGGCCTGCCCATCGCTAATAATAAAAAGTGCGGCACCGGTGTCCAGCGAGTGTTGGGCGTTAATCAGGGCCTGAGCAAAATAATCGGCTGGAGCTGGATCCAGTTCGGCATTCAGTTTGGCGTTGGCTACCGCTATGGTTTGAAGCCAGTGGAAGAGAATGCGTTGACTTCGGTAGGGCCGAACCAGAGGCTCTTGTTTTCCTGTTGCCAGCATCCCTCCGACCCGATCACCGTGCTCCAGCGCTGCCCATGCCAAAGCCGCTGCGCATTCGGCGGCGGTCACCGATTTGAAGTTGAGCTGAGTACCAAAGAACATTGCCGGGCTTTGATCCAGCAAGATAACCACCGGGCGCTCGCGCTCTTCTCGATAGAGTTTGGTGTGAGGAACGCCACTGCGTGCGGTCACTCGCCAGTCAATGCTGCGGATGTCATCTCCGGCCTGGTAGCGTCGTACCTCATCGAAGTCGATTCCGCGCCCGCGCAATCGACTTCGATGCTGGCCGGATAAGGCACTGCGCACATGTTGCGCACTATAGATGCCCAGAGTGCGCGCGTTAGCACCCAGTTCGACCAGTTGATGGAGGTCTGTATAGGCTCCCGACATGTCAGCTGTCTTAGGCGACAGGTACGCAGGCGAGCAGTCGATCAATAAACTGGTCGTTATCGATCTGTTGCGCCTGGGCACTGTAATTGAGAATAATCCGGTGGCGTAAGGTGTCATGAGCAACAGCTTGTACATCATCGGGCGTGACAAAATCCCGGCCCATCAACCAGGCATGGGCTCTGGCGCATCGATCCAGTGAAATAGTGCCACGGGGACTTGCGCCATATTCGATCCAGCTGGCCAGGTCGGCGTCATAATGGTCGGGGGATCGCGTTGCCAATACCAAATTGACCAGATATTGCTCTACGGCTGGCGCCATGTGCAGTCCAATGATCTCTTGACGTGCATTCAGTATTTGTTGCTGGCTAATCAGCTCTGGTGGGGTAGGTTCTTCTCGGCGTAAGACATCTTGTCGGGCCAGAGCCAGGATCTTCTGTTCGGTTTCAGCGTCCGGGTAGCCGATTTTGACATGCATCAGAAAGCGATCAAGCTGGGCTTCCGGTAGCGGATAGGTGCCTTCCTGCTCAATCGGATTCTGTGTCGCCATCACCAAAAAGAGTTCGGGCAGGGGGTAGGTTTTACTACCTACACTGACCTGGCGTTCGGCCATGGCTTCCAGCAGAGCGGATTGCACCTTCGCCGGTGCTCGGTTGATCTCATCGGCCAGCACCAGATTGTGGAAGATGGGGCCTTGTTGAAACTCAAAGCTGGTTGTTTGCGGTCGATAGATTTCCGTGCCGGTAATATCGGCCGGTAACAAATCCGGGGTGAACTGAATGCGGTGAAACTGACCGTCGATGCCTTGCGAAAGGCTCTTGATGGCACGTGTCTTGGCCAGCCCTGGAGCGCCTTCAACCAGCAAGTGACCATCGGCCAACAGGGCAATCAACAGGCGGTTAACAAGCCGTTGTTGGCCAAGAATGCTTTCGGAGAGAAATTGTTCCAGATTTCGGATCGTTTCGCGTTCAGACATTGAGAGCGTCGCCGGTTTGGGAAAGTAGCTACTATTATTGGGATTTCTGCTAATGTTTCAATGGCTTGAGAAATAATCATCCGGTAATTTGTCCGTTGTCACAGCCTTGTGATATAGGGATAGTCTACGCTTAACAGATATCATCTGAGGAAGCCAAATACGGGCTTCATTTTCCAGTATTTATGTCGTACACAGGGAGTATGCACATGGGGCACTTTTCCGCCGAGAACAAGCAGGAATACATAGACAAACTGATGGCGGAGGTTAAGAAGCATCTTCCGGAGCAGCAGCTCGATACGGCGGAAATCTTTACTCGCAAGTTTTTTTCGGTCACCGGTTTTGATGACCTGATGGGGTTTGATAAAGCGGATATTGTCGGTAGTACCCTGAGTTTCTGGAAGCTCTATCAGAATAAACCCGATGCAGGAGCTCGGATTGAGGTTTTCAATCCGGAGTATGAGCATCATGGCTGGCACTCAAACCATACTGTTATTCAGTTATTTGTGACCGATAAGCCCTTTCTGGTTGACTCGGTTCGAATGCGCTTGAATGAGCGCGGCTCTACCATTCACTTCCTGCAAAACAAGGTACTGGATGTCAAGCGAACCGCGAAAGGGAGGTTACAGGAGATTGCGGGTCCAGGGAGCGGTAACAAAGAAGCTTTGATGTACCTGGAAATTGATCGGATTGATAGCGAAGAAGCGCTTGAGACCCTGCGTCATGAACTGACGGCGGTACTGGAAGATGTTGCTCTGGTCGTGGAAAGCTACCCACCTATAGGTAAAGAGGTGGAAGGGCTGATAAAACGTATCGAAAAAGAGCCCAAAGAAGATGTTGCTGAGACCCAGGCTTTTTTGCGGTGGCTGCTGGATAATAATTTTACCTTTCTGGGTTATGAAATCCTGGATGTGATATCCGACTCAGAGGCCAGTTGCCCCATACTTAAACCGGAAAAACGTCTGGGCTTATTCACCAGCGAAGCTTACAGCGACTACAGCAAGCGGCTAAGTCGGCATTGTTACGACGTTGGTAATGTAGAAATTCTCTCATTTTCAAAATCTCCGGTACGTTCCAGTGTCCATCGTCCAGCTTACCCCGACTGCATTCTGGTGCGCTTGACCGATGCTAAAGGGGAGTTAAAGCAAGAGGCTCGTCTGCTTGGGCTCTATACCTCGCCGGTCTATACCCAGAGCCCTGAGCACATCCCCTATTTGCGAGAGAAGGCCGATTGTGTCAGCCAGCAAAGTGGCCTTGACCCTTCCAGCCATCATGGCAAAGAGCTACAACAGATTCTGGATACCTTTCCTCGTGATGAGTTGTTTCAAACTCCGACCCAGGAACTGTTCGACACCGTCTCCGAAATACTCCAGATTCAGGAGCGGCGCCAGATCAAACTCTTTATTCGCATCGATCGCACTCGCCAATTTGCCAGCTGTCTGGTGTATGTTCCAAGAGATGTCTACAGCACTGACTTTCGAGAAATTTGCCAGAATATTCTGGTTAGAGGCCTGAACGCACAGGATTCCGAATTTACGACCTATTTTTCTGAATCGGTGCTGTGTCGGGTGCAGTTTAATTTGCGTCTCGATCCTGATCAGGAAACCAGTTTTAACCGTGAACTATTGCACGAGGAGATCGTGCAGGCTTCCCAGAGCTGGGAAGATGAGCTTAAGCATGCGGTGCTTGAAGCCAAGGGTGAGGTGAGTGGTAATCATCTGGTGTCCCGATATGGGGCTGGGTTCCCGGCCAGCTATAAGGAACGCTTTGGCGCTCGAACGGCCGTTGTTGATATAGAGCACCTGGATCAACTATCCGCTGATAATGAGTTGTCGATGAGCTTTTATCAGTCCATTGATGAACTCGAAGGCCATCTTCATTTCAAGGTGTATCATTACGGAACCACCTTGCCGCTGTCTGACCTGATCCCTATGCTGGAAAACCTTGGGCTCAAGGTAATCGGTGAGTTCCCCTATGTCGTGAAGCGCCTGGGCAAGGAGCGAATCTGGATCCACGATTTTGTGCTGGATTATGGTGCCCGGTCGGTTGATGTGCAGAAGATCAACCGTATTTTTCAGGAAGCATTCAAACAGATCTGGCTTGGCAATGCTGAGAATGATCGCTTCAATCGCCTGGTTCTGGCTGCGCACCTCGACTGGCGCCAGGTAGCGATGCTCAGGGGATATGCACGGTACCTGAAGCAAATACGTTTTGGTTTGAGTCAGGCCTATATTGCTGAAACCCTGACCAGTCATGTGAAGATCACGCAAACCATCACTAAACTGTTTGATGTACGCTTTAATCCCGATCGTGATTTATCCCTGGAGCAACGGGAAGCGCAATTAGAATCTCTACAGGATGAGGTACTGAAGGCGCTGGATGATGTCAGTGTGCTCAATGAGGATCGAATTCTAAGACGCTATCTGGATCTGATCAGTGCCAGCCTGCGTACCAATTTCTATCAACGTAACGCCGATAATCAACCCAAAAGCTATATCAGCTACAAGTTTGCTCCTCGGCAGATCCCTCAAATCCCATTGCCTGCACCGATGTTTGAAATCTTTGTCTATTCCCCCCAGGTAGAAGGTGTTCACCTGCGCGGTGGCAAGGTTGCCAGAGGAGGGCTGCGTTGGTCCGATCGTCAGGAAGATTTTCGCACCGAGGTGTTGGGGCTGGTTAAGGCACAACAGGTCAAGAATGCGGTAATTGTCCCGGTAGGGGCTAAAGGTGGCTTTGTGCCCAAGCGTTTGCCCGACACGGGTGACCGTGAAGCCTTTATGGCAGAGGGTATTTCGTCTTATCGCACCTTTATCAGGGCGTTGCTGGATATTACCGACAATCTGGTTGAAGGCGGGGTTGTGCATCCGGACCGGGTCACTCGATACGATGAAGATGACCCCTATCTGGTCGTGGCTGCGGATAAGGGAACGGCGACCTTCTCTGATATTGCCAATGAACTGGCCGTCGAATACGGATTCTGGCTTGGGGATGCTTTCGCCTCGGGAGGAAGTGCTGGTTACGATCACAAGAAAATGGGTATTACGGCCCGTGGTGCCTGGGTATCGGTACAACGTCACTTCCGTGAAGCTGGTATCGATGTACAGAAAGAGAGTGTTTCTGTGCTGGGTATTGGTGATATGGCCGGTGACGTCTTTGGTAACGGTATGCTGTTGTCAAAAAAACTGGCAGTCGTGGCGGCGTTTAACCATATGCACATCTTTATTGACCCCGAGCCAGATGTGGCTGCTAGCTGGAAAGAGCGCAAACGGCTGTTTGACCTGCCTCGCTCCAGTTGGGCAGATTACAACGAGAAACTGATTTCAAAGGGCGGCGGGGTGTTTTCACGGGCGGCCAAATCGGTAGTCGTTAGCCCGGAAATGCAAAATCGTTTCAGTATTAACGAGTCACGCATGACCCCGACCGAGCTGATGACGGCCTTGCTCAAGTCTCCGGTGGATCTGATCTGGAATGGTGGTATCGGAACCTACATAAAAGCCAAAAGTGAAAGCCATTCGGATGTGGGAGACAAGGCCAATGATGTATTGCGCGTCAATGGCCATGACCTGAGTTGTCGAGTAATTGGTGAAGGCGGCAATCTGGGGGTGACCCAGCTGGGACGTGTTGAATTTTGCCTCAAAGAAGGGGCCTCTAACACCGACTTTATCGATAATGCCGGCGGCGTAGACTGCTCGGACCATGAGGTTAACATCAAGGTGCTGCTGAACGAGGTGGTCAGCAATGGGGATATGACTCCCAAACAGCGTAATAGCTTGTTGGAAAAGATGACTGACGAGGTTGCCGAACTGGTTTTGGAGAATAACTATCGCCAGGTCCAGGCGATCTCGTTGGCCGAGTCCGAGGCCAAGTATAAAATGGACGAATACCGACGCTTTATTGGCCACTTGGAGGCTGAGGGCAAGCTGGACCGGGCGATAGAATACCTGCCCGATGATGATGGTTTGAGTGAGCGCTTGGCGTCGGGCAAGGGGCTCACCAGGCCGGAGCTGTCGCTGCTGATTTCCTACAGTAAGGCAGACCTTAAAGAGGAGTTGCTGGCTTCCAATGTTCCCGACGATGAATATCTGGCGCGGGAGGCTAATACGGCATTTCCACAAACCTTGATCAAGAAGTACGGGGATTTGATTGACTCCCACCGACTACGGCGGGAAATCGTTTCCACCCAGATTGCTAATCATATGATCAATATGATGGGTATCACCTTTGTGCACAAACTCAGTCAGTCCACGGGTGCGCCTTCATCGGATATTGCACGGGCGTTTGTGGTGGCTCGTGATGTTTTTGGTATGAGTGATTATTTTGAGCAAATCGAGGCCCTGGATCATAAGGTGCCCAGCTCGGTTCAGCTCAAAATGATGGTTGAGCTGATCAAGCTAACCCAGCGTGCAACTCGCTGGTTTATTCGAATGAAGCGTAATGATTTGGTCGCTGCAGAAGCCGTTGTTCATTATGGTGCCAAGGTTAAGGAATTTATCTCGCTGTTTAGCAAACTGCTTAATGACAATCAGCGTGAGCAATGGGATACGGAAAAGGCCCAGCTGACTGATGTTGGCGTTCCAGACTCATTGGCTGGCGTGGTTGTCGGTAAGCGTTATCTGTCAGGCAGCCTTTCTATCACTCATGCGGCCGATCAGACCGGGCATTCCCTGGATATTGTTGCTCGCTTGTTCTTTGCTTTAGGGGATCGCTTGAACATTAACTGGTTTGCTCAGGAATTGGGAAATCTTGATACGACCAACCAATGGCAATCCATGGCGCGTGAGAGCATTCGAGATGAGCTGAATTGGCAGTTACGGGCGCTAACCGTGGCGATTCTTAAGGGCGCCGAAGGGACCGTGGATGTCGAGCAGCAGTTACAGAACTGGCTGGAGGCCAATACATCCCTCGTACAGCGTTGGGATGCTATGCTGACCGATCTCCGGAGCCAGGGAAGTTGTGAACTAGCTATGTTCACGGTAGCAAACCGTGAACTGGTTGATCTGGTACAGAGCAGCCATTAACAAAGGTTGTGACAGGGCCCTGATTGTAGGGGGGGCTTGGATGTGTGAGTTGTAAATGGTTAGATGATCAGGTGTTCCGGTCAAGGTTTGGGCGGGGCACTTGGTAATGCATAGAGCAGGCAGTACGTATAAAGGCAATGCAAAGTATTAGGGTAGATATTTCGATTTCGGCGCAGCAATACCTGGCTCATTATTCCGGCTCGGTTCGCAATGTGCAGGCCCGTTCCCAGGATGGTCGATTGATCCGCTTTCCCAGTGAGATCCTGCGACCGTTTGTGACGCGTAACGGTATTGAAGGTTGCTTCTGTATCGAGTTTGACGATGAAGGTCGGTTTCAACGGATATCTCGTGTCTAGCAAGCCGTTTATATCGCCTCGGTGACAATGCAGAGCAGCAATCAAAAGCCTGCCAGACCATTTTTTAACGCGGTCAGGGCTTAACGGTGCCTGATACTGGTTTTTGTCCAGGAAGATCGCGCCCGTCTCCAGATCTGGGTGCTTGCTTCAACACAAAGAAAGCCAGGGTTCGCTCGACTTGGTAATAGGAATCCTAGATTGGCTGCCCTTTTTGGGTGAGCTGAGTATAATTGCGCCGTTACCTAACAGTAGGAATGGTCATGTACTCTATTGCTCGTCGACTTCTTTTCTCTTTTGATCCCGAAGTAGCTCATGAATTGGGGCTGGATGTTATGGGTGCGGCAAACCGACTTGGCCTGAGCGGTTTGCTAGGCGGTAAAGTATCGCCCCGGCCGTGCAAGGTGATGGGAATAGATTTTCAGAATCCCGTTGGCCTGGCCGCCGGGCTCGATAAAAATGGTGACTGCATTGACGGTCTTGGTGCGCTGGGTTTTGGTTTTCTGGAGTTGGGAACCGTAACGCCCAGGCCTCAGCCCGGTAACCCGAAGCCTCGTATGTTCCGCTTGCCGGAGAAGCAGGGCATCATTAACCGTATGGGTTTTAATAACAAAGGTGTCGATCATCTGGTGGCTAATGTCCAGCGAGCCCGTTATCAGGGGGTTATCGGTATCAATATCGGGAAGAACTTTGATACTCCGGTGGAAGAAGCCAGTAACGATTATCTCACCTGTTTTGACAAGGTCTACCCGCATGCCGATTACATTGCGGCTAATATCTCCTCGCCTAATACCCCAGGCCTGAGAAGCTTGCAGCATGGTGACGTTTTTCGTGAGCTTCTTGAGCGGCTTAAAGAGGCTCAGCACAGACAGCACCAGGCGACAGGGCGTTATGTGCCGATAGCGATCAAGATTGCCCCTGATATGGAAGAGGAAGAGTTGCGCGCTTTGGCTAATGTGCTTCTTGAACAGGAGATGGATGGTGTTATTGCTACCAATACCACCCTTGATCGCACACTGGTTGAAGGGCTTGAGCATGCCGATGAAGCCGGAGGGCTAAGTGGTGATCCCGTCAGGGAACGCTCGACTGAAACCATCCGTTTATTGGCGTCTGAACTCTCTGGCAAATTACCTATTATCGGGGTCGGGGGGATCAGTGATGCGGTTTCTGCTGCCGAGAAGATTGCCGCGGGTGCCAGTCTGGTGCAAATATATTCGGGCTTTATCTATCGAGGTCCGGACCTGATCGCGGAAGCATCAGAGGCTGTAGCGGCAGAGCTGGGTTAAGAGTACGGCTTGAAACTCTGCTGTAACAAAGGTCGTACCAAAGAAAGCAAATACCCCAGGTACGAAAAAGGAGCCCTTAGGGGCCCCTTTTTTATGATTCTTGACGAAAGAGCCTGGAGTTAGTGCAAATCCGCTACCCGGTGTACGCCAGAGACGCCGGTTAAGCCATCCCAGTTATCAGAGCGGCCTTCCCGCCAACCCGTTAACCAGGCTTGTCGCATTTCCAGCGCGTCATGAGGACACTGGTCTCTGGATTTTCCGGTCACACCGGTGTTGTATCCTTTTACAAATGCACGTTCCGTTTTATCTCTTTTCTGTCTTTTCATGGTTGTTTGGGCCTCAGCTTATGAATGTAAGAACTGCTTCAACGCCGGGTATTGTTATAGGTATCTACAAAGCAACGACAAACAATACCGGTATGCCTCCAGGGGAGGGCTTTTTACAACACAGAAAATCAGGCATCCAGAATGGGGGAAGGGAAAGAAGTACTAAATGTCGCTGGATGCGCCCATCGCCTCCTTAGTTCGATGGTTTGCTGTAACCTTTATGTGTTAAAGGCTGCAATACCTTTCTATCGCAAAGCGTTGTGCCTTGTCGAGAATCGATTAAGAATAAATTGTAAAGATCTTATTCAAAGGTGAATTCATAAGTTAGAGTGCTTGGATATAAAAGCCTTCTAACTTGTTGAAATTAAAAGGTAGATACGAGCTTTAATCGCAGTTGCTTGATATCCCCGAGGAGTTGGTCCTGTACATCGTAATCGCTATCGATAGCAGTGTACTCGATACTGACACCGGTACTTTCATTGAGATCGATCCCATTAGTCAGGGGCTTCGACAGGTCTCGGACGCTGTGCATCTCGGGCATTGTGGACATATTGAGTGTTGACGGAATGCTAAGATCCAGAGTGTCGGCGTTAAGCTGAGTGGAGGTAAGCAAAAGCGTTGTCAGGGTAATACTGAGCGATACTTTGTTCATAAATACCGTCTCCCTTTCGTCTGGTGGTGCGGTGTGCGTTTAACTTGGGACTATAGTAGCCAAATATTGATCAAAAAATGCGCTGAAAGTCTCAGTAATGAAACCGCCAAACCGTACTGTTAACTTTTGTATCGGAATTGTGACGTAATTCGCTCTGTTTGATGTCAGTATTTCGTTGTCGCCCCCACGGCGACTCTGGTTTATCATGCGCCCTTTTCTACAGGTAGCCCCAATGAAACAAGTTCTGGACCTATTTGCTTCGTGCCCTAAAGGCTTGGAAGCGCAACTGATGCTGGAACTGGAGTCATTCGGGGCTCAGGCGCTGAAAGAGACGGTAGCCGGTGTCTCTTTTCAAGGCGATGTCGAAGTGGCATACCGCTGCTGTTTATGGTCGCGTCTGGCCAACCGAATTCTACTGCGCCTGGCTCGCTTTCCGGTCGATAGCGGGGATGACCTATACCGGGGAGTCCAGTCGGTTGACTGGTTAGAGCATTTGGCACCCACCGGTTCGCTTCGTATTGACTGTAAAGGGGAAGCCAAAGGCATCAATAACAGCCACTTCGGCGCATTGAAAGCCAAGGATGCAATTGTTGATCGAGTGCGAGATCAAACCGGCGAACGTCCAACCGTCGATCGAAAAAAACCGGACATTAGAATCAATTTGTTGCTCTCAAAGGGGCAGGGAACCCTGTCGATAGACCTGTCAGGGCACAGTTTGCACCAGCGGGGTTACCGTAAAGAGGCCGGAGTTGCTCCCTTAAAGGAGAACCTTGCGGCTGCGGTTTTGTACCGAGCGGGCTGGCCGGATCTGTCAAACCGGGGTGCCAGTTTGGTCGACCCCATGTGCGGTTCTGCGACTCTGTTGATCGAAGCTGCCCTGATCGCTACCGATACGGCACCGGGGCTGGCCCGCGAACGCTTTGGTTTTCATGGCTGGCAGGGTCATGTGTCGGCGCTGTGGAAACGTTTATTGAAAGAGGCTGTAGATCGTCGAACCAGGGGTATAGAGGAATGTAAGGCTCGAAATATCCTGATTTCAGGATTTGAGGCCGATGTCGCTGTTTTACAGCGAGCGGGTAACAATTTGCAGCGTGCTGGCGTTGAACAGCTAGTGACATTAGAGCGTGCCGAGCTGGCGAGTCTGAAACGTCCCTCTGGGGCTAGTGAGCAGGGCTTGCTGGTGACCAATCCTCCTTACGGGGAGCGCCTTGGGGATGAGGCCAGCCTGTTATACCTGTACCAGTATTTAGGTCGCATCATGCGCGAGCAGTTTGTTGGATGGCAGGGCGCGCTGCTTACCGGTAATCCTGAGCTGGGCAAGCGGATGGGCATACGAGCGAGAAAGCAGTACAAGTATTTCAATGGCGCGTTGCCGACTCGCTTATTGATGTTTGATATCGATAGTCAATGGTTTGTGGGGGGGGAGGAAAGATCCTCTGAGGGCAAACCTGCGCCAGCGGCGAAGCTTAATGATAATGCTCAAATGGTGGCCAATCGTTTACGCAAGAATCGTCGTCAACTCGGTAAGTGGGTGCGCCGTGAACAACTGGATTGTTATCGTGTGTACGATGCGGATATGCCCGAGTTCTCCGCCGCCATCGACATCTATGGTGATTGGGTTTGTGTGCAGGAGTACCAGGCGCCGAAATCGATTGACCCTGAAAAAGCTACCCAGCGCTTACGTGATTTGCTCTCGGCCATTCCCGAGGCGCTGGAAATTGATCCGGCCAAAGTGGTGCTGAAAGAGCGCAAGCGGCAAAGTGGTAGCGAGCAATACCAGCGCCGTGATCGTCAGGGTCAGCAACTGGAAGTGAGCGAATACGATTGCCGGCTGCTGGTTAATCTCACCGATTATCTGGATACCGGCCTATTCCTTGATCACCGGCCTATCCGCCGGCGCATTGCCGAGGAAGCGCAGGGGAAACGGTTTCTGAATCTGTTTTGTTACACCGGTGCGGTAACCGTGCATGCCGCTCGCGGCGGAGCGGTGCAATCAACCAGTGTTGATCTGTCGACTACTTACCTGGATTGGGCACGAAAAAACCTTTCACTCAATGGCTTCAGCGATAATCATGAGCTGGTTCGGGCTGATTGCATGGAATGGATGCGAAACAACAAAGCCACCTACGACCTGATGTTTATCGACCCGCCCACATTTTCCAACTCCAAGCGGATGGAAGGCGTGTTTGATGTGCAGCGTGACCATGTCGAGTTGCTGGACCTGGCCATGAATTCCCTGTCTGCCGATGGGGTGCTCTACTTTTCCAATAACTTTCGCCGCTTCCAGCTCGATGCCGAGCTAGAGCAGCGTTATGCAGTGGAAGAGATCAGTCCGCAAACTCTGGATCCGGATTTTACCCGGAATGCAAAAATTCATCGCTGCTGGAAAATAACTCACCGCTAGTCGACTGTTGGCTA
Organism: Aestuariirhabdus haliotis; assembly: GCF_023509475.1. Classification (NCBI taxonomy): domain Bacteria; kingdom Pseudomonadati; phylum Pseudomonadota; class Gammaproteobacteria; order Oceanospirillales; family Aestuariirhabdaceae; genus Aestuariirhabdus; species Aestuariirhabdus haliotis. Next base: position 60,423 of record NZ_JAKSDZ010000002.1, on the reverse strand, counting down.
CTTCAGGCGCCGGGTAATACCGGCTTCTGCAATGATGCGGGTCGATATCTCTTCGACCGAGAAGTGGGTCGTGTTGATGCAGGAAATACGTTCCTTGTTGAGCAGCCTTTCCACCTCGGCCACCTCCAGCTGGCATTGGCGCGGTGATGAATAGCGGCTATTGGGGCGTCGTTCGCTGCGGATAGCAATGAGTCGCTCGGGTTCAATTGTCAGACCGAACAGCTTGTCGCGAAAGGGTAACAGGGCGGAGGGCAATTTGAAGTCTTCCATGTCCTCTTCTGTGATGGGGTAGTTGGCCGCTCGAATGCCAAATTGCAGGGCCAGGTAGAGGCAGGTCGGGGTTTTACCGCAACGGGAAACCCCGATCAATATGATATCTGCCTTGTCATAGTGACGGGTTCTGGCGCCGTCATCGTTATCCAGGGCAAAGTGGACGGCATCCATCCGTTTCGAGTACTGGGTATTGGCATCAATCTTCCGCTTCTTTCCGATGGCGTGGGAAGAATGGATCTGTAGCTCTTTTTCCAGCGGTCCAAGGAAGGTAGCAAAGATGTCCTGATGACGCGCGTTGGCCTTGGAGACAATTTCACTGATCTTTTCGTCGATGATCGTGCTGAAAACAAGAGGGGTTATATCTTGCTGCGCCGCGCTCTCATTGATCTGTTCAACCACGGCGGTGGCTTTTTCTGGTGTGTCTATGTAAGGCAGGGTTTCGCGATCAAACTCTACGTGATCAAACTGGGCGAGCAGACTTTGACCAAATGACTCCGCCGTGATGCCAGTGCCGTCGGAGATAAAATACACATGTCGTTTCATTTGCTACCTCAGTAAGCCTGATACATTCAAGAGCGTCATGGTAGGTAAAATGGGCAGCATCTACAAAGGTTAAGGTCGCTTGGCGAAGATTTCTTTTGACGCTCTGCTGTGCGGGGTGAAATTCCTGAATCATCAGGTATACTCAGGCGCCTGCAGTGGTCGACTACCCGCAGTAACCTGTGGTGACCACACTATCTGCACATCATGGGAGATCCCGCCTTGACCGATTATGTACTAGCTTTGCAGACTGTTGGTGCCAACGACGTAGAAATCGTCGGTGGCAAGAATGCTTCTCTGGGAGAGATGATCAGTAACCTGTCGAATGCGGGGGTCAGTGTCCCCGGCGGTTTTGCCACGACAGCAGATGCTTACCGTGAATTTCTCGAAAATAGTGGGCTTAACCAACGTATCCATGATCTGCTCGACGAGCTGGATGTTGAAGACGTAAATGCACTGGCTGATGCCGGAGCCAAAATTCGCAGTTGGATCATGGACCAGCCGTTTCAGCCCGAGCTGGAACAGGCCATCCAAACCGCTTTCAGCGCGTTGCAAGACGGGAATGACAACCTGGCCGTAGCGGTTCGCTCCTCGGCCACCGCGGAAGACCTGCCCGATGCCTCCTTTGCCGGTCAGCAGGAAACTTTCCTTAATATTCGCGGCTTCGACAATGTGATTCACGCGGTCAAGGAGGTGTTTGCCTCCCTGTTCAATGACCGTGCGATTGCCTATCGCGTTCACCAGGGCTTCGACCATCGATTGGTGGCGTTGTCTGCGGGTATTCAGCGTATGGTTCGCAGTGAAACCGGGGCGGCTGGCGTACTCTTTACCCTTGATACCGAATCGGGTTTCCGGGACGTGGTCTTTATTACCGGCGCCTACGGCTTGGGCGAGACGGTAGTGCAGGGGGCCGTTAACCCGGATGAGTTCTATGTTCATAAACCCACATTGGAAGCGAAGCGTCCAGCCATTTTACGGCGTAATCTGGGCAGCAAAGCGATCAAGATGGTGTATGGCGCTGAGGCCTGTGCCGGGCGCTCCGTTGACACCGTCGATGTTGATGAAGCCGATCGACTGCGTTTTTGCATCACCGATGCCGAAGTGGAAGAGTTGTCTCGCCAGGCTCTGATCATCGAACGTCATTACGGCCGGCCAATGGATGTGGAATGGGCTCGCGATGGCGATGATGGTCAGCTCTATATTGTTCAGGCGCGTCCGGAAACCGTTAAAAGTCGCAGCCATGCGGCCACCATGGAGCGTTATCTGCTAAAAGAGCGCGGCTCTGTGCTGGTCGAGGGACGTAGCATTGGTCAGCGCATCGGCAGTGGTCCGGTTAAGATTATCAATGATTTGAGCCAGATGGACCGAGTGCAGCCGGGAGATGTTCTGGTCACTGATATGACGGATCCTGACTGGGAACCGATCATGAAGCGCGCTTCAGCAATCGTCACCGATCGCGGTGGGCGTACCTGCCATGCGGCTATTATCGCCCGAGAGCTGGGCATCCCGGCGGTGGTTGGTTGCGGCGATGCGACTGACAAGCTGTCTGATGGACAACCGGTCACGGTGTCCTGTGCCGAGGGTGACACTGGTCTGATTTATGAGGGACAACTGTCCTTTGATATACGCAAAAACAGTGTCGATTCGATGCCCGAGTTGCCCTTCAAAATTATGATGAATGTGGGCAACCCGGACCGCGCCTTTGATTTTCAGGCGATACCCAATGAAGGGGTCGGTTTGGCGCGATTGGAATTCATTATCAACCGTATGATTGGCGTGCACCCCAAGGCTTTGCTCAACTACGAAGCGTTGCCCGCCGACATCAAAGCGAATGTAGATAGTCGAATTGCAGGATACCCCGACCCTGTCGAATTCTACGTTGAAAAGCTGGTAGAGGGTGTTTCGACCATTGCCGCGGCCTTTGCGCCCAAGAAAGTCATCGTTCGTCTCTCTGACTTTAAATCCAATGAGTACGCTAATTTGGTGGGTGGTCGCCTGTACGAGCCGGAAGAGGAAAATCCGATGCTCGGATTCCGCGGCGCTTCTCGTTATATCTCTGACAGCTTCCGCGATTGCTTCGCACTCGAATGTCGTGCCATGAAACGGGTTCGTGACGAGATGGGGTTAACCAATGTTGAACTGATGGTGCCCTTTGTACGCACGGTCGGTGAGGCCAAACGCGTTGTCGAACTGCTGGAAGAGCAGGGTCTGAAGCGTGGTGAGAACGGCTTGCGCCTGATCATGATGTGCGAGCTGCCCGCTAACGCCTTACTGGCCGAGCAATTCCTGGAATATTTCGATGGCTTCTCCATCGGTTCCAATGATATGACCCAGCTGACTCTGGGCCTCGATCGGGATTCCGGCATCATCGCCCATCTGTTTGATGAGCGTAACGAAGCCGTAAAAGCCCTGTTGGCCAATGCCATCGCTGCCTGCAAGAAAGCAGATAAATACATTGGAATTTGCGGGCAGGGTCCTTCGGATCACCCCGACCTGGCCAAGTGGTTGATGGAGCAGGGAATCGATACGGTATCCCTGAATCCGGATTCGGTGATGGAAACCTGGTTCTATCTGGCGGACAAAGAATTAGCTTGAGTCGGTTTCGCGCCGTCTTGAGCGGGTGACCGCTCGAGACGGCAGCAGCCCCATTACTTTTTAGGAGATATAGAGTGCAGTACGTAACCCCCGATTTGTGCGATGCCTACCCGGAATTGATTGAAGCTGCGGATCCTATTTTTACCAACTATGGCGGTAAGCGCTCCTTTGGTGGCCAGATCGTTACCGTGAAATGTTTCGAAGACAATTCCAAGGTCAAACAGCTGGTTGATACCGATGGTCAGGGTAAGGTGATGGTCGTAGATGCCGGTGGTTCTATGCGCCGGGCTTGCCTGGGTGACATGCTGGCGGAAAAAGCCGCTGCTAACGGCTGGCAGGGTATTATCATGTATGGCTGCATTCGCGATGTTGATGTGATCGCGGAGACGGATATTGGTGTGCAAGCGCTCGGTGTTCATCCCATGAAAACCGACAAGCGGGATATCGGTGATGTGGATATTCCGGTCACTTTCGCCGGTTTGACCTTCTGCCCGGGAGACTACCTCTACGCCGACAATAACGGCATTGTGGTTTCGCCTGAACCCTTGACGATGCCGGAGTAACAGGGCTTGAGTGTGCCTGGTTGCTTCATATGGCAACCAGGCTCGAGAGGCAAGCTAGCCAATGCTAATCGCTGGCAGCACGGGTGCCTCGAGTGTCATTTTTTCCGTTGGGGCCATGACCTGGGCTTCGCCACTGACCACGGTTTTTCCGTCCTGGTTGACCACTTGGGTTATGAAAGTCACCTGGTGGCGCCGCTCCTTTTTTTCTTTCACTTCAAGCTGAACGGTTAAGCGATCTCCGAGCTTGACCGGACGCTGAAATTTCAGATTTTGTCCCAGATAGACAGTACCCGGTCCGGGCATAACGTTAGCAAGGGCGGCTGAAATCAGGGAGCCGGACCAGGCGCCGTGGGCAATTCGCTCCCCAAACTGGGTCGTGCTGGCAAACTCCGGATCCAGGTGCAGGGGATTAACATCGCCAGAAACTGCGGCAAAGAGGACCAGATCCCGTTCTTCCAGGGTGCGCTCGAAAGTGGCGCTGGAGCCGATCTCCAGTTCCTCAAAGGTGTAGTTAGTTAGCGTCTTCACGTTATAGGCTCCTGTGGCAGATAGCGGCGGTTGCAGTAATCAAGTGGATGGCGTTGAAGCTTGCTTTGAATCTTCCAGCGTTGTGCCAATCCATTGCAGCAGTTCGTTAATGACTTCGTCCCGGTTAGACTCGTTGAGGAGTTCATGACGAGCCTCTTCATAGAGTTTCAGTGACACCCGGTCTCTTTGATCGCTGTTTAAGGCTTTGAATAGATCGGGTAGTCCGTTGGGGGCGCTGACCGGGTCGCGACTTCCTCCAATAACATGCAAGGGAATGTTGGGTACATTGGCCAGTTGGGCGGGATCGGTAATCTCCAGTAGACCTCCCAGCATGTCGATCCAGAGTTGTGCACTGCAGGGAAAACCGCACAGAGGGTCAGCGATGTAGCGATCCACCTGATCCGGATCCCTCGATAGCCAGTCAAACTCCGTCCGGTTGGGTTTAAAGGCCCGATTGAAAGCGCCGAATCCGAGTCGGTCCATCACCTTGCTGGGGGCGGATGGCCCCAGGCGCCACCTTTCGATACGGGCAATCATCCTGGCCAGCCTGTAAAGAGCAGGCGAGCCATAATTGGAGCCAGAAAGCACACAGCCAGCGAGGGGCAGCGGGTTTCGCATCAGATAGCCCAGGCTGATATAGGAGCCCATGCTGTGACCCAGCAGAATCAACGGCAAGTCAGGGAACTGCCGTTGAGCCCATTGATGAACCTGTCTCAAATCATCGCAGACCCGTTCCCAGCCATCACTGTCGCAGAAATGCCCTTGAGGCTGAGCCGCCAGACCATGGCCGCGGTGGTCATGAGTGATGACAACAAACCCGGCACCCTGAAGTTCTGCGGCCAAGGCCGCATAACGCTGGCTGTGTTCGGCCATGCCATGGGTGATTTGAATGACTCCCTTGGGGTTGCTCGGAGGGTCCCATGAAAATACTGGAATACTGTGTTGATCGGTGGCGTTCAATGAGGTTGCGTGCCAGGTCATGGAGTGTCCTTGGATGGGGAGATGGAGTGAATCCTATGACTGCTTTTTACGCGAACGTGCTGAAAAAATCATCCTTATGGTTGAATTTGACCATGGCCTGCTTGTAAAGGAGCCTAATTGGGCTATTAGCTGATGCTGAAAACTGGTAACCTTCGGGCCGGTAAATCTCAAGTGCCATTGGCCAGTCAGTACTAACGTTTTGCTGTTTTATGCGGATAGCAGCAAGCCTCTGGAGCCAATATTAGAGCACGAAAACAATAACGATCGAGTTGGTTAGGAGAGCGGAGTATGAGTCAAAACTTCTGGACGGATAAGTACCCTGAAGGGATTGCCCCGGAGATCAGTACAGATCCCTACCGGTCTATCATCGATGTGCTCGATGAGTCGTGCCGAAAGTATGCAGACAAGCCTGCCTTCACCAATATGGGCAAGACCATCAGCTACCAGGAGTTATACGAACTCAGTGGCAATTTTGCTGCTTACCTGCAAAATCACACCGAGCTGAAGCCCGGCGATCGTATCGCTGTCCAGATGCCGAACCTGATTCAGTTTCCAATTGCGGTATTTGGCGCTATGCGTGCCGGTATGGTGGTGGTCAATACCAACCCCCTGTATACCGCGCGTGAGATGGAGCACCAGTTCAACGATTCCGGAGCCAAGGCTCTGGTCGTGCTGGCCAATATGGCGGCATTGGCGGAAGAGGTGATTCCCAAAACGGGTATCAAGCATGTGATAGTTACTGAGGTTGGCGATATGCAGCCAACCTTCAAACGTATCCTGGTCAATACTGTCGTCAAACACGTCAAGAAAATGGTTCCTGCCTTTTCCCTGAAACAGGCCGTGCCTTTTACCCGTGTTATGAAGCAGGGTGCCGAAGTCACGTTTACACCCGTGACGACTGACTTTGAAGATGTGGCCGTACTTCAGTATACCGGTGGCACAACTGGCGTGGCCAAGGGCGCCATGCTGACTCATCGCAACATCGTGTCCAATATGGTGCAGGCCAAGGCCTTGATGGGCAGTGAGATGGAAGATGGCGAGCTGGCGGTTGCACCGTTGCCCTTGTACCACATCTACGCGTTTACCTTCCATTGCATGGTGATGATGATCACCGGTGGTCACAACCTGCTGATCACCAATCCTCGGGATCTGCCCGCGTTTGTGAAAGAGCTCAATAACTACAAGTTCAGTATATTTGTTGGCCTTAACACATTGTTTGTCGGTTTGTGCAATAACGCCAATTTCCGCCAGCTTGATTTCTCTTCCCTCAAGGCGACCTTCTCGGGTGGCATGGCCTTGCAGCTGGCGACAGCAGACACTTGGCATAAGGTTACTGGCTGTGAAATTTTTGAAGGATTTGGTATGACGGAGACCTCTCCCATTGCCACCATCAACCCTCAGACAGCCAATCAGGTGGGTACTATAGGTATTCCGGTACCCTCCACCGAATTGAAACTGATTGATGAGGAGGGCAATGATGTCGCTTTTGGTGGCGTTGGCGAGCTCTGCGTGCGTGGTCCTCAGGTAATGAAAGGTTACTGGCAGCGTCCGGAAGCCACGGCTGAAACCATCACAGAAGATGGTTGGTTAAAAACCGGTGATATCGCTACCATTCAGGAAGATGGTTACGTCAAGATCGTTGACCGCAAAAAGGATATGATTGTCGTTTCCGGTTTCAACGTTTATCCGAACGAGCTGGAAGATGTATTGGCCAAGCACCCCGACGTGACCCAGTGTGCTGCTATTGGTGTACCGGATGACAAAACCGGTGAGGCGATCAAGGTGTTTGCGGTCTCAACCAATCCCCAGCTGGATAAAGACGCTATCATTGCCTATTTCCGTGAAAACGTGACCGGTTATAAAGTGCCACGTCAGGTTGAATTCCGCGATGAGCTGCCAACCACCAATGTGGGTAAGATTCTTCGTCGCGAATTGCGTGATGAGGAGCTGAGCAAAATCAAAGCCGCCAGTTAAGCCTGGCATCACCGATTATCGTCGGTGGTCCGCTTTTGTTAGAATGCCCCGCCAATTTGCGGGGCATTTTTTATTGTTGAGGGTGAAGTGAGAAAGACGGCAACAGAGCTGCAAGCAATGTTGGAATCGGCGATGTTGATTGATCGTCATCCGCTACGGCGTCAGCTGCATCAGTACCGGCGTGAAAAGAAAGCCATCCCTGCGCGCTGGCACCAACGGCTCGAACGCTCTTTGGACTTGGCGGCTCGTCGTAAAGCGGCACTGCCTCAACCAGAGTTTGACCTTAGCTTGCCGGTCAGCCAGCGCTGGCAAGAGATTGCCGAGGCGATAGAAAAGCATCAGGTAGTGGTGGTGGCGGGAGAAACCGGTTCGGGCAAAACAACCCAGCTGCCTAAAATTTGCCTGGCCCTGGGAAGAGGTGTTGAGGGACTTATTGGTCATACTCAGCCTAGACGCATAGCCGCACGTTCGGTTGCTAGTCGAATCGCCGATGAGTTGGGTTGTGAGCTTGGCGAAAGCGTCGGTTATCAGGTTCGCTTTAATGATCAAGTCAGTGACTGCAGTCATGTCAAGTTGATGACCGACGGCATCCTGCTCGCTGAAATACAGAATGACCGTTTCCTGAATCGTTACGATACGCTGATCATCGATGAGGCTCACGAGCGCAGCCTCAATATCGACTTTTTGCTCGGTTACCTGAGTACCCTGTTACCGAAACGCCCCGATCTGAAAGTGATCATTACCTCGGCCACTATCGATGTGGAGCGCTTTTCCAAACACTTTGGTCAGGCTCCCATTATCGAAGTGTCGGGCCGGACCTATCCGGTGGAGGTGCTATATCGTCCCCTGCAAGAAGAGGGGGATCAGGATAGCGATCTTCAGCAGGGCATTTCGGCCGTGTTGGAGGAGATCGAGCAGTGCGAGCGAAGTGAAGGCCAGTCTCCCGGCGATGTGCTGGTATTTTTGAGCGGAGAGCGGGAAATAAGGGATACCGCCAAGGCCTTACGGCACCTCGAACTTCGACATACCGAGGTGGTGCCACTGTATGCCCGGCTCAGTGCGGCTGAACAGGCGCGCATTTTTCAGCCGCATAAAGGTCGCCGGGTCATTCTCTCAACCAACGTTGCCGAAACGTCTTTGACGGTGCCCGGTATTGTTTATGTGATCGACACAGGTTTTGCTCGTATCAGCCGTTATAGCTACCGTTCCAAGGTGCAGCGGCTACCGATTGAGCCCATTTCCCAGGCCAGTGCCAATCAGCGCAAAGGGCGTTGTGGTCGGGTGCGATCGGGGATCTGTTATCGCCTGTACGATGAGCAGGACTTTCTGACACGCCCGGAATTTACCGATCCGGAGATTTTACGGACCAATCTGGCATCGGTCATTCTGCAGATGCTGAAACTGGGCTTGGGGGATATTGAAGCCTTTCCCTTTGTCGACCCTCCTGATAGCCGCTTTATACGTGACGGTTTTAATTTGCTCCAGGAGCTGGGAGCGGTGACTCGTCAGCGTCAAATAACGCCCTTGGGCAAACAGCTAAGTCGCCTGCCCGTAGACCCCAGAATTGCACGAATGGTGGTTGAGTCGGCGCGCCAAGGATCGCTGGACGAAATACTGGTGATCGCAGCTGCCTTGAGTGTGCAAGACCCGCGTGAGCGTCCTGCCGATAAGCAGCAACATGCGGATCAGTTGCACCGGGAATACCAGCATGATGAGTCGGATTTTTTGACACTCTTGAATCTCTGGAATCTCTATGAGGAGCAGCGGCAGGAATTAACCCAGGGTCAGCTAAGAAAGTACTGTAAACGACGCATGCTGAATTTTCAGCGCATGCGGGAGTGGCGCGACCTGCATCGGCAACTGTTGCTGTCAGTGAAAGAGCTTAACTTTAAGCTGCGCCACAGTGATGAACCAGCCAGCTATCAGGCGGTTCATAGCGCGTTGTTATCCGGCTTGCTGAGCCATATAGGAACCCGAGGAGAAGAGTCAGAATACCTGGGAGCCCGAAATCGAAAATTTCACCTGTTTCCCGGCTCGGTGCTGTTTAAAAAACGTCCAAAATGGGTGCTGAGTGCCGAATTGGTTGAAACGTCCCGTTTGTACGCGCGCATCAATGCAGCATTCGACCCCGCCTGGCTCGAATCCTTGGCGCAGCATCTCTTGAAGCGAAACTATTTTGAGCCCCACTGGCAGAAGAAAAGAGGTCAGGTTATGGGGTTCGAGCAAGTACTGCTCTATGGCCTGATCATTGTCCCCCGACGGCGCATCGATTACAGCAAGGTCGATGCTGTGGTAGCGCGGGAGATTTTTATCCGCAGTGCTCTGGTGGAAGGCTTGTTTGTTACCAAGGCGGGATTCTTTACTCATAACCTTGGTTTGTTGCAGGAGATCGATCAGCTGGAGGCCAAGTCTCGCCGCCGGGATATCCTGGTTGACGAGGAAACCCTGTACCGATTCTACGATGAGCGCATTCCAGACGACACCTGTGATGCGCGCAGTTTCGAGAGCTGGCGCAAGAAACTGGAAAAAGACAAGCCCCGGGCGCTCTATTTGACCCGCGAATATCTGATGCAACACGATGCTGCGCAGATCACCGAGGCCCAGTATCCAGACCATCTGGAGCTGGAGGGTATGCGCTTGCCACTCAGTTATCACTTTGCCCCGGGTGAACTGGATGATGGGGTGACGGTGGAAGTACCCGTGGGACTCTTGCCTCGGTTACCCCGATTCAGGCTGGAATGGTTGGTGCCTGGGATGCTCAGGGAGAAGCTCACGGCTCAGCTCAGAGCTCTGCCCAAACAGCAACGAAAGAATTTCGTTCCGATTCCGGATTACGTCAATGCGCTTATGGAGGCATTGGTGGTTGAGGATCGCCCCTTAGCGGAGGCGATGGCCGATAGCTTGCGAAAAATGAGTGGAGTGCGCATCGACGCCAATGCCTGGGTGGATAGTCCGCTCGATGATCATCATCGGTTCAATATTCGTGTGCTTGATGATGAGGGCGTTCTGGGGCAGGGCAGAGACCTTTTGGCGCTACAAAAGCGCTATTCCCGGCAAGCCAGTGATAGTGTCAGCCAAGGTGAAGAGGGGGGGATTGAACGAAGTGGCTTAACTCGTTGGGATTTTGGTGATTTACCCAAAGAACTGACCCGCCAACAAAGCGGGGTAACCATCAAGGCCTGGCCGTCTTTGGTGGAAGAGGGTGCCCAGGTTGCGATGCGGCTTTGCCCCAATGCTGACATTGCTACAGCGAAAACCAGAAAGGGCGTGGGCCGCTTGTTGCGATTGGCTCTGAGCCGTCAAATCAAGGATGCTCAACCCCACCTGAAAGGCTTCGAGCAGAGCGCCTTGCAAGCGGTCACCATGGTCAATAAAGCCGAGTTGAAGGATGACCTATGGCTGGCAAGTATTGACCGCTGTTTACTGGAAGGGGTTGATTTGCCCCGAGATGAGGAAGGGTTTGACAGGTTATTGGATCGACGAGGTGAGCTGCTGGATGTGGCCCTTGAATACGATGACCTGTTGTCAGAAATAATGCAGCGCAGCCATCGCATACAAAAGCAGCTTAAGGGGAAAATTTCCTTTGATCTTGCTATGTCCTTGGCGGATCTCAAGCAACAACTGGCACGCCTTATCTATCCGGGCTTTATGCGCGATACCCCCTGGCACTGGTTACAGCAATACCCGCGCTATCTGGATGCCATGCTGTATCGTCTCGATAAAATGGGTGCGGTGATTCATCGGGATCGTGCCAGTGCAGAAGAAGTGGCCAGTTTGTGGCAGCAATATGAGCAGCGCAGTCGCCAGTATGATGAGCGACATATGCTGGTTGAACCCTTGCAAGAATATCGCTGGATGCTGGAGGAGTATCGAGTGTCGCTCTTTGCCCAACCCTTGAAAACCCGCTACCCGGTTTCGGCCAAACGGCTGCGCAAGTTGTGGCAAGATTTACCGATACCATGACTCTGCACTACGTCACTAAAGCACTACAAAAAGTCTGCCGGGGCCTATTCGCGCTGTGTTATGATCGCTTTCTTAAATGATCAAGAGCCATGAAGCGCCGGGTTGTAAACCTGTGATTGAGCGCGATCCATGATGGCTAACGGCATTCAGCGAACGCGAGACAAAGGGGAGTGATTTTGACAGACGTAGTAATAAGCGGCACTGGACTATACACACCATCTGAATCCATCAGTAATGAAGAGTTGGTGGAAGCTTTTAATGCCTATGTCAATCGGTTCAATGAAACCCACCAGGCCGAGATTGAAGCTGGAGAAGTCGAGCCAATGGCGGAATCGAGTGCCCCCTTCATTGAGAAGGCTTCCGGTATTCGCAGCCGCTTTGTTATGAATAAATCTGGCATTCTGGATATTTCCAGAATGTGCCCCTCGCTGCCCGAGCGCAGCAATGACGAAGATTCCATTCAGTGCGAAATGGCCGTTAAGGCGGCCCGTGAAGCCCTGGATCGTGCCGGCCGAACGGCGGCTGACGTGGATGCGATTATTTGTGCTGCCTCCAACATGCAGCGAGCCTATCCTGCCATGGCAGTGGAGATCCAAAATGCCCTGGGTGCCGGCGGATTTGCCTATGACATGAACGTAGCCTGCTCATCCGCTACCTTTGGTTTGCAAGCTGCGGTTGACGCCGTTCGAGGCGGCTCAGCAAAGGTGGTGTTGATGGTCAACCCGGAGATCTGTTCCGGTCATCTGAACTTTGCCGATCGGGATAGCCACTTTATCTTCGGCGATGTCTGCACGGCGGTACTGGTCGAGAAGAAAGCGACAGCGGTTTCGGTGCATCAGTTTGAAATCCTTGGTACCAAATTACAGACTCAGTATTCCAACAATATCCGCAATAACTTTGGCTTTTTGAACCGGGCTGATGAATCCGGAGTCGGCGCAGAGGACAAGCTTTTCGTACAAAATGGACGCAAGGTTTTTAAAGAGGTCTGCCCGATGGTTGCGGATCAGATCTCTGCCCATATTGAAGAGTTGGATGTACCGGTAGCAGGTGTCAAACGCCTTTGGTTGCACCAGGCCAATATCAACATGAATAACCTGGTTGCTCGTAAGGTGCTTGGGCGTGATCCCGAGCCCGAAGAGGCTCCTATTATTCTGGACGAATACGCCAATACCAGCTCTGCCGGTTCCATTATTGCGTTTCACAAATACCAGGATGATATGAAGGCCGGAGAGCAGGGGGTTATCTGTTCGTTTGGTGCGGGATATTCAATCGGAAGCGCTGTATTACGAAAACTTTGAAAGCCGATTAGGGGCGGGGTCACAGCGGGTTTCTCTGGCAGCTCCTGTCTTTTGGGCGTTGGGTTGAAGCATTAGGTTTGTCATGGATGATTTATCAGGAAGAAGTATGTTCAGGGTTTTAGGTGCATTTGGATTGGTGGTTTTGCTGTTATTCCCAGGGGCCGCAACGGCTGAGGGGGTGGATGACCCTGATCCCTGGGAACCGATGAATCGGAAAATATTTCAGTTCAATGAGGGCTTTGATAAATATCTGCTAAAGCCTGTTGCTGAGGGCTATGTGGCCGGAGTCCCTGAGCCAATGAGAGGTTTGGCCAGTACCTTTTACTCCACCAGTTTCGCGCCGGCCGATGGTGTAAACCTGATTCTGCAAGGTGAACCGGTACGTGGCATCCAGCAGATTTCCCGCTTCTTGATCAACTGTGTTCTCGGTATGCTTTGTACCGTTGATGTGGCGGATTCCTTTGGTATACAAGCTGAGAGTTCCAATCTGGGCACAACGCTGGGTAAGTGGGGTGTGGCAGATGGACCCTATCTAGTAGTGCCATTCCTGGGCCCCCACACATTACGTGATGCTGCAACGATATACCCCTCATCGTTGATGTGGACCGTGAATTATGTGGAACCCTGGCAGCGTCGAACGGTGTTGCAAGCTGGTATGGTGGTAGAGAAACGAGCCAGCCTGCTAAAGGCAGAAGAGCTGATTATCGGGGATAAATACAGCTTTATCCGGGATGCTTATTTGCAAACCCGACAATTTGAAATCACCGGTGAAGAACCGGAAGATGATTTCTGAGGGTAGCTGACCATAAAAAAGCCCGACGGAATGTCGGGCTTTTTTATGGGGCGAGCTTATTTGATGCGCTCTATGGTTAGTGCAATGCTGAAACGATCTTCAGCTTGCTCGTGGCTTCGAACGACTCGGGCTTCGGCACAAAAATCCGGAAATTCCGGGCGTTCTGAAGGAATCGTGATAATCAGTTGCTCACCATCAGGTATCGCCTCAGATGCTTCAAGCAACACCCCCGAACTGCTCAGATTGCTACAACGCACTGACATTGATTCGCCGCTTGATCGAGTGATCTGGGCTGTTGAATCAATCTGCATGCGCATAAAATCTCTTTTTTCGCTGTACCGCCTGTCTGACATCGCCATGGCTCCCCCCTGGTCAACTTGTCATAATGGTCACAAGTTTTATACCCCCCATATATAGTTATTTCAACGTTACAAGAAACAAAATATAGGGTTTATGCGTAATTGATCTCAAACTACCGACACTCTTGCCTCACAATCTATAAGGGAGTAAGGTTTCAAACCTTACCGTGCGGATGGAAACCGGCTTTCAGCTCGTGTTCCAACCTGCGGTGGTCAAATTTTGGAGCTGTCGCCTGGGCAGCCAAATTGGTCTATATCTTACTGATATATGAAGTGCCCGCTTAAATGGCTTAACTAGAGGTGGCTTGAAAAGGCTATGGCTCCCGCAGGCAAAAGGCTGCTTGTTATTGACGATGAAACGGCTGTTCGCGAAAGCATTGCAGCCCATCTCGAAGGCAGCGGATTTACAGTTTTTCAGGCCGAGAATGGACATACTGGCCTGGAGCTTATAAAGCAACAACGCCCCGAAGTTGTTATATGCGATCTGCGTATGCCTCATATGGCTGGGCTGTCACTGCTTAATGCCATTAAGGATGCTGCGCCCGATACCCCGGTGATTGTGGTGTCTGGTGCGAGCGCCACGAGTGATGTGGTTGAAGCCCTTCGCCTGGGGGCCAGCGATTACCTTATTAAACCGATTACTGATCTTGAGGTTCTTGAGCATTCGGTGCTCCGCGCCTTTGAGCAATTACAGTTACAGCGTGACAACCTGGCCTACCGGGAGAGCCTTGAAGCAGCGATAAAAAGCCTGCAACAAAGCCTGGCTGAATTGCAGGAAGACCAGCGTGCCGGTCGTCAGGTGCAGCAAAAGCTGCTGCCCCAGTCCCCTCAAGAGGTAGCTGGTTTTCGCTTTGAGTATTATATTTGTCCTTCTCTCTATTTAAGCGGTGATTTTGTCGATATTATCCCGCTCGACGAACATCGTTTTGGTTTTTATCTGGCCGATGTTTCCGGTCATGGCGCTTCTTCTGCTTTTGTCACTATTTTATTGAAACATATGACATTCCGGCTTCGCAGAGAATATCGCGACAGGGGCGGTGATATTCCTGTTCGGCCCTCGGAGATTCTCGATTCACTGAATCGAGGCTTGCTGAATACTGACCTTGGCAAGCATGTGACTATGTTTGGTGGGGTGATCGATACTCGAGAGAATCGTATGACCTATTCGGTAGGTGGGCACTTTCCTCTGCCCATCATTGCTACTGCAGATGGCGTAAAATTCTTGTCTGGCAGCGGTTTACCTGTCGGCATATTCGACCATGCGGAGTATGATGATCATGAGTTGTCTCTGCCGGAGGAGTTTACCCTGGTAGCCTTTTCGGATGGTATTCTCGACCGATTGTCTGACGAAAGCCTTGAAGAAAAGGAAAAAGCCCTTCTATCGACGATTTCAGAGAATCGCAAGTTAGATGGGATCAAGAGTGCATTCGGGCTGGATAACCTGAAGGAATCCCCCGATGATATCGCCGTATTGGTGTTAAGCAGGAACCGGTAATGAACGCAGGAAAAATTCAGGCGGCAGGTGAGCAGGGAAACTATGTGCTCAAGTTCACCGGCGATGTACGTCTGACCTTATGTAACTCTCTGGACCACTTCCTGGAGGAGATGTTTGCAGACAGCGATTTTCACTCCGTCGTTATCGATCTGACCCAGACCGAGGGTATCGATAGTACTTCACTGGGCTTGTTGGCAAAGCTGTCAGTCCAGGCAAAAAAACGCTTTGATTATATTCCCAGCATTATTTCTACCAATCCGGATATTACCCGCATCCTCCTGAGTATGGGATTCGACAGGGTGTTTAATATCGAGGAAAGCCCGCGCCAGCTGGATAATTCATTGCAGGAAATTGTTTGCGAGACATGCTCTGAACAGGTAGTAAAGGAGCATGTGCTTGATGCCCATCGAACATTGATGGATCTGAATGAAAAGAATCGAGAAGCCTTTGGGGATCTGGTGAAGGGCTTGGAAAACAAATAAAAATAAGGGGTTACAGTTAACTCCTATGGTTGAATATCAAAAGTTGCTATTGATTTTTCCCGTGTTATTGACCTTCTCGTAGCGCCAACACTTCAAGCTTGGTGCGGATAAAATCGCCGTGCGCGACGTAGAGCAATTCTGACAGTTTCCGAATCTGGTATTCCTCATACTTATCGAGCTGGTCATCGGTATAGGCTACTTGCCACATCGACCGAACCAGAGCGACCTTATCAGGGTATTCCAGCTGCGTATTAACCAGCTCTACAAAGGGATGAAGCGAAGTGGCATCGGCCGATTCGGTTTGTGCCAGGGATAGCAGGTTATCCATCTCCTCGGATTGAACATCCAGGCTGTTGTTGATCAACTTGCGAATGTTAACAAGCTCTTCGTCGCTGATTGTGGCATCTGCCTTACTGATTTCGATTAGCAGTACCGCGCAGGCGAGTTCGATACTGTGTTGATGCTGGGGCGCCTCGGGCACCCCGTTTAGTTCATCAAAAAATTGCTTCAGGGACTGAAACATCTAGCCTCCAAGGCTTTGCAGTAGTTTCTCCAGTTTTACCTGGTCGCAAGCAAAGTTACGAATACCTTCAGCCAGCTTTTCATTGGCCATGGCGTCTTCGTTCAATGCCCAGCGGAACTCATTTTCACCCAAACTATGTTGAGGATCTTCGCTGATTGGATTGTCGGGGAAAAGGTGTCTGGGTAGGGGGGCCGTGCTGGTAGCCAGCTCATCCAGTAAAGCGGGGCTGATGGTGAGACGGTCGCAGCCGGCCAGTTGGCGAATCTCGTCGACATTACGGAAACTGGCCCCCATGACAACGGTACCGTAACCGTGGGCTTTGTAGTAATTGAAAATGCGTGCTACCGATAGTACTCCCGGATCTTCGGAGGCGGGATAGCTGTCCCGGCCCGTGTGGGCTTTGTACCAATCGAGGATACGCCCAACAAAGGGGGAGATCAGATACACACCTGCGTCGGCACAGGCCTGGGCCTGGCCAAATCCAAACAGCAGGGTAAGGTTGCAGTTGATACCGCTTTTTTCCAACACCTCGGCGGCTTTGATGCCTTCCCAGGTCGCAGCAATTTTGATCAGTACGCGGTTGGGTGCAATATCGGCCTGCTCATACAGGCCAATGAGTCGCTTGGCCCGCTCGATGGTGTCATTAGTGCTGAAAGAGAGTCGCGCATCGACTTCGGTGGAGATGCGGCCAGGAATGACTTGAAGAATCTCGCTGCCAATCTCAACCGCAAGCTTATCGACGCAATAGCCCAGTTTCTCAATGCTGCTGCCCGGTTTGCTACTTGCCCACTGGATAGCGTCCTGCAACAGGGGAGCATACTGCTCCATCTGCGCGGCTTTAAGCAGCAGGGAAGGGTTGGTTGTTGCATCAACCGGTTGGCAGCGTTTAATGGCTTCAATATCGCCGGTGTCGGCAACAACGGTGGTCAGTTCCCTGAGTTGGTCGAGCTGGGTTAATTGCGATTCAGACATAATTCCTCCATGTAGATTCGTCAGTGTATCACCCTCGGATCTGTCGGAGAACGAGATTAGATGTGCTTAAGCCGCTTGAGGGCAGAGCTCTACAGCCGTGATCAGGGTGTCGATATCGGCACCGGGCTTCCAGGCATTTTCGCTAAGATGGCGGCGGAAGCGCTTGGCTCCCGGCTGTTGGTGAAACAGGCCCAGAATATGGCGAGTGATATGCTGCAAATGCGCCCCATGCTGAAGCTGTTGTTCAATATAAGGCAACATTGCCTCAATCACCTGGTGCCGAGACAGGGGTGGCTGTTGGCTGCCATAGAATGTCTGGTCAACCGACGCTAACAGGTAGGGGTTTTGATACGCCTCCCGACCGAGCATTACCCCGTCCACCTGCTGCAGGTGTTGTTGGCACTGATCCAGGGTAGTAATGCCGCCATTAATCAGGATCTCCAGGTCGGGGAAAAGGTTTTTCAGGCGATATACCCAATCGTACTTCAGGGGCGGCACATCACGGTTTTGTTTCGGGCTGAGCCCCTCAAGCACTGCGATGCGGGCATGCACAATAAAGGTTTGGCAACCGGCATTGGCAACGGTGCCGACAAAATCGGTCAGTTCGTCGAAGGATTCGCGACCGTTGATACCAATACGGTGTTTTACTGTAACCGGAATCGACACGGCATCGCGCATAGCCTTTACGGCGTCGGCAACGGTTTGAGGCTCTGCCATCAAACAGGCCCCGATTCGACCGTTTTGCACTCGGTCGCTCGGGCAGCCAACGTTCAGGTTGACCTCGTCATAGCCGTGCTTTTCAGAATAACGGGCACAGGTGGCCAGGTCCTTCGGGTCACTGCCGCCCAATTGAATGGCCACCGGATGTTCTTCCGCGTTATAGCGCAGAAAACGCTCCCGATCGCCATGGATCAAGGCACCTGTCGTAACCATTTCTGTATAAAGCAGGCTGTGCTTGCTGATCAGACGTAAGAAATAGCGCTGATGGCGGTCGGTCCAATCCATCATGGGGGCGACGCAAAAGGTTCTATCGACAGAGCTTGTAGCCTCAGGCAGGCGCTCAGTGGTGGCATGACTATCTTTCAATCTTAGGTACTCTGGTGCTAACGCAACCGAGGTTGCAGGTTGTGCTTGTGGCGGTTATTCAGGCAGATTTTCAAGATCAAGCCTGATAACGCCATAACAGGGGACGCAGTTTACACCGAAGTGAGATTTTTAGAGAGACCCGTACTCTATTTTGGTCATTGATGGAGCGGGGACGGCTGATAGTGCGCCTTTAACCAAATTTCTGTTTATACAGTTTGGTGAAATAACCAGCATGATTAAAGCCCACGGCATAGGCGACTTCGGCCAGGGTCTGGAAGTGTTTACCTTCGATATGTTGATGGGCCTGTTGCAATCGAATCTCCCGAATGTAGCTGGCAGGCGTCAGGTCGGTTGCTTTGGCCAGTTGGCGGTGCAGGGTGGCTTTACTTACATGCAGCTGCTCAGCGAGAGATTTAACATCAAACTCGCTGTCCTGAATGTTTGCCAGCACAATGTTCCGTACTTTTTCGAGTAATGCGTCGGTCACACTGAGTTGTCCCTCATCGTCATCGATGTCGGAGTCCGATCTGTGTTGCAGATAGTCCCGATGCCGTTCGACCAGATTGCGGGTTTTCAGCAACAGCTCATCAACATTAAAGGGCTTGGCGATATAATCGTCGGCACGTGCCTGCAGGGCGTCCATTTTATCTTCAACAGCGGCGCGAGCCGTTAACAATAAAACCGGTAGCTGCTGGGTTTCCGGTTGCTGTCTTAGGCGCTGCAGGAGTTCCATGCCATCCAGATGTGGCATCATAATGTCGCTAATGACCAGGTCGATGCTCTGGGTTGCGATAATATCCAGGGCTTCCAGGCCGTGATTGGCTTCCAGTACGTGGAAGTGAGAATCAAAGTGACTGCAGATAAAACGGCGCATATCTCGGTTATCTTCGACCAGTAAGATGGTGATCGGAGAGGGTTGGACAAGTGGTTGCCTGGACGAGGTTTCTGATAGCGGATCTGATTTAACGGGCTGGATGACGCTGTGAGCAGCCTGTAGTTCGGAGGGCGTAAAGTGCGCAGTTCCCAAAGGCAAACGCAAAATAAACTCACAATGGTCGGTTAGCTCCGGGTTAATGTATATATCCCCCCCGTGCAATTCAGTCAGTTCCCGCACCAGAGCCAGTCCAATGCCGCTGCCTTCAACATTATGGCTGGCAGGGTTGTCCACACGATAAAATCGCTCGAAAATCTTTTCGTGTTCACTCAATGGGATATTGTTCCCGCTGTTTTTAACCCTTAGGCTCACAAATTGCCCGGTGCTGTGCTCTTCGGGTTGAGGGGAAGGCGCGTCGAGAGAGAGCCAGACAGCACCCCGCGCCGGGGTGTACTTAAAGGCATTGCCGAGTAAGTTGCTGACGATGCTGTCCATTTTCACCGTATCAAAGGTGAGCTCAATGGGAGCGTCGCCCAGATTGGTATGAAATTGAATCTCGCGGTCTTCGGAGCCCTGGCCGAAACGGCGGCTGACTTGCAGACAAAACGCCCGAAAATCGGTAGTTGTCGCCCGTAATTTGAGTTTTCCGGACTCGATTTGCGAAAGCATAAGCAGTTCTTCGATCAGCCCTGAAAGCCGGTCTACATTACGTTGGCTGATCAAGGCCGCATTTTTTAATTGTTCATTGACCTCCCCATAGCGTCCCGCAAGCAGTTGCTGAAAGGGGCCCTGGATCAGCGTCAGAGGGGTTCGGAATTCGTGGCTGATGTTGGCAAAAAATTGCGACTTCAGTCGGTCATGCTGCTCCAGCTGTTGGTTTTTGTGATGTATCTCGGCCGTGCGACGGCTGATATCCTGTTCCAGTTGCTGCGAGTATTCGCTCTTGAGTTTATTTCTCTCGGTGAGTTGCTGTAAGAGCTCCTCTTGTGCACTGTCTTTGTCGTCACGCAATTGGTTGATGTAGGCCGCCAAGGCCAGTGACAGGAACACTACTTCGATCGCCGCGCAGCTGTAAAAGAAGTACTGCTCCATCCAGCGAATCAGGCCTGACCCCAACTCTTCCCCAAACCAGCTCAACAGTGGCCAGGTGTAGAGTGTCATTTCAATGATGTAACCGGAGCCAATAAACAGGAAAGATAGGGCGAAATAGCCAGCAGGCTTATAGCCCTGGTAGTAAGCTCGGGTAGAAACGATTCCCATCGACAGTGTCGCAGCGATAGCGAGTATCTCTGTGGCCACATTGAGCCATCTGATTTGTAGCACCATGGCGCAGGCCATCAACAGCACGATGAAAGTGAGCTGCTTGTAAAACCGGTTGAGTCCAGGAGATCGCAGATTCAACTGAAGAATTTTACGGCCAAAAGTGATCAGGCACAGCCCGCCCAGTGCCGGCAACACATTCATAGCCCCAATAATCCAACCGGCTGGGGGCGGTGTTGGCAGGAATAGCAGCAGGCTTTCATAGCTGAGCATGGAGCCGACAGTGCACAGCAGGTACAAACTGTAATAAAGGTAACTATCGAAGCGGGCCTTGAAGTACAGCATCAGGTTGTACAGCACCAGCGACATAAAAAAACCGATATAACAGGCAAAAACGGCAAAAGTTTTCAGTTGGTGTTGAATAAAGTGGCTGTAGCTCTCGAGGGAAAAGTGGGCCTCCAGACTGTGATTGGCCTTTTGTAAAAAACGCAGTTTTACCAGGTATTGGGTCGTTTGAAGGGCGGGGATCGAAAGGCTGAAAGCCGGTTTGCGATGAGCGATTTCGCGGGTCATAGCAGAGCGTTGAATACTGATGCTTTCTAACTGTTGAGGCTGGTTGTTCACTATCTGGTAAAGCGAGATCTCGTCGACCAGTCCGTAATCAAACAGCAAAATCCGCTCAAGATTTATGGTTCCAGGGTTCTCCAGGGCGAATCGCAGCCAGTAGTTCTGCCCAGGATACTGAAGATGCAGTTGAGCTGTGCTGTTGGCTGTAAAGTCTGCCTGTTTGTTCCAGGCGTCGCTGGCATTCAGAAGCCGGTCTGGATCGCGTACAAGCGATATTTGTTGCCCAAGAGCCTGAGAGCCCTGTTCGGCGTTAACAACAAGTGCGTCGACATTGGCGTTGGCTAGCGAGATAGGCAAGGCCGACAGTAACAAGACGAGTAGCTTGATCAGGCCTGTAAAGATCCGGCGGCTTGTATCGATCAAGTTGGAGGCGTCAGGTTCGCCAGCATAGGTTGTCAAGAATCCTTCATAACTATTCGTTCTATCCATTAGCAAAGTCTACACGCGCTAACGATTGTTGACGAGGTATTAACCCGTCTGATTCAAGCCTTTTGGAGGAGGCAGTTAATCGAATCCAGTGATTGGGCTTGGTCGGCTGAGGCAGCGCTTTATCACAAACGTCTCAATCTCTAGCACTGCTGTTGCATTCGACTCAGGCAGGCTATTGCGGTCTTTAACCTTTTGAGAATATGGGGTTGCTGTCCGACATCATGATCGATGCTCACTTCAGATAACCAAGTCATATAACGACCCTAATGAAGCTGCCGGGACTCCCTCATTGTGGATGCTCAAGAGGAGAGGAATAAGTAGGACAAGCAGACACACTAAGGATTGGTGCTGTAATGATAATTGTTGATTTCATGGTGGGAATGATTGGCAGCCTGTATCACTCAGGAAGAGATCACCTCACAGGTTGCAAAGTTGTTTATCTCGCTGTTTGTCTCTCATGCATCGGGCTAACTTCTTCCGTGCTGGCCGCAATAGCGATCATGCCCCCGACTGTTGATACGGAGATAGGCGATACAGTACTTGACCCTGTCTCTGGCGATCAGGTGATTGTTACCGACGTGCTTAACGATGATGGGGAGGCCCTTTACGTCGAAACTGATAGCGGCGCTTATATCATAACGCGCACCACCGTCGGGGACACTTTCAACATTCAGGACGAAAACGGGGATGATGTTCAGATTCAAGTGGCTTCTGTTGTACTAGGTTCTTCAGGCTATCCCGTGTCGGTTAATGTTCGTCGGATGGATCAATCTGCGGGTGATCTGTTCAGGCTCGATGTAGTGGCATCAAGTGATGCTATCAGTGAGGGTAGTGACGGACTGGCTGAAAATATTCCTACCGGCAACCTGCCCCCGGGCGAGGTCATTCATCGAGTGGCAACGGGTCAATATGGTAGCAATGGTCGTGACGGTTATGGGGTCTGGAAAATCAGTCGCGAAGCCCATGCCGGCGGTAATGGGGCTACAGGACCTTATTATGACCTGACGGTTAGTTTAAACGGACACGGTGCTATCAACAGCAATGAGCAAGCCGGCATCACTATCGGCAGTATTGGTGGTAATGGTGGCAACGGCGGTGACGCCTATGGTGCGGCCCTTTCGGCCAAAGATGGGGGCAATGGTGGAGCAGGTGGGCGTGTCAGCCTCACTAATAGCACAACCATCACTACTGGAGGCGATGCAGCCCATGGCATCATTGCCTTTAGTCGCAGTGGAGAAGGCGGTGATGCGGGCAGTGGTTACTGCGTTGGTTTCTGTAATGGCGGTACCGGTGGTGGTTCATTGTCCGGTGGGCAAGTAACTGTTAGCAACAGCGGTTATATCAGTACGTCGGGTGACGATGCCCACGGCCTCTATGGTTTCAGCTCGGGTGGTGCGGCCGGCAGTGGTGGCGACAGCTGGACCCTGGTCGGAGGCGGCGGAGGTAGTGGTGCGGCGGCGGGTGCTGGCGGCAACGTTACCATTGAAAACAGCGGACGTATTGTTACCCATGGCACGGGTTCCCGGGGTATCTATGCACAAAGTATCGGGGGCAGCGGAGGTAGTGCTGGTTCTGCGGGTGCTTTGCTGATCACCCTGGGCGGTGATGGTGGCACCGGCGGGGATGGTGGTAATGTTGAGGTCATTAACCAGGTCTCAGGAGATATAACCACTCAAGGAGACAACGCCGATGCTATTCTCGCGCAGAGCATCGGCGAGGGTGGCGGTTCTGCGTCGGGTTCCTTTTCTC
This sequence comes from Aestuariirhabdus haliotis, assembly GCF_023509475.1. NCBI lineage: Bacteria > Pseudomonadati > Pseudomonadota > Gammaproteobacteria > Oceanospirillales > Aestuariirhabdaceae > Aestuariirhabdus > Aestuariirhabdus haliotis. The sequence continues at coordinate 37,059 of NZ_JAKSDZ010000002.1, read as the reverse complement.
TTTATGCGGTCGGCGGTAGCGGATCCACTGGCGGCGATGCCGGTATCGTCAGCGTCGATAATCGCGGGACGCTGGAAACATTCGGGGACTGGGCACGCGGTATTGCAGCGACCAGCATTGGCGGCGGTGGCGGATCGGGTGGAACCACTGGCGCTGCCGTGGCGATTGGCGGTCAGGGCAGTGGCGGTGGTGACGGTGCCGCAGTGACGGTGACCAATTCTGGCATTATTTCTACTCAAGGTAGCGATGCGAGCGGTATTTACGCCCAAAGTACCGGTGGTGGCGGCGGTGATGCGGGTACCACGGGCGGTGCCTTAAGCATTGGTGGCGATGGCTCGGGCGGCGGTACGGGCGGTGATGTGACCGTCACCAATACTGGCACTATCGTCACCAATGGCGCTCGTTCGGAGGCGATCTACGCCCATAGCCTTGGTGGTGGCGGTGGTAAGGGCTCAACGGCTGGTGCCCTGATTGCGCTTGGCGGCAATGGTGGTGCCGGTAACCACAGTGGACAGGTGACCGTTATTCAGCGCGGCTCAATCGAAACCGGTGGAGCAGATGCGACAGGCATACTCGCGCAGAGCGTAGGCGGGGGGGGCGGTAACGGTGGTTCGGCGTACTCCGGCTCGTTGTTTTTTGGCATGAGCATTGGTGGCAAAGGTGGTGATGGCAACAACGGTGGCCAGGTCGATGTGGTATTGGGAAATACTGATTCCGGAGCAGGCAATGCTCGCTCATTAATCGAGACGAGGGGTGACCGGGCAACCGGTATTCATGCTCAAAGTGTTGGCAAAGGCGGTGGTAATGGCGGTAATGCAATTCAGGGTACCCTAGGTGTTGGTACTTCTGTCTCTGTTGCCTTGGGTGGTGATGGTGGTTCGGGTGGTGTTGGTGGGGCCGCCAGCGTCCGTGGCGTGGGTGATATCCACACCCGGGGAGCCATCGCTACCGGGGTTCTGCTCGAAAGTATTGGCGGCGGTGGCGGCAATGGGGGCACTACTGTTTCAGGTGCCCTTACCCTGTCCGACGGCGTTGGTGTGAGTGTTGCCGTCGGTGGCGATGGCGGTCATGGCGGGCACGGTGGCGAAGTAAACCTCGATCTAGACACCAATATTCTTACCGAGGGCGATGCTTCGACCGGTCTGATCGCGCAGTCGGTGGGGGGCAGTGGCGGTAATGCAGGTACCGTGGTCTCAGCCGCTGCGGCCGTTGGTTCGGGTGGTGCCTATACGGTTGCGGTCGGAGTGGGAGGCAAGGGCGGTAATGCCAGCGATGGCGGTGTAGTTGATGCCAACCTTTCGGGGTCGGTTGCTACCCAGGGGGATCAGGCAGATGCGATTGTTGTGCAGAGTATTGGCGGTGGCGGTGGTAATGGCAGCACTCTGATTGCTGCTGGTTTTGCGGCCTCGGCTGGTACCAGTGGTGCGATCAATGTCGGGGTTGGTGGTCAGGGGGGAAGTGGTGGTAATGGAAACCAGGTCGATGCAGTCCTGAATGCCAATGTTACGACCCAGGGCGAAGGTTCTGACGGCATTATCGTACAGTCCGTAGGCGGTGGTGGCGGCAATAGTGGTCTGACCCTGGCCGCCGGTTTTGCGGGAGCTGCATCCGAAGCCGGTAGTGTTAACGTCGGCGTCGGTGGGCAAGGCGGTGGTGGCGGCAACGGCGATATTGTTAATGCCACCTACAATGGCGATTTGGCTACCTTCGGGGATCATGCCAGCGGGCTGTTGGTGCAAAGTGTTGGTAAAGGTGGTGGCAAGGCCGGTGGCACCATGGCGTTAGGAGCCGTCGGCGCACAGGACGGCGCGGCAGCAATTAATGTGGCCGTTGGTGGTGACGGAGGCAACGCAGGTCACGGCGGCCGTGACGGGGTGGATACCGCCGTCACACTAAACACCAGTGGTAGCGTGAGCACCAGTGGCAACGATGCCAGCGGGATTATTGCCCAGAGCATCGGCGGCGGCGGTGGAGCCGGTGGTTTTACTATATCCGCAGCACTGTCCGGTGCGCAGTCCAATAGTGGCAGTATCGCGGTTGGTTTGGGTGGTTCAGGCGGTGGCGGTGGTGATGGTAAAGATGTTATCGCCTCGCTGGATTCGGACATCGTTACCCGTGGTGACGATTCTCTGGGTGCGCTGGTACAGAGTGTTGGTGGCGGTGGCGGTCAGGGTGGTTTCAATATATCGGCGGCGGCATCAGGGTCGACCTCTGGTGGTAGCGGATCGATCAGTGTTGGCCTGGGTGGTACGGGCGGTAGTGGTGGTGATGGCGGTGCGGTTACATCAAACTCTAATGGACTAATCCTCACCCGGGGTGATCGTGCAACGGCACTCACCGTGCAATCGGTTGGTGGTGGCGGTGGTACCGGCGGATTTAATATCAGCGCCGGTTTTTCCGCCGCTCAGGAGATAAGTGGTGCCGCTGCGCTTAGTATTGGCGGCAGCGGAGGTAGCGGTGGCGATGGCGGTACCGCCCGATCTCATCATAGCGGTGACATCGTAACCAGTGGTTCTACGGGGATGCTAACCCAGTCTGTTGGTGGTGGCGGTGGTGCCGGAAATATGGCCATTAGTGGTGCCGTTTCTTTAAGTGCTGGCAACAGCGGAGCCGCCAGTGTCGGTGTAGGTGGTTCCGGCGGTGGTGGCGGTGAGGCAGCAGCGGTCATTAGTACATTCTCGGGAACGATTTTTACCGTAGAAAGGCCCGCAGCGGGTAACGATCCCTACAACACCGATGACCACAAAGCTTCCGGACTTATTGCACAAAGCATCGCCGGTGGTGGCGGTCAGGGAGCGTTGGCCATCAATGGTGCGGTGTCGCTCAGCAGTCAGAGAGGTGGTGCTTTGGCCATTGGTATCGGTGGTTCCGGTGGCGGTGGCGGTCATTCGGGCTCAGTCTCGAATCTGGTAGAGGGTTACGTTGAAACTCATGGTGAGGGAGCGACCGGGGTTTTAGCCCAGAGCGTCGCAGGGGGCGGTGGTTCGGGTGGCGTTAATATTACGGGTACGGTTACAGGATCCTTCGAGGATAGCGGAGCACTGGCAGTCGGTGTCGGTGGCTCCGGTGGTGGCGGCGGTCATGCTGGTGCTGTCGTCAGCGAGATTAATGGGGGAGTGGCGACCTTTGGCGATCGATCCAGTGCCATTGTTGCCCAGAGTCTGGGCGGCGGTGGTGGCACAGGCGGAGTTAATATTACCGGTGGACTGAATGTCTCCACCGAAGGCCGTGGTGCCCTGTTTGGCCTCGGCGTCGGGGGCGCGGGGGGGGCAGCAGGCCATGGTGGTGAAGTTGACACCAGGGTAACGACCACAGAGAGCTATAGCCAGATTAGGGCGGAGGGTGCGAATGCATCGGCGGTCGTAGCGCAAAGCATCGGCGGCGGTGGCGGTCAGGGTGCAACCAATGTCACCGGTGCGATTAACCTCAGCAATAGTTCCGGCGGTAACCTGGGGGTTGGCGTTGGGGGCTTTGGTGGTGATGGTGGCAATGGCGGTCGAGTCAATCTGGCAGTTGTCGGTGACCTGGTGGTTGGCGGTACGTACAACTCCGAAGAGGTGCCGGTGGAGAACCTGCAGTGGTATGAGGAGTACTCTGAGGTCGTCAATGAAGTCAAAGAAGAGGAGTTTGATCCGGCAACCACAGGGCCAGAACAGCAAGCCTGGTATACAACGTTGGCCGACTATTTTCCGCAGGTTTGGGACTATTTCACCAATGCTAACCAGGCACAAGACCCCTATTACATTCAGATCAATGCGGCTGACTCCAATGGGATTTTGGCGCAGTCGATTGGTGGTGGAGGCGGAAATGGTGGCCTCAATGTCACCGGTGCTTTGAGCGCCAGTTATGAGGCAGATTCAACCAATGTCAGTGCGAATATTGGCGTTGGAGGATTCGGCGGCGGAGGGGGGCAGGCTGATGAGGTGAATCTTTCCTTTAATGGATCTACAAGTCTGATCAATCAAAGTTTGACCGCCGAACCTCAGTTTTGGGATGCCAACGGCCTGGTGGCCCAGAGTATTGGCGGCGGCGGTGGCAATGGTGGCGTGAATGTGAGCGGCGGCCTCGCACTGACCCGAAGCGGTGGTAATGGTGAAGCTGTGACCATTGGCGTCGGCGGATTTGGTGGGGCCGGTGGCGATGCCGGAGCGGTTACACTCAATGCCAGTGCGGCAACGGAGAACGATCTATTCCAGGCCCATGGCAATGGCCGCAGCGCTGTGCTCGCGCAAAGCATTGGCGGTGGCGGCGGAAGTGGAGGCATCAATATCAGTGGCGGTATTTCGTCCGATAGTAATGTCACTATCGGGGTTGGTGGATTTGGAGGTGATGCCGGTGCTGGAGGTAATGTCAATGTAAACACCTCGGCCGATCTGTTCAGTAATGGGGATTTTGGTCAGGGTCTTTTGGCCCAGAGTATTGGCGGCGGCGGTGGTAACGGTGGCTTTAATGTCAGTGGGGCGGTGAACTATGCTGCTCAACAGGACACGCCATTAACCCTGGGGCTGGGCGTCGGTGGCTTCGGTGGTGATGGGGCGGGTGCTGGCCAGGTGTTCGTTGATCATACCGGTGACGTTATAACCCGCGGTCTGAGTAATCACGCCATTGCCGCGCAAAGTATCGGAGGCGGTGGTGGTAATGGCGCTTTCAATATCACGACGCAGTTATTGTGGGCCGATTCATCCGCCCAGCAAAGCCATGATTATGCGATAGTGGCCGGCGTCGGAGGCAGCGCAGGTAGTGGTGATGCAGCGGATCTGGTTAATGTCTCCTCAACGGGCTCGTTAACCACCGAAGGTGACGGCGCCCGAGGCATTATGGCCCAGAGCATCGGCGGCGGCGGTGGTGTCGGTGGGTTTAACCTAAACCTGTTGGCCGCGCGTGCCAGTACCCCCATCAATGTCGCCGTTGGTGGCAGTGGCGGGGATGCCAGTAACGCAGGTACCGTTGAAGTTCGTCATGGCCTCAGTGATGATTCCGGTGCTTCACACCGTATTTTGACCGATGGAGTGGGTGCCCATGCGATTGAAGCCAGCAGTATTGGGGGAGGTGGTGGTGATGCCGGGGCCAATTTTAACATCGCGGTAAGCGATGCCGGCAGAGGAACCCAGGGTAATGAAAGCGTGGCGCTGCAATTCACGCTGGGGGGCGGTGGTGGTGAGGCCGCAAACGGCGCCCGGGTGGACGTAATAAATCATGCCGATATCCATACTCAACAAGCAAATAGCACGGGTATCCTGGCACAGAGCATAGGAGGTGGCGGAGGCAACGGCGCACTCAATATTGCTGAGAGCTATTCGGGTCAAAATGCGCAGGCTAGGAGTGTCAATATTTCAGTCGGCGGGCAGCCGGGTGATGGCGGCGATGCCGCAGCTGTCACTGTGCTTCAAGCGGGTTCTGTAACGACCAATGGTGTCGGTATTCTGGCCCAGAGTATTGGTGGCGGAGGTGGTAATGCCAGCATGGATTACAGTTTCGCTCAGGCCAAGGGCGGCAAGTTCAAAGTCTCCGTAGGACGTGAAGGAGGTACCGGTGGACGAGGTGGCAATGTCGAAGTTGCCACCAACGGTGATATCACCACCATCGGAGATAATAATTACGCCATCGCTGCGCAAAGTATCGGTAATGGCGGAGGCAATAGCTCCTCAACCACGGTCGCGCTCTCGAGTGCCAGCCCGGATTCGGCGCTCAATACATCAGGCAATCGAAGAAGCATCAATGTCAGTGTTGGGCTGGAAGGCGGGGTTGGGGGCGTAGCTGGGCGAGTCAATGTTACTACGCAGGGTCAACGTTCGATAACCACCACAGGAGACAAAGCCTACGGCATCTTGGCGCAATCGATCGGTGGTGGGGGAGGTAACGGTGGTAGTGCCTCGGCATCACCCGGTAAAAATCATTCCATTGCGATAGCCGTTGGCGGCAACGGAGGTGAAGGCGGAACGGGTGGGGGCGTAGATATTGCGTCCGATGCTGCGATAACGACATCGTCTGCCATCGGTATTCTGGCACAGTCGATAGGTGGTGGTGGCGGTAACGGTGGTCTTGCCAAAATTCTGGCTTTGGGGATCCCTGATGTTTACGACTCCAATCAAGGTGGCGCCCGGATCAATGTTGCGGTGGGTGGTTCGGGCGGCAGTGGAGCACACGCCGAAGCGGTGACCTTGGATAATAGCGGAGCCATTCAGACAGGCACTGCCTATTTCGCTATTCGGGAGGGCGATCTTGAAGAACTCAGGCTGGCAATGGAAGAAGCGATGCGGGTTCAGCAAGAGAATCCAACGGCGGCCAACGAACAGACCCTCACAACCGCGGTTGATGCTTATGAAACTGCGCTCAATCAACCGGTGAATTTGCACGGTATATTGGCTCAGTCGATTGGCGGTGGTGGTGGTACAGGAGGCAGCTCCTATGTGGTTACTCGCCTGGCCGAATCCTCTTCAGAAGCGAGTTCAGTGCCCAGTGCAGAATTCAACACGGCTGTCGGTGGTAATGGTGGTGAAGGAGGCTTTGGTCAGGATGTCAGGGTTGATAATACCGGCTCGATAACGACCCGCACCCGGGATTCGATGGGGATTTTTGCCCAGAGTGTCGGAGGTGGCGGCGGCAATGGGGGCATGGCATTGGATATGTCCTTTCGCAATGCTGAGCAGGCGTCATTCGGTCTCGCCATTGGCGGCAGTGGTGGCGAAGGAAACCGTGCGGGGGATGTCTGGGTAAGCAATGCGAATAGTGAGCAGCGCGATACTCTGATTCATACCCAGGGCGCAAGATCCTTTGGTATTTTGGCCATGAGCGTTGGTGGCGGCGGTGGCAATGGTGAGATGGCCACGCTGATCAATGCTGGTACCCAGCCCAGTAATTCGGATTCAAATGTAATGGACTTTTCATTGGCGTTGGGGGGCGGCGGTGGAAATGGGGGCACGGGCGGAACGGTTTCCGTTGATAACAGCGCGATGATTGTCACAGAGGGCAATTCTGCTCACGGCGTGGCTGCCCTGAGTATCGGTGGCGGCGGCGGCAATGGTGCCATGTCGGTAAATATCGGCGCGGTACGGAATCAAAATCATGATCGCACGGCCAAATTTTCAATCGGTGGTTTTGGCGGCAGTGGTAACCAATCCGATGATGTCAGCGTGACCAATACCGGCTCCATTGTTACCTACGGCGATAAAGCTTACGGCATTATGGCGCAAAGCATTGGCGGTGGCGGCGGTAATGGCGGCATGGCGGTCAATGTTAATAGCAGTCTTGTCGATGCTGGCACCTGGTTTTCGTCTAACACGGTAGGACGGACCATAGCCAATTTTTCCATGGGAGGGCTGGGTGGTGATGGTGCGGATAGCGGTAATGTGACCGTGAATCATCTGGCCGGCGATATCGCGGTTTTGGGGAATCACTCCTACGGGATTTTTGCTCAAACCGTGTCCGGTGCTGGCGGTAGCGCTAGTTACTCGATCGGTAACCCCTATGTTTCCGCCGTAGATTATGTGGTGACCAGCCAGTTGGGCGCCAAGGATGGGGCTTCTGGCAATGCCGGAACGATTAGCATCAATCTGGCAGAAGATGCTCGCATTCAGGTTGGCCATGAAAATCACGCGGCCGAGGGCAGCTCTGCCATTTTTGCCCAGCGCGTGATTGGCGGTGGCGGTAACGACAATATCTATGTTGACCTGAGTAACGCCGCAGCTGCAGAGAATAATGGCACTGATTTTAACGCTCATGATGATGGCATGGTGGGTGCGATCAACGGCATTATCGATATGGGCACCAATCTCCTCGACTATGGCCAATCTTATGTCAGGGACCTCGGTACCGGTTTGGTCGATGACGCGTATGAAGCGATATTTGGTGTTGATACCGATTGCGTTACGGTGAACTCGAGCTGCTCCGAGGAGCAAAATATTGTCGCTGGAGGCGGTAGTAGCCGTATTACGTATCAAGCCGATCGGCCGACGGACGATTATGAAGGTATTGATATCAACATGGTGGCGACATTGGGCTCGGCCGGGGTCAGCGATGGTGCTGCGGAAGCCATGACGACCACCCGAACCGGTTCCACGCGGCTGATGGGGGATAACTCGGAAGCGACCTTGGTACAAAATATCGGCGGCGGAGGCGGTAAATTAACCTCGGTAATGACCTGGCGTGAGGCGCCTTCGCCGGGTATTCAGAATCTGGATGTTGCAGTGAATGAGCCTCCGCTGCCCGACAATGGCCAGTTGAGTGTGACTCTGGGAGCCAACCAGAGCACTAACGCGCATGGAGGCGATATCGATTACCGCTATGAAGGGGACATCGCCGTAGTCGGTGATTATTCGGTCGCTACTCTCGTGCAAAGCATTGGTGGCGGTGGCGGTGAGCTTCGCAGTGTTGGTGCTGGGTTACTGAATTTGGCGTTGGGTGGCGTCAATGGAACCACAGGCGATGGTGGTGATATTACCCTGGATCGAGAAGGCTCTATCTATACCGATGGCATTGCAGCATATGGTTTGATTGTTCAGTCGATCGGCGGTGGCGGTGGCGCTGCTCTGACCGACACTGTTGCCGCTAATGTGAGTGTTCAGGGAAATACTGCCAATGCTGGCGATGGCGGCAATGTGGCGTTAAGGCAGCAAGGCGATATACAGGTGCAGGGGGAGCAATCCATCGCCCTATTGGTGCAAAGCCTGGGTGGTGGTGGTGGATTTGTTGATCGTGTGTTTGCCGACACTGCCGGTGGTGATGGGGCTTCCGGGAATATCGATCTCGAACTTGATGGCCATGCTATTGCCTCGGGAGAGCAAGGGATTGCTCTGTTTGTGCAGTCGCGGGGATCACGAGATCAGGGCGATATCAATATCGATATTGCCGAACAAAAGTTGGTTTTCGGGGGCTCTGGCGGTGTCGGCGTATCGATTTCTGGCGGCAAGGACAACCGAGTCGACAACCGGGGAGAGGTAGCCGGAGCGGATGGCATAATGGCCCAGGCGATTGAAACCGAAGAGGGTAATGACCAGTTCGACAATCGCGGCTTAGTTGTGGGATCTGTGGATATGGGCGCGGGACTTAACCGTTTCAACAACCATCAGGAAGCTATATTTCTGGCCGGCCCGGCTCTAAGGGTAGGTACCGGAGCCAGCACCTTGTTTAACGCTGGAGACTTTATGCTCGGTGGTAATACTTTGGCCCAACGCCTTGATCTGACTGGTAATTTTTCTCAATCGAACTCCGGTATTACTCGCTCGGAGCTGGACTTTGACACCGATGAGATCGACCGGGTGGTGGCCACGGGCCGAGCTGAATTGGACGGTGAAATCAATCTGAGGCTGCTCAATACCCAGTATGTCCCCATCGGCCAGTTCCAGAAGAATCTGTTTGAAGCCGACAATGGCGTGCAAAATGAGGGCGTAGCACTGGATACGTTGCCCTCGGCCGTAATTGACTATCAGCTGCGTTTTCCCAATGCCAACCGGGCGGCCGTGGCGTATAACATCACCTTTGCGCCGGCTGGGTTGGAGAAACACCTGTCGAAAGTCGGTGACTATATCAACCGCATTCAGATGGCGCCGGTGCATTCCAGTGCCCTGGATGATGACATTATTGCCCTGGTGGCTATCCCGGATCTGGCGACCTACAGCAACAGCCTGACACAAATATCACCCGAGTTTTATGGCGAGCAGCAAGCGGGCATGCTGAGCAGCAGTGCCCAGTTTGGGCGACGCCTGATGAGTTGTGCGCAGGCCGATGGTGAATACCGTTTTGCTCGTGAGGGCAGCTGCTTCTGGTTCAACATCGAAGACGAAGAGGTCTCTCACGATAACAGTGATGGTTATCAGTCGATTGAAACGGATAACCGGCGTATCACATTAGGTGGCCAGCAACTGCTTGATAATGGCTGGGCGTTGGGGGGCGGTTTTTCCTATGTGGATGTTGATTCCGATGGCTTTGATAACCGTTGGAACGCCGATGGCTCGGCCTACTTTTTTGGCGCCTCGGCGAAACGTCTATTGGGGGCCACCAAGCTGTCTGCCGGTTTGTCCTACGGTTGGTACGATACGGATACCTTCCGTTCCGGCAGCCTTAGCAGCCCGTTTGCCACCAAAGTGGATCGCAAGGTCAAACTCTACAGTGCACTGGTACGTGTAAGTCATGATTTCGAGCAGGGGCACTACTATATTCGCCCGGCACTGGATCTGGGGGTAACCCATTTGCGGGCCGAATCTGCCGATGAGGAGGGTGCGGGTGCCCTAAGCTTGCAGCTGGAAAGCTACTCGGAAAACCATACCTGGGTGCGGCCGGCACTGTTTTCGGGGCGTGAATTTCTGTTTGATTCCGGCAATCGCCTCCGGCTGTCGGCCGAGTTGGCTTATCAGCACTCTCTGAGTGACCCTTCTACTGACGTTAAGGCAACCTTTGCTGGTGCCTTTCCTGGCGTGGATAATATGACGGTACCGATTGATCTGGACCGTAATATTGTCGAGGGTTCGTTGGGAATTGAGCTTCTGACATCCGACAGCCATAGCGTCAAACTTGAGTATACCTATGCTGAAGGCGACCGCTACCGATTGAAAAAGGGTGGTTTGAAAGTGAGTGTGCCCTTTTAGGCTCCCGAGTTTCGTTCTTACCTAAGGGCCTTTGCCTGGGTTACTGGGACAGTGTCATTTCAGTAAGGCCTCGCCAGTGCTCAGTTTGGTAATGAGTTGATTCTGTCTTCTCTGCCGGGCGTTACAGTCTGGTGCCTTCCAAACCCAAGCCAGTCCAGATACGCCGATTCAACGGGGTTGCTGGCTTAGGTCTCCGGTCGTTAACAGTTCAACCAGCGCCGCCGGGAATTCGCAACTGATGCGAGGGGGCTTGATACTATAGCGATTAATCAGGTCGATATGCTGTTGCTGGTCCGGCAGGGTGATTTCCAAACAGCTGCTACTGAGTTGGGCCAGCAGATGTGACACGGGTTCGGCATCAAAACTGTGCAGGCCCAGACGCCGATTCAATTCGGGCACGTTGAAATGTGTAGAGCACCGTTGCTCCACCATATAGGCCAGTGTATTGAGCTCGGCCGGACTAAGACGCTCGCCCTGATAAACAATGGTGGCGAAGTGTCCCTGTGTGATAAGTTCCAAGACTCTTTGAATACTTCCGTTGCCCATGGCCTCCTCGCAAGATGTGTCCATGTTGAACGCTGAGCGTCTGGGCTGATTATTCCACAGCCTGGAGTGGTTGGTGAAGCGGTTACCAAAATTCCAAGAACAATGGTTCCCAATGCCAGGTGGAGAAAGTATGAAGTCGGTTCAGGTTTGTCAGTTATCGAATAGTTTTGAGCATGTCTCTGTGCAGGAGGTTCCCGAACCTGAACCTGGCCCAGGTGAGGTGAAAGTTCGAATGCTCTGTTGTCCGGTTAACCCTTCGGATCTTAACTACATACGGGGTGACTATCGTGATGCCCTTGGCAGGATGGTTTGGAACCTTAATCGTGAGGTGCCAACGTTTGATCCTGAAGGTTTGATGGCCTATCCCGAATTACCCTATGCCCTGGGTGGAGAAGGCGTCGGGGTGGTTGAGAAGTGCGGCTCTGGTTGGCTGGCAAAGCGTCTCCAGGGGCGTCGAGTTGCAGTAGCTGGTGGCCCGCCTAAGGGTACCTGGCAGGAGTATGTGGTGGTTGATGCCAAAAAGGCCCTGCCTGTACCCGAGGGACTAAGCGATCAACAAGCGGCGATGTTTATCGTTAACCCCTTATCGGCTTATGCCATGGTCACTCGTGTTCTGAAGGTTAAAAAAGGCAGTTGGTTGCTGCAAAGCGCAGCCGGATCTGCACTGGGCAAAATTGTTACCCGGTTGGGTGAAACCCTGGGTTTCCAGACAATCAATATTGTTCGCTCGGAACAGGGGGCCAGTCAGCTGCGTCAACTCGGGACAGAGCATGTCGTAGTCAGCGATGGTTCAGATTTGTGTCATCAGGTTGCTAGCATAACCGGTGGACAGGGCGTGCAATACGCGATGGATGCTGTTGGCGGACCTTTGGCCGCAGCGATGCTGCGCTCGTTGGATCTGGGTGGTCATATGGTGCTTTACGGGACTTTGGACGATCAACCCATGACGTTGCCTTCACGGGATTTGATGATGCCAGTTACCCGGGTATCTGGTTTTTTTGCGCTCAACTGGTTGGCGAATCAGCATCCATTGCAAATACTGTATCTGCTGCGACAGATCAGCCGCCTGCAAGTATCCGGGCTTTTTGATACTCCGATAGCACAAAGCTTTCCGTTGAATGAGGTCCTGACGGCACTGGAGACGGCAACGGCTAAGGGGCGACAAGGTAAGGTGTTATTAAATATTGGTTGATAAGGCTACTACGTATATCACTCAGTGGTTCGGAGGTTGTCACATTTTTTTAAATTATTTCCCCCCCTGTGCTTATTGCATCCTGATAGAATTACCCGCTTTGCCGGATAAGATAGAGCGCTCTTGCACAGGTAGAGAGCGCCCGCTAGTTAAGGGGGTTGGGTGGACCAGAGTCAATTGATGCAATGGGGAATCGCCTCGTTGGTGGTATTTGCCTTGCTATCGTTGGTGGTTGCACTGTTGTTTTATCGCCAGTGGGCGAGAGCCAATGCCCAGTTGCAGGACTTGCAGATCACACAATCCGAATTAGGCGAAGAGCTTTCTGCCAGTCAACGGCAGCTGGCGCTTGAGCAGCAGGGATTAGAGCACCAGGTCACCCGAACCCGAGAATCTGAGCAGCGGGAACAAAGCCTGGTCAGCGAGCGAGATCAGCTGCAGCAAGAGCTCTCGAGAGCCCGCGAACATAATAGCCACCTGCAAGCCACCGAGCAGGAACAACAGAAACAGCTAGCTGCAGTAAGCGAACGAGAGGCGGCTTCAAACCGGGAATCTGAGCGTTTGCGTGACGAATTGGGTGCTCTGGAAAAAAGCCACGCGGCTCTGCAGGAGAGTATGCAGAAAGAGCAGCAGCACGCCCAGGAGAAGTTGCAACTGCTGGAAAACAATCGCAAGCAGTTGAAAATGGAATTTGAGCACCTGGCTAACCAGATTTTTGAGAGTAAACAGCAAAGCTTTGAGGAACAGAGCCGTAAAGGACTTGATACCCTGTTATCACCCTTTAAGGATCAGCTAGAGAACTTTCGTAAACGGGTCGATCATGTCTACGCAAGCGAAAGCCAGGATCGTACCTCTTTGCGTACCCAGATCGAAGAGTTGCACAAACTCAACCGGCAAATGACCCAGGAGGCGGGCAATCTCACCAAGGCTCTGCGCGGCGAAAATAAAACCCAGGGTAACTGGGGCGAGCTGATGCTGGAAACGGTGCTGGAGCGAAGTGGTTTGCGCAAAGGTATTGAGTATCGTCGGGAACAGGTAGTGCGCGACGATCAGGGTAAAATTTACCGGCCAGATGTGATTATTGACCTGCCAGAAGGCAAGCATGTCATTGTCGATGCCAAAGTGAGCCTCAACGATTACACCACCTATGTAAATAGTGAAAACGACGGCGAGCGTGAAGCGGCCTTGAAAGGTCATATCGAGAGTGTTCGTCAGCATATCCGGGGGTTGGCTGAGAAGGCTTACCAGAAGCTGCCTGGCCTTAACTCACCCGACTTTGTGTTTCTGTTTATGCCGGTTGAGCCGGCTTTTATGGTGGCTTTCGAGTGCGATGAACGACTGTTTATGGAAGCATTCGAAAAGCGCATCGTTGTGGTAACTCCTACCACGCTACTGGCGACGTTGCGCACGGTTTCCAATCTGTGGAGCCTCGAACGCCAGAATCGCAGTGCCCGGGAACTGGCCGAGATGGGTGCCAAGGTCTATGACAAGCTGCGAGTTGTCGTGGAATCCATGGAAAAACTGGGCAAGCAGATAGATACCAGCCAAAAGACCTGGCATGACGCCTGGAACAGCCTGCGTGAAGGGCGGGGGAACCTGGTTCGTCAGACTCAGCGCTTTATTGATTTGGGTGTCAGGGTCAAAAAGGAGTTACCCAAATCCCTCGTTGAATCTGCGGACGAAGAGGGTGAGGACATACCCGATGAGCAAACGACGGCCGACCTCCTGGTCTCGCCACCGAAAGACCCGTCTTAATACGCCAGCTTACCGCCAGGGCGAATGACGAAAGAGTGTAATAGAGAGTAATAATGAATCAGCTAAAAGAGATGCTGCGCCTGCAGGACGAAATCAACTGTAAAATCAATCACAACTGGGTTGAGTTAAATCGCCCCTGGTTCCGCGCTATCTGGTTGGAGGCCGCGGAGGCTGTAAACGACCATTGTGATTGGAAGTGGTGGAAGCATGGTGCTGACAACAGAGAACAGATAGTTCTGGAAGTTGTTGATATTGCTCACTTTATTTGGGCGCAATTGATCCAGGATTGTGGCGCCATTCCTGAGGATGGCCAGATTGATCGCTTCGCCGGGCAGATGCAGTCAGTTCTGCAAGCGGAGCAAGCCCTGGGCTTGATTGAAGCCTTTGAGGCCTTGGCCCAAGCCACCTTAACCTCCCAAAAAGCCGAGCTGGAAGCTTTCGCTCGCGTGATGCTCGCCGTTGGTATGAGCTTTGATGAACTGTTTTGCTCATACGTCGGTAAAAATATTCTCAATCGATTCCGTCAGGATCATGGCTATAAGAGTGGTGAATATCAGAAAATCTGGGCGGGTCGGGAGGATAATGAACACCTGACGGAGTTATTGCTGGAACTGGACTCTGCCAGCGACAGCTTTGCATCAGATCTCTATCTGGCGCTGCAAGCCAGATATCCTCGATAGCTGAAAGGGAAGACTGAGTCGGGTATGATTGACGTCTTTGTAGTGTCGATGCGCTGGGAGTGGTTGCCAGAATGAAAGGCGCAGTAATAGGGATAGTGTCCCGATCCTATATGCACTCCTGTAAGGATGGCTCAGCCCTGTATGACTATCTTCTGGAGGTTGCGGATGCTCTGGGTTGGGAGTACAAACCAGAACATCCGCTATCAACCCCCATGACCCTGGTTTTTGATACTGTGAGCGGGGGGCATACCCATTTGCTGGCCAATATTTCCGAACCTGGGGTGTTGCATATTACGGCACGAAAAAGCGGTATCTACCGCTATGAATGGAATGGGAATTTACGCCAGATACGGAGCCTTAAAGCACGCCTGGAAGAGGTCAGCGGATTTCCCATGATGCCTATAAACCGACGACGTGCAGTTAGGCAAAATATATCGGGTTAACCCTTTAGTAAGCTTAGTTGGACCGGGTTAAGAACGCGCAAGAATGTCGCATTACTTTCCTTCAATCGCTTGAAAAAAAGAGCAAAAATAAAGTGCTGCTCTACTTTTTGAGAAGAAAACCTTAGTCCGCTTTCCATCAAATACTGTTGAATGCTAAGGTGATTGCCACTTAGCTTTTGAATGGCTATTGCGGTTTGTTCCTTCAGATTGATGTGGGAAATAATGGTACCTGAAAGCATTGTCGCTCCTTGGGTTGGTTGGCTGCTTCAAGCTAATAAAATTGTCCAATAGGTTAAGGCCTACACTGGCCGTTGTGTATTGCTGTTTATGCGGCAATGATTAGGCACCACTGCGCCCTGTTTAGGTAGTTCCCCGTAGCCGAATGGGTGAAGCCGTGACTTCGTATCAAATGGTAGAAGTGGAGTAGAGAATGCATGTAGTAGATAACCGGCTTTTGCCTGCTGTATTGGTGATGGCGGTTTTTCTTATGACAATCTGGCTTGCCCCTGGGTTGCCTTCGGGTGAATTTGCCCAAACAGAGCATGCTTATGGTGAGGTGGTTCTCTCTTCCAGCAATGAAAAGGGTTTGATTGACGAGCGCATGGCTTCTGATGGCCAGACTATCATGGTGCATGCCCCTACGCTGGTTGAATTACCTGATGGCCGCTTGATGGCAGCCTGGTTTGGTGGTAGTCGGGAAGGCGCTCAGGATGTGAAAATCTATGGCGCGTATTATGACCTCGAATCGGGAATCTGGTCTGCCAGCTTCGCTCTGGTCGACCCTGCCACAACGTCCCATGGAACTCGCCGATTTATCAAAAAAATGGGCAATCCCGTTTTATTTATGGGGCCTGATTCCCAATTATGGCTTCTATATGTCAGCGTTTCGGTAGGTGGTTGGGCTACCAGTCACATCAATCTCATTAAATCAGCCGATTTGGGCCAGCATTGGGGAGATAGCAAGCGATTGGTTACCGCGCCCTTTTTAAACCTGAGCAGCTTGGTTAAAGGTGTACCGTTTCAGTACGCCGATGGCAGCGTAGGCATACCTGCCTACCATGAATTTGCCGGGAAATTTGGTGAAATTCTGCGTCTCGATCGACAAGGTTCGGTTATTGATAAGGTCAGATTAGCCAAAGGCAGGGACTCCCTGCAGCCGATCATTTTGGCCAGTAGCAAGAATCAGGCAGACGCCTATCTTCGCTATGCGGGTGATAAAGCGCCTTACAGAGTGCTACGGGTGAGCAGTGATGACGGCGGCATTCACTGGAGCAATCCGGTGAAGATCCCGATTCCTAACCCCAATTCGGCTATTGCCGGTTTTCGCGCTCTTGGAAAAGACTGGCTGATTGGTAACGATACCGAAGACGAGAGGGACCGTTTAACCCTGATGCTTGAGGGTGATGAGGGAGAGGGTTGGGGAGCGGTATTTGAACTTGAGAATTCGTCCCACTTTGGTGGTAATAGTATTTCATTGAAGCAGTTTGACAGCATTATCACGGAAGAGCTGGAAGACTCGCTTGACCAACAACCCTTGCGTGAGCAGGCACAGTCGGAAAATTTTGCTCAGCGTGCCCGGGTAGAAATGTGCGAACAGCATGGATGCTACTTCCAATACGACTATCCCTATGCCATACGTACCGCTAATGGCGATGTCCACCTGCTCTACACCTGGAACAAAAGCGCG
This sequence comes from Aestuariirhabdus haliotis, assembly GCF_023509475.1. Lineage (NCBI taxonomy): Bacteria > Pseudomonadati > Pseudomonadota > Gammaproteobacteria > Oceanospirillales > Aestuariirhabdaceae > Aestuariirhabdus > Aestuariirhabdus haliotis. The sequence continues at coordinate 20,176 of NZ_JAKSDZ010000002.1, read as the reverse complement.
GTCAAACATATTCGATTCAATGAAGCCTGGTTAAAGGATCAGCTACCATGACATCCTGGTTAATTGCTGTGCTGATGTTTTCATTGGGTATTTACTGTCTGCTGCCTCGAGTCTGGATTCGATCAAAGCCGTTGTTAGCGCTGGTGTTGGTTACTATCGTTTCGGTAATACCTATATGGCAAGGGTTCTCTATCATCGACTTCCTGCGAGGAGGTTTTGGTGACCTGTCGATTCTTTCCTTATCTCTGTTGTTGCTCGGAACAGCTGCGAGGCTTGGTGCACCGGAGGTGTTGGGGGCGGAGCAGAAGAAATGGCTGATGTTGTCTGTGGTCGTGATCGCTTTGCCGTTCTATGCAGCAACGATGGGATTGGCTTATCTGGACCCTTACCGTTGGGGGTATACCTTCCAGTTAGCGCTGGCTTTACTGCCCGTGACGCTACTTGCTGTCTGGTGGCGTGTCTGGTGGTTGGCGATTAGCCTCACATTGGCAGTCTTTCTATGGGGCAATGGGGCGATACTCGAGTCGACCAATCTTTGGGATTACGTACTGGATCCTTTACTGGTTATCTATGCGTTGGGTTATTTACTCTGTTATGGCGCGGCGCGAGGCTGGAGCCTGATAAAAAGAACGGGCTGAGTAAAGCTACTCGAGCCCGTATTGCCAATTTGTTGTTAGCTTTTCAGGGCTAGTCAGGCGTTTACTTGGGTATGTCTCGCTCGCCGTTATTGTGCAAGAGATAACGGGTTGATTCGTATATTCCCTTGGCCAGCCGGGTCAGGCGGATTGTCATAGCCGGGTGCTGTTCGCTCACGTCCTCTGCAGGCGTCGGCGAATTGAGATCATGCAGCTTGATGGTGTCACTGTTGTATTCAATACGAAGCATAAAATCCTTGGTGATGGCCCCAATAACCGGTCGGGTTTTGTGCGAGGTTTGGGTGTACACCACCCGTTCACCCTCGGGGGCAGGCTGGCTAATGTCTCGTCCCATAGTGTTGTTGCGATAGGGAATGCCAACCAATCCGGCAACGGTCGGAAACATATCCACGAGACTAACCGTTTCTTCGATCACCCTGGGTTTCAGAAGCTTTGGTGCATAGATCATATTAGGCACGTGCAGGCCATCCAGATCTAATGCCTCGTAGAAGGGCTTCATATGGGGGGTTTCGGTGATGCGGTTGTTGTGATCTCCGTATAGGACAAAGATGGTGTTATCGAAATAACCACCGGCTTTTGCCATCTCCATAAAGCGGCCGATATTGTAGTCCAGCAGGCGTACGGCATTGTATTGAGCTTCGCTTTTAAAACCTGCTTTACTCAGGGCTTCGTCGCTGTGGCTGAGATCAACTTCAAAATCATCGTTATTATCGGGTACGGTGAACGGCCTGTGGTTTGCCGCCGTCTGTATATAGGCAAAGAAGGGGCGTTCTTTCGGCAGCTGGCTTAACACCTTGTCGGTTTCTTTAAACAGATCCAGATCAGAAATCCCCCAGACATCGACATTAGGGCTACTGAATGAGCCTTCCTCAAAGATTTCTATATCGGGAATATTGTGGTTGATCACGGCGCTCATATTGGCCCAACCCAGATTGCCCCCGATAAAGTACTTTTTGTCGTAATCTTTGAATTCATTGATGATCATGGTTTGATCAATGATCAGGGTGTTGCGACTGGCGGTATTGACGCGAGTCACATCGGCCAGCCCGGTCAGGCTGGCAAAAACCGTTCGGGCGGTGCCCGAAACCGGCACGTAAAAATTGGGCATAAACCAGCCCTCTCGGGCAATCCGGTCAAGATTCGGGGAAGGCTTAAGAGGGTTGTTGTAAATGCCTAACCGGCTGGCACCCAGGGATTCCAGCATAATAAAGACGACGTTGGGTTGTTTGCCATCGAGCGAAACAGGGGTCTTGTTGGCTGGCACCTGGCGCAAATAATTGAGCTGCTCGGGGTTGGGGTCCTTTACCCCCAGGTAGACACTGATGTCGGAGTAGTAGTGCTCTACTTTTTCTTTTTCGTATGGCGCTTCCTCGTATTCGTAGGAGTCAGCAAAGTAGAGCACGGGATTAAGACCCAGCGAGGCAATGGCGGTACTCCCGCTGAAAAAAGCATCGCTCCAGCGCAGAGGTACCGGGTTCTCGATGTTGCCTGGCCATTGCCCCAGAATGCCAAGAACGGTAGCAAAAAACAGGGTAAAACCACCGATGATTCGGCTCTTCACGGGTACCAGGGGTTGTGGACGCAGCAGCGAAGCAAAAACCAGTACGCGGTAGGCTGCAAGGAACAGAATAACAGTGGAAATCACGCCCAGGGTTATCCAGACAACCGGGTAGCTTTCCCAGACCATGTTGCGGGAAATGGCAAAATCTTCGAAGAAACGCATTGCTGTTGAATTGATGCGAACCCCGAGATAGGCATAATGGCCAAAATCAAAGACGTAGAAGACCAGCAGGGCGGAAACGGCAATGAGTACATAGCCCCAGGCGAGGTGACGCAACAGACTTACGCGGACAAGGTTCAGACGAGGAATATAGGCCAACAGGATTAAAGGCAAGCAGAGTAAAAGGGCGAGTCGCAGGTCAAATTTAAAGCCAATGTAGAGCGACTTGGCCAGCACCTCGCCGGAGGTTTGTATGGTGTCACCGACTTCTGAGAAGCCCAGCAAAAAAATAACGCGCAGCGCTATCATTAAAAGCCAGAACAATAAGCACACGCCCGCTAGATAGCGTACGCGGCGAGATTGAAGCCAGGTTAGCATAGAGTGCCCTTTGAACGAGGAGTTGGAGAGTTATAACCGACGGCACAGTTTACCCAATATACTTGCGAATCCCAATGAAACTGGTGATTGAAACGTCGGCTGCGTCACTTGTCGTGAAACTGCCTGATGGGTTGTCTGACGCTTTGATGCAGGTCATAGTAAAGCCTGAGGCGAAGATTACACTCTGAGCAAGAAGTCGAGAAGGAGTTCCTGAATGAACCTGATGATTTTAGTCGTATTATTTGCACTATCGGTGGTTATGGCGGCGAAATTTAGCGCTGCCACTGGCAACTGGATTGAAGAACGAACGGGCATGGACCCTACCATCTACAAATGGATTATGTCTTTTGTATCGATTGTGGTGGTCTTTGTGATTTTTCGAATGATTGTGCCTGGTGCACTCTATTAAGTCCCCATCAGGAGCTTTTGTGCCTGATTTTCCTGAACCTCACTGTTGCGCTAGCTTGCGCCGGTGAGGTTCGCTTCCTTTTACTACTAGTGTTCAGAACACTAACTGAACCTCTCCGGTTAGGGCGGGTGTCAGCAGTCTTTCGCTGAAAGGGTGAAATCCTATGAAGGTGAAGGCTAGCAGTAAGAGCAATACATCATCTGATCATGGAAGAGCCTGATTACTATGTCAGAAGAGTTTAAACAACAACGGCTTCGACCTCGTGACCTGTTTGTATTGTACGAGCAAAAGAGGCTTGATTCAGAAACCCTGGCATCAGGAATCGCGGATCTGCAGCCAGTTGAGCGTTGGACGCTGTGGCTTAGCCGTCAGATGTTGTTATGCGGAACAGCGCTGCTATTAGCCGGAATATTTTACCTTCTGGCCTTTAACTGGGAGCTGTTGGGGCGCTTTAGCCGTCACGCTGTCATGTTGACCCTGTTTGGCGCGGCCACGGTGTTGGCTCTGTATCTTGGCCCATCGCGGCTTGGGGGCAATCTGGCTGCTTTGGCTGCGACAGTGCTTTCTGGTGCCTGGCTTGCGGTGATTGGTCAGATTTATCAAACGGGTGCCGATGCCTGGCAGCTATTTGCAACCTGGACCTTGCTCTGCGCGCTTTGGCTACCCGGTTGGCGTTTTGCGCCTTTGTGGGCATTTTGCTGGTTGTTGCTCAATCTCAGTATTTGCCTGTACTGGTTTCAAGTGTTGCAGGCGCCTGGAGCGTCCGACCCTATTGGCCTTTTTGCCTCGCTCGGCAGCCTGAACCTCCTGGCATTGATTGGCTTTGAGACACAATGCCAGCGTCCATGGCTGGCACAGGCTCAACATTGGCTACGTCATCAGCTGATCATGCTGACACTGTTTTTTTTAACCTTTCCGGCCATGACCACATTTCTGGAACCAGAAGCCACTGGCGTGGCTGACTGGCTATTGCTGCTGGTATGGGGAGCTGTGTTAATAGCTGGTTATATTCACTATCACCCTAGGCACCTGGGTATCGTGGCGCTACTGCAACTCTCTCTTATCAGTGCCTTGATGCCGGCCGCCGGCCGCTTGTTGCTCGATCATGGCAATACATTGGGTTATTGGGGGTTTGCCCTATTGCTGATACTGGCGTTTGGTGGTGCGGCCTGGTGGTTGTCGGTGTTGGCTGGCAAGAGCGGGGGAGAGCAAGGATGAATCCGGATCAGGATGCTTACAAGTCCCATATTGATATCAGCCCCAACCTCCTGAGCAGCCTGAAAGAGCTCCAGGCTGCTCAAGCCGAATCTGAAACAGTGCCCCTGATATCCAGAATTCTCAGCGGTGTGGGAGCCTGGTTAGCTAGCTGGTTTCTATTATCCCCCATGTTATCGCTGGCTCTGTTTGAGCAGAGCGAGCTGGCTTTGCTAGCGTCGTTAGTAATAATGGTTGTGAGCTGGCTGATTCATCGTCAGGCTGCGGGACTGTTTTGGCAGCAGGTCGCGGTCGCATTTCTGTTTTGTGCCAATGGCTTATTGCTGTTCGCCGTTGCAGACCTGTGGCATGGCAATGAATTAAGTCTGGTTAGCCTTTGTCAATTAGGGGTAGCGCTTTTGTGTTATCCCTTATTTGCTAATGCCTTCGTACGTTTCCTGTTACCCCTAACGGCTTTGGTGTCAGTGTTGGCATGGCTGAGCTTTGAAGATATGTTGGGGTGGGGTGACGGCTTGTTGTTCATGGTAGGTATAATCTGTATCTCGCTTTGGCTTTCTCCAGGGACAATCAAAGGGCTACGACCCCTGGCGTTCGCCTCTGCCTGGGGGATGCTGTTGATTCTGATCTGGCAGTTCATGCTCACCAGTAATTCCTGGGTGCAGGTATCCCTGCTAAAACCCCAGATATCATTATTGATACTGTCCGGTTTGTTGCTGGTGTGCTGGGTACGAATTGCCCTTTTTGCCCGCTGGCCTCTATCCAACTACCTGCCTGGTTTGCTGTTGGTAATAGCGCTATCGCTGGTTTCGACCTACGGAGTTTTACTGGCACTGTTGTTGCTCTTATTAGGCTACTGGCGTGATGAACTCTGGTTGTTGATGCTGGGGCGCCTAACCCTTGCCGTGGTTCTGGCCTGGTATTACTACTCGCTGGAACTGAATCTGATTGAGAAGGGACTTGCGTTAATGGTGACTGGGCTGCTGTTAATTGCCGTAGCTTATCTGCTTGCGAGATTTACTGGAAAGCCGGCGCAGCATGGGGAGGAAAGCCTGTGAAACCTGCAACCTTGTTTGCCCCACTGCTTGGTCTGCTGGTAATTAGTGGCGTCATCCTCTCTAAGGAATGGGTGTTGCACGATGGTCAGGAGCTGTATCTGAAACTCGCGCCCAAGGATCCTCGATCATTGATTCAGGGAGACTATATGCGGCTCGATTATGAGCTGACCCGCAAGGTGCCCCTTGACGATCTGGATGATTCAGGCCTACTGGTTTTGACGTTGGATGCACAGGGGGTTGGCAGCTTTCGCCGACTGGATAACGAACAAGCACTGGCAGCCAATGAACTGAAGCTGGCTTATCGAAATTACCATGGCGTTAAACTGGGCGCCGAGAGTTATCTGTTTCAGGAAGGGCTAGCCGAATGCTACCAGCAAGCCCAATATGCCCGCTTGAAAGTTTCATCCAGCGGCTCCAGCCTACTTATAGGCTTGCTGGACGATCAGCTCAAGCCTGTTGGCAACCAGCTTGAGCATTCGCGCTGGTTTACCACCATGCCCAATAACTGTGATTAAAGGCAACACCAACGATATAGGTGAAAACTGCGATGGCCGCCAGAGCGAAGACAAAACGGATAGTAGGGGTTTTGCCTCGTTTGATGGCCATTGTGCCGAGCAGTATGTAGGCTATCAGGGCAAATAATTTTGCGGTCAACCAGGCATCGGTGAACGGATACTGGCCAATCGTAATCATCAGGTAGATAGCGCAGGCAAGAAGCAGGGTATCCACGATATGGGGCGTAACCCGAACCCATTTTTTATCCAGTAAAGTGGACTGCCTGACCGACCAGAAGGCGCGTAGGGCGAAGAACGAGATACTGAGGGCTGCCAGTGTCATATGGCTGTGTTTAATAATCAGGTACATAGATAGTCCGTTGTTGAAATCTTCTCACTTATAACCCGGCTATTGTCCTCAATTTAAACAGGTTATCAATGATCGATTTTTTATTTTCGAAAAAGAAACCACAGCTGTCCCTGTCGGATATCCAGGAGCGGCTGCAGCAGCAATTGGCCGAGGATCATCGAGACCAGCTGGCTCATCGAGTGTGCGAATTGGCGCTCTCGGCAAGACAGTCGGGCAATTATGGTGTTGGTGCCCTGATCTGCAGGGATCATGAGATTCTGTTTGAGGCCAGCAACGCTGTATTTGAGCCAACCCGCAATAGTGCTGCGCACGCAGAAATGCTGCTTCTGGACCTGTGGGAGCAAGCGGTAGCAAAAGGTGAGTACCCGCCAGAAGCAACGGCCCAATTGACGCTCGTTTGTAGTCTGGAGCCATGCCCGATGTGCCTTTCTCGGCTATTGATGAGTGGCATCAGGCGCATCTGTTATCTGGTAGAGGATAAACCGGGGGGGATGGTTAGCCGAGCTCGTGATTTGCCACCGGCCTTCAGAAATTTGATGCAGACTTGTGATTGCACTGTGCTACGCGCTAACCCCGAATACAGGAATTTGGCGCAACAATTAGCAAATCATGGTTTGGGAGAGCTCAGGCAGCGGCTGATCGATCCGGCTTTGTAGTCAGCCCTGCCTTAGTTTGTCAGCTGACTAGTGCCGCCAGAGTCCCATGGCGGACGAGGTTTCCCGGCGAGGGTCTGCAGCACCCTGCATCATCCCCTGATCGTCCAGATAAATACTCTGGCTGGCGCCCATGGCGGCTTTGATTTCAATTTCGTGGCCTTTTTCTCGCAACAGTTTCAGGGTATCCGGGCTGAGACCGGTTTCTACCCTGAGCTTGTCCGGTAACCACTGATGATGGATGCGCGGGGCGTTAACGGCTTCCTGGACATTCAGTCCATGATCAATCACGTTCATGATCACCTGCAAGGTGGTGGTAATGATTCTGGAGCCTCCCGGTGTTCCTGTCACCAACAGGTTTTTCCCCTGATGACGAACGATGGTGGGAGACATGGAGCTTAGCATGCGCTTATTGGCTTCGATGCGGTTGGCCTCGGCGCCAATCAAGCCGTAAGCATTGGGTTCTCCCGGTTTGGCACTGAAATCGTCCATCTGGTTATTGAGCAAAAACCCTGCACCGGTAACAGAGATACCCGAGCCATAGCTAAAGTTCAGGGTATAGGTATTGGAAACCACATTGCCGTCGCGGTCAGCTATCGAAAAGTGAGTGGTTTCGGAGCTTTCGTAAGAGGGCGCATCGCCGGAGAGTATTTCGGCCGAAGGGGTCGTTTGCGAGCTATTGATAAGTTTGCGACGCTCATTGGCATAGTCAGCCGATAACAATCCCTTAAGCGGTACCTCAACAAAGTCACTGTCGCCCAGGTAGGTGGCGCGATCAGCGTAGGCCAGTTTCATGGCCTCGGCCATCAGATGGATGGTTTGTGCCGAGTTGTGGCCCAAATCATCGATTGGGTAGGGTTCCAACAGGTTGAGAATCTGCACAATATGGGTGCCGCCTGAGCTGGGGGGCGGCATGGAATAGATTTGGTAACCCCGGTAATCCCCTCGTGCGGGTACTCGAATTTTGGCCTGATAGTCGGCCAGGTCTTGTTCGGTAATCAAGCCATCGTTGGCTGCCATTTGCTCTGCGATCAGGCGAGCGGTTTCTCCCTGATAAAAACCTTCATGGCCGGAGTCCGATATACGTTGCAGGGTTTTTGCCAGTTCTGGTTGTTTGAAGCGATCCCCGGGCTGGTAAGTGCTGCCATCCGGTTTATAAAACAGGGCTAGACTCCCCGGATCTTTTTGCAGTCGCTCGCGCCGCTTTTCAAGGCCTTTGGTAAAACGGGCAGGCACAATAAAGCCCTCGGTTGCCAGCTCAATAGCCGGAGCTATGGCTTGTTTGCGGTCGAGTGTGCCGTAGCTTTCCAGTGCCAGTAACAGGCCGGCAACAGTACCCGGTACGCCGGAAGACTGGTGGGAAAAACGGCTTAATTGGTTGTCGACTGTGCCCTCTTTGGTCAGGAACATATTCTGGCTGGCCGCAGCCGGGGCCTTTTCCCGATAATCGATTGCAACCACATCATCGCTGTCGCCTGGGGATACCAGCATAAAGCCGCCACCCCCAATGTTGCCGGAGCGGGGTTGCACTACCGCCAGCACAAAGGCTGCCGTGACTGAGGCATCTACGGCATTGCCTCCCTGTCGCAAGACATCAATAGCCGCCTTGGTAGCAAGGGTATGGCTGGTAACGACCATGCCCGCGTTACCCAGGGTAGGTATGGCACGATCACCCTCAAGAATGGCGCTCGAGTTAGCATGAGCCACAAGAGGCAGTGCGAATATCAGGGGAAGGGCAAAAGAGAGCGGTTTAAAGGCGCGAGATCGACGCAAAACTGAGTACAGGTTCATAAGCACATTCCTTTGTGAAACTGTTTTCAGTATACCCGCTCGCAGGTTTGTCGCCAGCGGGTAAAAAGGGCGTTGATCCAACGCCCCTGATAAGGGTGGTTAGTGAGATTGGCTCAGGTAAGCGTTGAGCTCGGTGTAACCACCAATATGTTCGCGACCGATGAAAATTTGCGGCACGGTTTCTACCGGCTTGCCAATGGTTTTTTCCAGATCGTTCTTGCTGATACCCTCTTTATGGATATCGATGTATTTGAAGGCCAGTTGTTTGTCTTCGGCCAGTTGCTTGGCTCGTTGACAGTATCCGCAGCCTTCACGGCCAAAAATAGTAATGGGTTGCATGTTATCTCCGATCATCTGCTTGCGTAGGGGCTGTTTGTTGAGGCTATTGTTCAACAGGCAGCTCCTCTGATGCCAATTACAAGTTCTAATGATGAAGATAGATAGGCTCTATGGAATGCTGACTAGCCAGGGCGTGTTGGTTTGCCTATGGCTGTTGTTGGATGGCGAATTCAGCCGGTCTGAGAGGTAGGGCTTGAAAAAAATCTGTTGCAGTATGCCGTTGCTGCGCATCTCCTCCAGGGCTTTCTGCAGGTTAGCCGCGCTATCCGGCTTGGTGGACCGGCGAGAAAGATAAAGGTGCCCACTATTGGAATCCAATGTCAACAAATGCACCAGCCGGGTTGGTTCAATATCGAGCTCCCTCAGGGTATAGAACAATGTATAGTCCGCGGAAACCATCGCCTCAATACGGCCTTGCATGAGCATTCGGACCCCTTGCGCCATATCGCGGATCGGGACTTTGTAAAGTTGGAGGTTGTCATCGAAGCTAGCACCGTAACGCGACCCTCTGATGTAACCAACTCGCTTTCCAGCCAGGGCGTCAAGGGAGTTGATCGGTGGGGCATCAGCACGTGCCGTAATGATAATTGAGGTTTTAACGACTTCACCCAGATCGATTCCGTATTGATCTGCTTGGGGGCTTTTGAACAGAACTGCCAGGTCAGCTTGACCGCTTTTTACCTCTTGAATCACTCTGGGGTAGGGTGTCAGGGTGTTGTTCAGCGTTATGCCGCTGTGCTTTTCCAGCTCCAGGGTAAAGCGGCTCAGCAGGCCATCAAGTTGGCCCTGGGCGTTGACGTATCCCCAGGGCTTAACGGTTGAAGTAGAAACCTGTAATGAGTCTGGGTAGGCTGCAGCAGGGAGGAACAATGCTAGCAACACCAGCCAAGATTGAAGCAAAGGCATGAAAAGACCTTAAACCAGCGACGACGGTTTGATTCTAACGATAACTTGCCCATCCTGCACCTATTGGCTGTTAACCCGGACGGGGGCCGGGTTAAACAACATACAGGGTGCGGTTTACTCTCCTGTGTTCTGGTGATCTTTGGCCAGTTCTCGCTGCAGGTCTCTGGCCACAGGGTCGTAATGACTGAAGCTCATACTGTATGAACCTTCGCCGCCACTGATCGATTTTATTCGGGATTGATAATCCGATAATACTCGCATTGGCGCCTGGGCACTGATTTCGGCTTTATGACCTGGAAGGTTGTTACTGCCGATAACCATACCCTGTTTAGCCGCGATATCTCCGGTAATGTCACCGATGCAGTGTTCCGGGACGCGAATGCTGAGGTTAACAATGGGTTCCAGAATCACTGCGGCGGCCTTGTCGATGGCATCGAGAAAGGCTTTACGACCGGCGGCAACAAAAGCGATCTCCTTTGAATCAACCGAATGGTGTTTGCCGTCGTAGACCTCGACGCGAACATCCTGCATGGGAAAGCCGGCAATGGCGCCATGGCTAATGACTTCTCTTACGCCTTTCTCAACCGCAGGAATAAACTGTCCAGGGATCGAACCGCCGACCACCGCACTGTGAAATTCGAAGCCGGCTCCCGGCTGCAATGGTTTGATCCTCAGGTAGACTTCACCAAACTGACCAGCGCCGCCGGTTTGTTTTTTGTGGCGGCTATGACCCTCAGCAGCTTTGGTGATGGTCTCCCGGTAAGCGATAGAGGGGGGGTGGGTCTCAACCGATACATTGAACTGGCGCTGCATTCGCTCTATGAGGGTATTTAGGTGCAGTTCTCCCTGACCCAGAATCACGGTTTCGTTGAGACTGGCTCGGTGTTCGATGTTCAACGAAGGGTCTTCGGCTTCCAGTTTATGGAGTGCCTCGGACAGTTTTTGCTCATCGCCTCGATGCACCGGAGTGACAGCGAGTCCGTACATGGGAGGGGGGAAGTTGATGGATCGCAGGTGGTAATGATCCTCGTCGTGAGAGTCATGAAGAACCGCATCGAAATGGACCCCGTCGACCTTGGCAACAGCGCAGATGTCGCCCGGAATGGCGCGATTGGTTTCGCTGTGTTTTGCTCCCTGAATGCGATAAAGATGGGCCACCTTGAAGGGCTTTCTGGCATTACCGATGAAGAGTTGGGTGTTGGGTGTTATCTGCCCTTGATGCACGCGAAACATGGCTAGTTTTCCGACATAGGGATCGACCTGAATTTTAAAGACGTGGGCGATGGCATGGCGCTCAGGGTCGGGTCGTACATCGACAGGGCTGGCTTGGTCGCCTTCGCCCTTGATAAATTCGGGAGGGTTTCCTTCCAGCGGGTTGGGCATCAGGTCGGTCAGGATGTTCAATAGCTGATCAATTCCGACACCGGTTTGAGCCGATACAAAACATACCGGAATCAGGTGGCCTTCCCTCAAGGCCTGTTCAAAGGGGGCGTGCAACTGATCAGGGTCCAGGGATTGGCCCTGTTCCAGATAAACTTCCATCAGGGCTTCATCCACTTCAACAACCTGGTCGACCAAAGCGTTGTGAGCGGCATCGATAGCACCTAACTCGGATGTGCCCGCTTGAGGGCAGAAAAAGCAGTCTGCAACCGATTGCCCTTTGTTGATGGGGAGATTCAGAGGCAGGCATTCATCGCCGAAAGCCTCTTTGATGTCAGCCATTAGCGACTGAAAATCGACCCCGGGGGCATCGATTTTATTAATAATGATGGCCCGGCAGAGATGACGTTCTGCCGCCGCTTGCATCAGCTGTTCACTGACCGTTTCCACGCCGGTGGTGGCATTAATCACCAGCAAGGCGGCATCGGCGGCGCTCAATACACTGATGCTACGTCCCGCAAAATCGGGCACCCCGGGGGTGTCGATGACATTGATCTGGTGACCTTGATGCTGGAAATGACAGAGCGAGGTTTCAAGGGAATGGCCACATTCTTGCTCTTGTGCATCAAAGTCGCTGAGGGTGTTGCCACGGGTTACCGAACCGGCCGAACCAAGCGTGCCACTGGCGACCAGTAAACGTTCTAATAGCGTGGTTTTGCCGGCCCCGGTATGACCGGTCAGTACGATATTACGAATTTGCTCTGTACCGTAACTGGCCATATTGCTTCCCTCTTCTCAGCTTGGAAATAGTGCTGCAGCGCTTCGTTGCATATCAATCAGTATATGGCAGGGGCCGAGCTTGAAAATTGATCCAGCTAAATAGTTTGATGACTTTTGCAACTATCTGCAGCCATCTGGCACGGATTGCTGCAATGCAGAGCACCACGTAAACTCGCCATAACCTAATAAACAGAGTAGTCAGTATGGCAACAGAGCAGCATTTTCTGGGTGAGTTTCGTCTGCCCGTTCATCCGCTTAGGGAACAACTGTATAGCGAGCTTCATGCCCGTCCTTTCCCCGTGGTGCAGTCGCCAGCCCTGGTCAGTCATATGGCCGTTCTGTTTGGTGAGCAGGGGGGCAAAAGCGAGGTTAGCCATATTGCCCGGCTGTGCCAGCGGTATGCATTGCCACCGCCAGTTAGCGATGCTTCGGCTTTGTATCTGGATTTTGGTGACTTTCACTTGCGTTGGGAACGCCACACAGAGTTTTCCGCTTATACCTTTATTCGCCCTTCGCAGTCGTTGCCGGCGTTTAGTGAAAAAGCGGTTGATGCGGCCCCCCGAGAATGGCTCGAAGCCATAGGGGGGGAGGTGGTGACGGCGCTGCATGGCGTGATTGATCAAGTCTCCAGACCCAACAAGATAGATGGTGACGAGCTGTCGGAGATGCTGTTTGACGGAGAGCGTGCGATAGGCTCCTACACCATGGCTGGCAGAGCTTTGCTGTGTACCAGTTTTCGTCTGCATAAGGGAGGCTTTGGGCGCTTTTATATCGCTAATTATGACCTCTCGCCTCAGAGAACGGGACGGCTGTTGCAGAGGGTTCTGGAAATCGAAAGTTATCGAGTCATGGCGCTGCTGTCGCTACCCCTGGCGCGTCAGATAAGCCCGCGCCTTGCCTTGTTGGAAGCCGAAGTGACAGGCATCACCGCTCGCCTGGCGGCCAAAGCCCGAAACCCGGACGAGGATCAGGCGCTACTGGAATCGATCTCGGCGGTGGCCGCCGAGGTGGAGCAGTACCGTTCTGACACCAGTTATCGGTTTGCAGCCTCTAAAGCCTACGCTTCCCTGGTACGGCAACGTCTCGAGTTTGTTGAGGAGGAACCGGTCGAGCACTTGCAGATGATCAGCCACTTCTTTGCTCGTCGATTTACTCCCGCCATGGATACTTGTGAAGCCGTGTCTAACCGGTTGGAAGAGCTTTCACAGCGTCTCGCCCGGGCGGGAGAACTGCTGCGTACTCAGGTAGATCTGGCTATTGAGGGGCAGAATCAACGCTTGCTGAGTTCGATGAATCGTCGCGGCAAGTTGCAGCTGCGACTGCAGGAGACGGTTGAGGGCTTGTCGGTCGTTGTGATCAGTTACCATCTGGTTGGCTTGATCAAGTACATACTGGATGCAAGTAAGCCTCTGGGTTTGCCCATCAACACCTCCCTATTCCTGGCGGCAAGTGTGGTCCCTGTGGTGCTTGGAGTGTGGTGGTTGACCCGTAAAATCCGTAAGCGAATTAATAATTTGGGTAATCACCAAACCCCTTAATTGTTAACAACTAAGGGGTTACAACTAAGGTTGAATCCCTAAATCTCCTTTCTCACGGCATAATTGTCGACAATGTTGGGCTGGCTACTGTTGTTTAGTCGGCGCCATGGGTTACAAGGGTGTCAGTTTCAACTGCACCGGCTAAATTGAACTGAACCCCATAATAATGACAGAGCCAAAGCGAGGGAACACCATGAGTTACCACGAGGAGTATGCCTATTCTATTGAGAATCCCGAGGGGTTCTGGAAAGAGAAAGCAGAAGGGATCAACTGGTTTAAATCACCGCAGAACATCCTCAGTCAGGATGACAATGGTATTGATCGCTGGTTCGCGGATGGTGAACTCAATACGGCTTATCTTGCTCTTGATTATCATGTTGAAAATGGCCGGGGAGAACAGACTGCACTGATCTATGATTCCCCAGTGACAGGCAAAAAACGCCAATACAGTTACAACCAGCTACTCGATGAAGTCTCTCGCACCGCTGGTATGTTGGCCGAACTGGGCGTTGGCCACGGCGACCGAGTCGTTATCTATATGCCGATGATTCCCGAGGCTGCCATGGCCATGTTGGCTTGCGCTCGTCTAGGTGCGGTGCATTCCGTGGTGTTTGGCGGCTTTGCACCGAATGAGCTGGCGGTGCGTATCGATGATGCCGAGCCCAAGGTGGTATTGAGTGCTTCCTGCGGTATTGAGGTGAACCGGATCATCGAATACAAGCCCATGCTGGATGAAGCTTTGGCCATCGCTCGCCATAAACCCGTTGCCAGTGTGGTGTTCCAGCGTGAGCAGGGACCCGCAACGATGAACGAAGGCATTGACCACGACTGGAATAGCTTGTTGCAGCAGGCTAAACCGGTTGGCTGCACGCCGGTCAATGCTCTTGATCCGCTTTATGTGCTTTATACCTCAGGCACCACGGGAAAGCCCAAGGGAGTGGTGAGAGATAATGGTGGTCATGCCGTTGCTATGCATTACAGCATGAAGGCTATTTACAATATGGACGCCGGCGATGTGTTTTGGGCAGCGTCTGATGTGGGCTGGGTAGTCGGGCACTCCTATATTGTTTACGCTCCTTTGATTCGTGGTTGCACCACGATTTTCTACGAAGGAAAACCGGTATTTACCCCCGATGCCGGAGCTTTCTGGCGTGTTGCCAGCGAATACAAAGTTCGCGCACTTTTTGCGGCGCCTACAGCGTTTCGTGCCATCAAGAAAGAGGACCCTGATGGCGCCTTGATTGACCAATACGATCTGAGTGCACTGGAAACCATTTTTATGGCAGGGGAGCGCCTTGATCCGCCAACTTATGATTGGACCGTTGAAAAGACGAGTAAGCCGGTTATCGACCACTGGTGGCAAACCGAAACCGGGTGGGCCATTGCCAGTAACCTGGCCGGGGTTGAATTACTGCCGGTTAAGCCGGGTTCGGCAACGGTTCCTGTACCAGGGTTTAATGTTCAGATTCTTAACGAAAGCGGTGAGCCCGCCGCAGCTAATGAACAGGGATTTGTCGCCATCAAACAGCCCATGCCCCCCAGCTGCTTACCAACCGTCTGGGGAGATATTAACCGTTTCCGTAGTGGTTACCTGGAGCAATTTCCCGGTTACTACGTCTCCGGTGACGGCGGCTATCTCGATGATGATGGGTACCTGTTTATTATGGGGCGGGTTGATGATGTCATTAATGTCGCAGGTCATAGACTCTCAACCGGTGAGATGGAGGAGGTCGTGGCGGGCCACCCTGCGGTCGCCGAATGTGCGGTGATTGGTATCAATGATGAGCTTAAGGGGCAGTTGCCGCTTGGGTTGATATTGCTTAAAAACGGCGTTGACCTGGACCCTGAACAGCTGGAGCAAGAGCTGGTGCAAATGGTGCGTGATGAAATTGGTCCGTTGGCCTGCTTCCGCAAGGCCCTTGTGGTTAGCCGTTTGCCGAAGACACGCTCGGGTAAAATCTTACGGCGTAGTTTGCGTCAGATCGCTGCGGGTGAGGAATATGCAGTGCCTTCGACCATCGATGATCCAGCAAGTTTGCCGGAAATCGAAGATCTAATGGCGCAGGCTGGTGTGATTAGCGCACCTGCATAGGCTAAACACCCTTATAAAAAAGGGGAGGCCATTTCGGCTTCCCCTTTTTTTGTGGGTGATAATTATCTTTTGACAGGCGCCTTGGCTGGACTGGGATGCGAATAAATGCCTCGTAAACATGCTTAATATGAAAAAAATTCAACTCAATAGCGGGGGCTGGTTGAGTATTTGATTCTCGCTGGATGGCAAATGGGGAATTGAGTTTTAAGGGGTGATTGATTTTAAGTTATAATGAAAATAATTTCCTAATCAATAATTTAAAGTTGGAATAAAATAGTGCTTGATGATATTGATATGCAGCTTCTTGCTATTATTCAGTCTGATGTTAGTCTTTCTGTCGAAGAGATGGCTGAGCGTGTGGGGCTCACCAAAACACCCTGTTGGCGGCGGATTCAGAAGCTGGAAAAGAGTGGTGTTATTCTTCGCAAAGTGGCGTTACTGGACGCAGAAAAGTTTGACCTGGGTGTATCCGTGTTTGTTCAGGTCAAGACCAGCCAACACAGCGCCGAGTGGTTGCAGTCGTTTTCGTCCGTGGTGGCCTCTTTCCCGGAAGTGGTCGAATTTTACCGCATGAGCGGCGAATACGATTATCTGCTGCGGGTGGTGGTAAAGGATATTGCGGCTTACGATGTTTTTTATAAGCGCTTTATCCAAGCCACCAGCTTGAGCGATGTGACCTCGAACTTTGCGATGGAACAGATCAAGTACAGTACCGAGCTGCCTCTGCTGAGCTGATCACAAAAGCCCCACCACTCTATTAACAATTGAGCGAGGTGGGTATGTCGGTGCAACAACTAATCAAGACGATCAGGGAATCTGTGATAGGCGAGGGGCGTCCATTGCAAACCCCTTTTGGTCTGCGTCCATTGGTGTACGCCGATTACACCGCCTCGGGTCGTTCTCTGGACTTTATTGAACGCTATATCCAGGAGCACGTATTGCCCTGGTACGCCAACACTCACACCGAAACCTCAGCCACGGGACTGCAGACAACCAGTCTGCGTGAAGAGGCGCGGGAGTTGATTAAGCGCTCTGTGCAAGCCGGGGAAGAGGATCTGGTGATCTTCTGTGGATCCGGAGCCACGGCGGCCGTTCATAAATTGATCGATATTCTCAATCTGCGTTTGCCTGCGGAACTGAATGATCGCTATCGCTTGCTGGATCAGGTACCCGAAGAGCAAAGGCCCGTGGTTTTTATCGGTCCCTATGAGCATCATTCCAATGAACTGCCCTGGCGCGAATCTATTGCGGATCTGGTTACTATTGGATTGGATGCCGAGGGCGATATCGATTTGTCTCAATTGGAAGCTGAGCTGGTGCGTTTTCAGGATCGGCCACTCAAAATCGGTAGTTTCTCCGCCGGTTCAAATGTCACCGGGTTGTTAACCAATACAACTGCGATCAGCCGGTTGCTGCACCGACACGATGCCCTGTCATTCTGGGATTATGCGGCTGCCGCGCCCTATGTCGAGATCAACATGCAGGGCGAAGGTGAGGGCAGTCATCAGGATGCGCTGTTTATTTCTCCGCATAAGTTTGTCGGTGGACCCGGAACGCCGGGTTTGTTGATACTGAACCGGAAATTGTTGAGCAATCGTGTGCCCAGTGTGCCAGGAGGCGGTACGGTTTCCTGGGTGTCTCCTGATTCCCATTGCTACCTGAAGGCCGGCGAGCGTCGGGAAGAGGGTGGTACGCCGGCAATCATAGAATCCATTCGTGCTGGGCTGGTGTTTCAGCTAAAAGATGCCGTGGGTGCGCAAACCATTGAGAGGCTGGAGCATGAATTTGTGCGAGCAGCTCTGAGGCGTTGGCGGGAAAATTCACAGATTTCTGTCCTGGGTGATCTTGATAAGCCTCGCACAAGCATTGTCTCGCTACAAATTCGTAGTGGCGGCAAGGTTCTGCATCACGGCTTTGTAACCGCCTTGCTTAATGACCTGTTCGGTATTCAGGTGCGCGGCGGTTGTTCCTGTGCAGGTCCTTACGGTCATGAGCTTCTGGGTATGGATCAGCCAACCAGCGAAGCTATTGAAACCAGTATCGGAGAAGGTAACTCTGTGCTGAAGCCGGGTTGGGTCAGGTTGAATTTTAACTATTTTATTTCCCGGGATACCTTTGAGTATCTGGTCCGGGCAATGGAACTGGTGGCCGATTACGGTTGGCGTATGCTTGGGCATTACCAGTTCAATGCCGAGCGAGGGGTTTGGGGTTACAAGGGGGCGCTGCCAACAGCGGATATACGCCTGGGGGATATCAATTATCAATCTGGCAGCTTGTCGTTCTCGAATCCGAACGGGACAGATCAGGCCGCTCAACTTGACCAATTATCCGATTACCTGGTTGAAGCTGAGCAGCTGATGCAAAGTATTGAGGCTGTTGATAGCGACTGTGGCATTCAGTTGGAAGCGAATGCGGAAGCTTTACGTTGGTTCAGCTTGCCAACAGATCAGGGCCTGATGGCCGAAAAGCACTAACAGGCAGGCTCGGTGTCAGCCGTTGCTCGGGGTTGGTTTTGAGCCTCCAGTCTTCTTCGTTAACTCCTCGCCAGATTGATAATGGCGCCCTTACAGCAATTGCTGATTAAGGGCGCCCGTGTATTCGCCCCGTTGCCGAAAATCCGTATAATTGCCCTTCCTTTTTCTCCCTTCACTGGATAGATCATGACTGTTCGCACGCGTATTGCGCCTTCGCCCACTGGCGACCCCCATGTTGGTACTGCGTATATTGCCCTGTTTAATTACTGTTTCGCTCGTCAGCACGGAGGAGAATTTATTCTCCGCGTAGAAGATACCGACCAGCTGCGCAGTACGCCGGAATCGGAACAGATGATTCTGGATTCGCTTCGATGGCTGGGAATTGACTGGGATGAGGGGCCTGATTGTGGTGGCGAGAGCGGTCCCTATCGGCAGAGCGACCGTGCCGACATCTACCAGCGTTATGCACAGCAGTTGATTGAGCAGGGCGATGCTTTCTATTGTTTTGCAACACCGCAAGAGCTGGATGAGATGCGCAAGGAGCAACAGGCCCGTGGTGAACGCCCCAAATATGATGGTCGCGGCCTGCTACTCAGTGCTGAAGAGGTCAAGAGTCGCCTGGCGGCGGGTGATCCCTATGTTGTGCGGATGAAAATCCCGGAAGAGGGAAGCTTCCGCTTTAATGATTATCTGCGTGGTGACGTCGAGATTCCCTGGGAACAAATCGATATGCAGGTTTTGCTCAAGCAGGATGGCCTGCCAACCTACTTTTTGGCGAATGTTGTTGATGATCACCTGATGGGTATTACTCATGTTTTTCGAGGTGAGGAGTGGTTGCCATCAGCACCCAAGCTGATCAAACTCTATGAGTACTTTGGCTGGGAAGCTCCGGTTCTGGGCCATATGCCGCTGCTGCGTAACCCGGACAAAAGCAAACTTTCCAAGCGTAAAAACCCAACCAGCATTCTTTACTACCAGCGGATGGGGTATCTGCCAGAAGCATTGATTAATTATCTTGGCCGAATGGGCTGGTCGATGCCCGATGAACGGGAGAAGTTCTCCCTCGATGAAATGATTGCCAGCTTTGATATGAAGCGGGTTTCCCTGGGTGGGCCGATCTTCGATCCGGAAAAACTCGATTGGCTCAACGGGCAATGGATACGTGATGATTTAAACGATGACCAGTTTATCGAAGCCCTTAAAACCTGGGCCTTCAACGATGACTATATTCGTCCCCTGATCCCTCATCTCAAAGGTAGGGTGGAGCGGTTCTCTCAAGTGGCACCACTGGCGAGCTTTATGTTTGCTGGCATGGCAGAGGTCACCGAAGCTCAGTTTGACGAGCTAAAGTTGGAACGAGATGAAATTCGTCGCGTGTTGCAGTTTGTTTCCTGGTATCTGGATGAGCTTAGGGTCTGGGATAAAGATGCCATCTTTGCCGGCCTTAAAGCCTTGGCTAAAGCGATGGATGTGAAAATGGGAGGGTTTATGCCGCCGATTTTCCTGTCCATTGCGGGAACCACCTCAACATTTTCGATCGTTGATGCGATGCAAATGCTGGGTCCTGACCTAAGCCGAGCGAGGGTGCGTTATGCCCTGAATCTGCTTGGAAGTGCCTCAAAGAAAGAAGCCAAACGTTGGGATAAAGAGTATCGGGCGCTGGAGCGTTAGCAGGATTTGACGCCCTGCGGATCGCCTGTGCATCAACGTCCCTAAGTACCTTGTTTTACTTTTATATAATTGGTTGCTCAGGGTTGACAGGGTGCCATAAGCCAGTAAAATGCGCTCCACGTTTGAGGGCACAGTTATGCGCTCAAGCAACCCGGATTTCGGGGCTATAGCTCAGCTGGGAGAGCGCAACACTGGCAGTGTTGAGGTCAGCGGTTCGATCCCGCTTAGCTCCACCATATCAGGCAGTAATGCCAA